>CBDCUE010000018.1:0-28816 GCA_965222515.1 Rickettsiales bacterium | reverse complement strand
TGTAGTAATATTGAGAAATCGTTAAAATTCACCATATTTTTAGCATAGAATAATGCAAAACCTATTATTGCAATATTAAACAACATAGCGATAACTTTTTTAAAATGATTTTTTAAAATAAAAATATTATCTTTTTTATTAATTAAATAAATTAGCAAAAATACATTAAACCAAGATGAGATCACGGTAGCAATAGCTATTCCTAGATAAGAATATTTTTGAATTAGGATTAAATTTAAAGTAAGATTCATCAATAAAATAATCACAGCAATAATCACTGGGGTTTTGGTATCTCCTTTGGCATAAAATTTACTTAAAAGAATTTTGATAAAAATATAGGCAGGAAGTGCCAGAACATATATTTTTAGCATATTAGAAGATGCTAAAACTGCTATTTGATCAAATTCTCCCCTTGCAAACAGCAAAATCACTATTTCTTTTGCTAAAATAAATAATCCCATTGTTGCTGGAAGGGCAAAAAACAAACCTATTAATAAAGAATTATTCAATAATGTTTTAACCTCTTTTTTGTCATTTTTTTTAATAGCCTGACTAAGAGAAGGTAGAAGAGCCACAGATAATGATATGGCAATAATGGCAAGTGGCAACTGCACCAATCTATCGCTATAATAAATATACGAAACCGCATTTGGAATTAAGCTGGCAATAATTGTATCTACCCAAGAATTCAATTGAATAATTGATGCTGCTAAAATGGCTGGTAGCAATTTTGTCAAGAATCTTTTTAGTTCAGCAGAGTCTTGTTTATCATTATTTTTTTTATCAAAAAGTTTAGTGCTTTTTTTTACCACAACAAACATAAAAGATAATTGCAACAAACCTGCAAAAATCACTCCAACGGCAAGTGATATAATATTGCTATAAGTCCAAGAGCCAAAGAAAAAAAGAGCAAAGATTAATCCTAAATTATAAATGATCGGTAGCAGGCTACCTGGAATAAATTTTTTATAAGAATTCAAAATTCCATTAAAAAATGTTGCAATTGAAATAAGCAAAATATAGGGGAAGGTAATTCTTGATAAAAAAACTACACTTGAGAACTTTGTATCTTCTGCAACATAACCAGGGGCAAAAACATACATAATTTGAGGCATAAATATTTCTGCCAAAAAGATAAAAATTATAATAAAAGAGACAAAAAAAACAAAAATTCTCCTAGCAAAAAAGAGTGCCTGCTGATCACCTTGTGCAACTAATTTTTTTGAAAAAATAGGCACAAAAACAAGAGAAAAAGCACCTTCTGCAAAGATTCTTCTAAAAAAATTAGGAATTTTTAAAGCAATAAATAAAATATCAGACAAGCCCCCTGCCCCAATTTTATAAGCAACAAAAATATCCCTCAAAAACCCTAAGATTCGAGAAATTATAGTCCAAAAAGAAATATTAAAAGCAGATTTAAACATTTTTTATAATTTTTTTAATTTTATACAAAGACCCTTCACCCCCAGACATTAGAAAAACACTAAGGCAATCGCTCCCCCTCAAGCGATTACCCCGAGTCTTTTTTTCT
Organism: Rickettsiales bacterium; assembly: GCA_965222515.1. Taxonomy (GTDB): domain Bacteria; phylum Pseudomonadota; class Alphaproteobacteria; order Rickettsiales; family JABIRX01; genus CBDCUE01. The sequence goes on along the minus strand of CBDCUE010000018.1, from coordinate 27,285 downwards.
ATTTTTTTTCATATTAGAATCAATGTCCAAAAAGTTTTTTTAATTATTTTTTAAATCATTGCCAAAAAATTCTTTTTTACTATTGATAATTTATCTATATTGCTAGCTCCTCCTTGAGCAAATTCAGCAGATCCACCACCTCCTTTACCATCTAAAAAAAATACCAATTTTTTTATTATTTTATTAGATTTAAAATTTTCTGTATCTTTTGACACACTCCAAATACTAATTTTATTTTCAAAACTAGCTAAAATAACCATAAGATCAAAAACTTCTTTCTCTCTTAAATTAAAAACCAGATTTTTGCCAGATTTGCTATCTACATCTTGCAAAATTTTAAAAATTATTTTTTTTCCTCGAAAATCAATAATTTCATCTTGAGTAACAGCACTAATAGAATTTAATTTTAATGAAGCAATTTCTTTGCTTATTTTTTTGTTTTTATCTATTAAATTCTTGGTAAAAACAGATATTTCTGCTGGTGAGGATTTGCTTAATTGAGTAAGATTATTTAAAATAGTTTCTTGATTTTGCATATATTTTAAAACTTCTTTTCCTGTGATCGCTTCAATTCTTCTTATCCCGCTTGCCACTGAATTTTCAGAAATAATCTTAAATATTCCGATATCTCCAGTGCGATTTATATGAGTTCCTCCACATAATTCTTTAGAAAAACATTCTTTGTTTTTATCTTTTCCCATAGTTAAAACTCTCACTTTTTCATTATATTTTTCACCAAATAATGCCATAGCACCAGATTTTTTGGCTTTTTCAATGGTCATTATTTCTGTTTTTACCTTTCCATTTTGTAAAATAATCTCATTTACTCTTTGCTCTATTGCTAATAAATCATCTTTGGCAACTTGTTTGTTATAAGAAAAATCAAATCTCAATATTTTATTATTTACCATAGAGCCTTTTTGGCTAATTTTAGCCCCCAAAATTTCCTGCAAAGCTTTATGTAATAAATGAGTTGCTGAATGATTTTTTTTAATATCTTGTCTTTTTGCATCCACCAGCAAAGATATTTTTTCATTTTGCCTAAACTCTCCTTTAGCTAAAAAACCAATATGTACAATTAAGTTTTTGGCAAATTTTTTCGTATCCTGCACCAAAAACTCACTGTTTTTAAGTGAAATAACTCCGCTATCGCCAATTTGCCCCCCTGATTCTGCATAAAAAGGTGTTTTTTTAGTAATAATATAATATTTTTTCTCTAATTCTTTAATAAATTTTTGTTCTGTTAAATCTTCATCCAAAATAAATAAAATTTCTGACTCATCACAAAAATTATCATAACCTGTAAATTCAGTTTTTTGCAATTTTTTAGCTATTTCAAACCAAATATTATCATCTTTTTTATGACCACTTCCTTGCCAATTTTCTTTTCCACGAGATTTTTGCTCTGCCATTTTTTGATTAAAATCTTCATAATCAATAAAAATATTTTGATTTTTTAAAATATCAGCAGTTAAATCAATAGGAAATCCATAAGTATCATATAATTTAAAAGCTGTTTTTCCAGAGAATTTACCACCTTTTTTTTTTACTATCTCTTCATCTAAAATTTTCATTCCTTTGGCTAGAGTTTTAGAAAATTGCTTTTCTTCATTATAAATATTTTCAATAATAAAATCTCTAGAAGTGCTTAATTCTACATAATAAGATGCCATTTTTTCTTCCAAAAATGGAAATAAATCAGACAATAAATGTTTTGATGCTCCCATTTGATGAATATGCCTCATTGCTCTTCGCATAATTCTTCTTAAAACATAACCCCTACCTTCATTTTCTGGAATAATACCGTCCGCCAATAAAAAACTACTCGCTCTTAAATGATCAGCAATGATTCTATGTGAGGCAATATCTTTACTGTTATTAGCTAATTTTTGGGATTCTTTGATTAAATCAGCAAAAAGATCTATCTCAAAATTATTATGTTTATTTTGTAAAATAGCAGCCACTCTCTCCAATCCCATCCCAGTATCTATGGCAGGATTAGGTAAGTCAATTTTTGAACCATCTTTCTTTTGCTCATATTGCATAAAAACTAAATTCCAGATTTCTATAAATCTATCCCCTTCATCACTAGAACCAGGGGGGTTTCCCTTAATATGATCTCCGTGATCATAAAAAATTTCACTACAAGGACCACAAGGTCCAATATCTCCCATTGACCAAAAATTATCATTAGTTTTTATTCTAATAATTTTGTCATCAGCAACAGAAGCAATTTTTTTCCATAAAGAAAAAGCCTCATCATCCGTATGAAAAACAGTAAAAAGCAATTTACTTTTTGGCAAACCAAGATTTTTAGTTAAAAATTGATAAGCATAATAAATAGCTTCTTCTTTAAAATATTTAGAAAAAGAAAAATTACCTAACATTTCAAAAAATGTATGATGTCTTGCAGTATAACCAACATTATCCAAATCATTATGTTTTCCTCCAGCTCTCAAACATTTTTGAGCAGTAGCAACAGCTTCAAAAGCTGGTTTTTCTAATCCTGTAAAATAATTCTTAAACGGCACCATTCCAGCATTAACAAACATCAAGCTAGGATCATTGTGAGGAATCAACGAAGAAGATGGCAATATTTTATGATTATTCTGAGCAAAAAAGTCCAAAAACTCCGCCCTAATATCCAACAATTTCATATTTTTTATTTTTTTAAGTTAAGCTTGTTATTCGCATATATGCAATCTTATTAACATTTACACAGGATTACTTGATGCGACAAAAAAATCTTCGGAGTAATTAATTCCCTCAAGAAACTGTGACGAAATAGGAGATTATGCTCAGAGCAACTGCTCCCCCCGCTGTGTCATAATAGAAAAAAATCTCTCACGCTATCATCCACGAAAAAGCGGGGATCCAAGGCAGATTGCAGTCTTTTCAGACCTTTGCTACAATGGATCCCCGCTTTTTCGTGGATGACGGCGGTAGGCAGTTCTTGTCAAATGCACAAATTTACTAATTTTCACAGTCTCTTGCAGACCAGAAATTCTTATTTTTTCCATTAATAAGAATTTCTGGTCTGCAAGGAGAAATAATTTTATTGATTAAACACACTCTGATAGTTAAAATCATTATCAGCATATATATAATTTACAAAACATCCACATTTTTTTAGAATTAGAATTGTTGGATAAATACCTGCTTACGATGAATATGCTATAGTAAGGTCATTAATAACAAGGCTTTTTTTATTTGCAAATATCTTTAGTGTCCAGCATCCCTGATTTATAATTACTGGCAATTTTTTAAAAAAATTGACTGATATAATATTAAATATATAATTCAGCAATTAAATTTCAAACACATCAAATTATGAACAAAAAAGTAACTAGAGAAGAAGCATTATCTGCGGTAAGAACTTTGATAAAATGGGCTGGGGATGATCCTGAAAGAGAAGGATTACTTGATACTCCAAAAAGAGTTGTGAATGCTTATCAAGAATTTTTTGATGGTTATAATCATAGTGCTGAAGAAATTATGTCCAAAACTTTTGAAGAAGTAGAAAATTATGATGATATTGTTTTGCTTAAAAATATGAAATTTGAATCTCATTGTGAGCATCATATGGTGCCAATCATAGGAGTAGCTCAAATTGCTTATTTACCTAATAAAAAAGTCGTAGGTTTGAGCAAAATTGCTAGATTACTTGATATTTATGCCAAAAGATTGCAAACTCAAGAAACAATGACCGCACAAATTGCTGATGCCATAGATAAATATCTAAAACCATTAGGAATTGCTGTGTTAATTGATGCAGAACATCAATGTATGTCAAGCAGGGGAGTAAAAAAATATGGCACTACTACTGTTACCTGCAGTTTTAGAGGCTTGTTTAAAAGCTCTCATCATCTAGAAAGTAAATTTTATAATTTAATCAATAATTAAAAATATGAAAGTGTTTATCAAGCAATTTACAAAAAATGCAATGCAATCTGGTAATAATAAAAATTACTGGAGAATAGAACCTGTTATTGATAGAAGCAAATATCTCTCAAAACCTATGTCTTGGACAGGTAGTTCTGATATGAATCAAGAGCTAGAATTAACTTTTGTAACAAAAGAACAGGCCGTATATTTTGCGGATAATAATAATTGGTCTTATCAGATTATTTATCCAAAATATAAAAAGCTAATAGCCAAGTCTTATGATGATAATTTTCCAATAAGTTAAGAATAAAATAAAAATGATAGATTTTGATAAAAGAGATGGGTTTATTTGGTATAATGGCAAAATAATTCCTTGGCAAGATGCCACAGTTCATCTATTAAATCACGGCTTGCACTATGCTAGCTCGGTGTTTGAAGGGGTTGCTGTTTATGATTCCAAAATTTTTAAATTAAAAGAGCATAATCAAAGATTTTTTAAATCTGCTGAATTGTTGGATATGGAACTTCCTTATTCAAAGGCAGAATTAGAGCAAGCTCAATTAGATATTGTGGCTAAACAGGGGGTAAAAAATGGTTATATCAGGCCTATTGCTTTTAGAGGATCAAAAAAAATGGCTGTTTCTGCTCAAGGTAATGAAATAAATGTTGGAATTGCTACTTGGAGTTGGGGAAATTATTACAGCAAAGATGCCAAAACAAAAGGAATCTCAATAATTGTTGCTCCATATCAAAGACCTGCACCTAATACTGCTCCAACAGCAGCAAAAGCAGCGGGGTTATATATGATCTGCACTATTTCAAAGCAATGGGCAGAAAGAGAAGGGTTTAGCGAAGTTTTAATGCTTGATTATCGTGGTTATATCGCAGAAGCCTCCAGTGCTAATATGTTTTTAGTCATCAATGATGAATTACATACTCCAAAAGCTGATTGTTTCTTAAATGGTATTACTAGGCAAACTATCATAGAGATTGCAAAAAAAGAAAATATTAAAGTAGTAGAAAGGCATATAGAGCCCTCTGAACTAGATCAAGTGCAAGATATATTTCTAACAGGAACAACTGTTGAAGTAACAAGAGTTAACGATGTTACTACTAAAGATAAAACTAAAACATATCATTTTAAGCCACATAGAATCACCTTAGCTCTTGCTGATCTTTATCAAAAAGAAATAAAAAAATGACTTATTTATTTACCAGTGAATCAGTAGCAGCAGGGCATCCTGACAAAATAGCAGATCAAATTTCTGATTTAATTTTAGATTATCATCTAAAAAAAGATAAAAATGCTAGAGTGGCTGCTGAAGTTTTTGTAACTCCTAAAAAAATCATAATATCTGGAGAAACTAGATCTAATTTTCATTTGGATCTATCTGATTTAGAAATAAAAATCAGAAAATTAATAAAAACCATAGGATATATCGATGAAACAAGATTATTTTCTTGGCAAAAAGTTATTATAGAATTTTGCTTGCATAAGCAATCTCCAGATATTGCTCAAGGAGTTGATGAGGGTAAAAACAAGTTGGAGGGAGCAGGAGATCAAGGAATTATGTTTGGTTATGCTTGTGATGAAACAGAAGATTTTATGCCTGCACCTATTTATTACTCTCATCAAATATTAAGGGCTATTTATGAAAATTTAGCTATTGGAAATATTGCTGGTTTTGGGGCAGATGCAAAATCACAAATTACTTTTAAATATCAAGATGGCAAGCCAATTAGTGTAGATACAATTTTGTTGTCAATTCAGCATCAAGAACATATTACTAATGAATCTATTGTTGAGCAGATAAAACCTATTATTCAAAAAACTATAAAAAAAGATTTTTTGACAGATGAAACAAAGTTTCTTTTTAATCCTACTGGAAAATTTGTCATAGGTGGACCTGAAAGTGATGTGGGCTTAACAGGTAGAAAAATTATTGTAGATACTTATGGAGGATCTAGTCCGCATGGAGGAGGAGCTTTTTCTGGAAAAGATCCAACTAAAGTAGACAGATCAGCTACTTATATGGCTAGATATTTAGCCAAAAATATAGTGGCTAGTGGTTTAGCAAAAAAATGTTTGTTACAATTATCTTATGGTATTGGCATTGCAGAACCTATTTCATTTTATCTTACTAGTTTTGATGAAGATAAAAAAGATTTAGACAAGCAGATTACAGAATATATTAGAAAAAATATAGATCTTACCCCAAAAGCAATTAGAACTCATTTATCATTAAATAATCCAATTTATCAAGTAACTTCAACTTATGGACATTTTGGTAGAAAATTTTGCCCTATAGAAAATAAATTCACTTGGGAAAAATTAAATTTAGTAACTAATTTAAAAAAGAAATTTGCTTAAAAAAAATATTGTTTTTATTTTTATTTTTTGGTTATTTGTAATAAATTCATTTGCTAAAGTAACTTTAGATAGAGAAAGGTTACAGAAAAGATATGATCAGCGAGTTGAAAAATATACAAAAGAAATAAAAAAAGATCCAGAAAATCCAGTTTTATATTATAATTTGGCAAGAACTTATGAGATCAAAACTGTTTCTAGTGAAATTATTAAAAACTATCAAAAAGCCATATCGCTTAATCCAAAATATTTTGAGGCATATTTAGGATTGGCAAATCATTTTAAAAAAATAGATAGGCCAAAAAAAGTAGTAGAAAATTATCAAAAAGCTTTGGGGCTGGCAACAAAGCAACAAAAATATCAGATTTATGGAGATTTAGCTAGAGTTTTGAAAAGATTAAGCAATTATGAGCAGGCAATTATTATTTATCAAAAAAAATTAGCAATTAGGCCAAGCGATTCAATGACAAATTATTATTTAGCAGAAGTTTTTGTGATTTTAAAACAATATGATAAAGCAATTATGCAATATAAAAAAACATTGCAATATAACCCTAAAGATAGATATGCTTATATTCAGTTAATAGAAATTTTAAAAAAACTAAACAGAAATCAAGAAGCAGAGAAAGTAAAAAGAGATTTTCATACTATTTCCACTGATTAACTGACCATTTATATTAAAACAGGCTTTTTTATCTAGTAATAGAAAAATTACCTTGTCCTAGATTGCAAAATAACCGAGCTAATTGCAAATTTGATATAGTAAATTTTTATAATTAAAATTAGGACAAGACCAATTTTTCCTGCTAAAAGATAGGAAGAAAATAAAAATATTCCATTTATCATTTTAATAGAACTAGCGGGGATTAAGGCGCTGATTATGATTTTTCTTAACTCTTGCTGAGTAAAATTTATATTATTCAAAAATATTCTTGTCATAAAACACCAAATAAAAACCTCTATATATGTCCATAATATTATTAACATTAATATAATAGGTAATATCGGGACAATTACTTTATATCCCATATTTTTTATGTGATTTTGAAATTTATTAATAACAAATGTTGGGGTTACTTCAATATCTAAATCTTGGTAAGGAATAATAAGTTTGTCACTTGGTTCTATTTCTTTTGCATCCATTTCAAAAATAATTTTTTTGACATTTACTATCTCTGTTAATTCTAGTAAAAATAATAAATATCTATCAGTGTTTAGATGAATGGAATGTTTAGTGATGCTAATAATGTTTTTGTTGTTTTTTATATTTTCTTGATCAGAAATATAGAATAAATTATAATTTTTTGATAATTGAGATGGTATAATAATTGGAAAATTATTATTTTTTTGTAATTCTTTATTAGCAATTCTAAATTTTGGTAAGTTTTGTATTTCATTAATGAATATTTCTGTGTTTTTGTTTTTTTTGTTAATATCAAAATTAATTAATTTATAAGAGAAAAAAATAGCAGGTGTGGTATAAGCAATGATTAATAATTTTACTATAAAAGAAAATCCTGATGATTTTTGCTCATTGAAAATTTTTTGATAAAAATTTTGTGAAAAAAAAGATAGGTAAATTTTTTTTAAAAAATTTTCTTGATAAGAATTAGTGATATTAGACATTTTGTAAATTTGAATTGTATCTTTTATAAATTTTTAATGCAAATTTGACTAATAATCAAATAAATAATTATTTAGAAATATTTTAGATAAAACAATTATATTTAAAATCATTGCAATAAGTTATTTTTTCTTGGTTTTTGTAAAAACACTGTTATTCTAAAAAAATATACTAAAACAAAATTGCTTACTTGGGGTATAATTTTTAAAGTTTGAGGCAAAAAATGAACTTTTTGATAGACAAAAACACTATTTCAAAATCTTTATCCCATGTGCAAGGGGTAGTGAACAGAAAAAACACCATACCAATTTTATTAAATGTAAAAATATCAGCCAAAAATGGTGAGGTAGTTTTAACTGCTACCGATATGGGAATTTCTATCAGTGAAGTTTTTAAAGCGGATATTAAAGAAGAAGGCGAAAACACAGTTCCAGTTCATACTTTTTACGACATAATCAGAAAATTACCTGATAACAGCAAAATAGAACTAATATTTTCTGACAATAAATTAAAAATTAAGGCAAATAACAGTAAATTCTCTTTACCTGTAATTACTGCAACAGACTTTCCTATCATAAATATTGAGGATAACAATCATCAATTTAATATTAAAAAATCAGATCTACATAAATTATTTAATAAAGCAAAGTTTGCTATTTCTAGTGATGAAACTAGATATTATTTACAAGGAATATTTTTGCAAGATGGGCTAAGAAATGGGCAAGAAGTTTTAAGAGCCGTAGCAACAGATGGCCACAAATTAGCAAGAATAGAAGTCCCACTTCCAGCAGGAGCAAAAAATATGCCACACATTATCATTCCTCAAAAAGCTATTTTAGAAATGAACAAAATATTTACTGAAAATGATGAGGATACGGATATTCTAGTGACTATTTCTGATACAAAAATAAAAGTAGAGTTACAAAATATAATTTTTATTTCTAAATTAATAGATGGCAATTTTCCAGATTGTGAGAAAGTAGTACCTATCCACAATGTAAATCGTATGAGAACAAATTTAAAAGAATTATTTTTAGCAATTGATAGAGTATCAACACTTTCTTCTAATAAAGATAGGGGAATAAAATTAATATTAGGTCACAATAAATTAAATTTAGAAGCAAATAATCTGGAAGCAGGTTTTGCTAAAGAAGAATTAAATGTTGAATATGTTGCAAATAATAATCTTGAAATAGGGTTTAATTCAAAATATTTATTAGAACTAAACAGCATTTTATCTGGGACAAATGTAGATCTTTATTTTTCTAACAAAGTAGCTCCTATAATTATTAAAGAAAGCGATGATGACAAAACTCTTTTTGTCATAATGCCAATCAAAGCATAACTTGCAAAAACTCAAGCTAAAAAATCTAAAATTAACTAATTATCGTAATTTCTCATCATACAAAACTGATTTTTCTGCTAATATCATAGTTTTTATTGGTTCAAATGGGATAGGGAAAACTAATATATTAGAAGCTATTTCTTTATTTTCTCCAACCAAGGGCTTAAGAAATAGCAAAGCTGAAGAATTAGAAAATCAGAATAATAGTTTATTATTGGGTTGGAATATTACCATTGATTTTTCTTTAGATGATTTAGATCATCAATTTATATCCTCAAAAGATCCCCAAAAAAAATCTCGTAATCTTTTGATTAATAAAGAAGTTTTAAAAAAACAACAAGATGCCATTAAATATGCCAATTTGCTGTGGTTAACTCCTATTTATGACAGTATTTTTATTGCAGAGAAATCTATTAGAAGAAAGTTTTTTGACAGAATGGTTTTTAATTTATTTCCAGAACATTTAAATGATTTAATGAAATATGATTATTATCTTAGAGAAAGAATAAATATTTTAAAAAATAATCAAAAATATGATGAAATTTGGTTAACTCAAATAGAAAAGAAATTAGCAGAATTAAATAGCTCTATTGCAAATTCAAGAGTGCTTATGATTAAATATTTAAATGCTGAATTATTAAATAACCAAGCTAATTATCCACAAGCATTTTTGTCCTTTTCTGGTGTTTTTGAAGAAATGTATTTGCAACACAAAACTGCTCAAGAAATTGAGCATGAAGCAATAAAAATGCTTAGAGAAAATAGATTGCTAGATGCAGAAAAAGGTAAAACATATATAGGTTGTCATAAGACAGATTTTTTAGCTTCTTTTGAAGCAAAGAACATTATGGCTAAACTATGCTCTACAGGCGAACAAAAATCCTTATTAATTTCTATTATTTATGCTAAAGTAAAATTACTAAAAAAAATTGCAAACAGAACCCCAATATTACTATTAGATGAAATTCTAAGCCATTTAGATGATCAAAATGCCAATAATTTTATCAATGATTTAGCAAAATTAGAAATACAAGTTTTTATTACTTCCACAAATCTAGAATTTTTTCAAAAAATAGCAAAAGTGCAGATTATAGAGATTAATTAAAGTTATTTAGAAACTTTTAATAACTCTAATACTATTTTAGTTTTATAATTGACCTATAGCCTTCAATCTGCTCAGCATAAATTGCTTTTTTTAATAATCTGTTAGCTATGGCTAACAAATAATTGAAAAAAACAATTTTTACTAAATATCTTTTTCGCTATAGGTCAATTATAAAGCTAAAATATTATAAATAGAATTATGCTAGGGTAATAGCTCCCCCTCAAAGGGAGAGAGCTATTACCCCGAGCATTTTTTTCTATTTTTCCTATAATTAGAATTGTTGCTGTTTACCGTGGATGACTGCGGGGGATGTTGCCTTGATCTTTAGACACAAGATTCTTGACAACAACCAGAAAATAGTCAAAGAGTCTCTTAATTTTCTTTTTTGTTCATTTGTCTTAATATAAGGGCTGGATCTTGCTGTTTTATTAAAAAATGACCTATTAAAAAACTATTTATTCCTGATTTTTTTATTTTTCTAAAATCTTCTAATGATCCTATGCCACTTTCGCAAATGGCTATTTTATCATTTGGTATGAATTTTCTTAATTTTTCTATATTATCTAAAGAAATATCTAAATTTTTCAAATTACGATTATTTATACCAATTAATTTTGTTTTTAAATTTAAAGCCTGCTCTAATTCTTTTTCATTGTGAGATTCTACCAAAATATCCAAACCTAAATTACTAGCAATCTCTTCATATTCCTTTGCTTGATCTAAAGTCAAAATCGACATAATTAATAATATTGCATCTGCTCCAATTAGTTTTGATTGATAAATTTGATATTCATCCACAATAAAATCTTTTCTTAAAATTGGCAAAGAACTATGTTTTTTTGCAAGTTTTAAATATTCATTTTTTCCAGCAAAATATTTATAATCAGTTAAAATTGACATAGCTACCGCTCCGCCTTTTTCATAAGATCTAGCAATTTTTGCTAGATCAAAATTTTTTATCAAAATACCTTTTGAAGGAGATTTTTGCTTTATCTCAGCAATAATAGCAAGTTTTTTGCTAGCAATTTTGGCTTCAATATTTTTTAGAAATAAACTTTTAGAATGGTTGTTGTTCAAACTGTTTTTTAATTCAGCAAGAGATAAAATAGTTTTTTCTGCCTTGATTATTTTTTTTTTATTAGCACAAATTTCTTGTAAAATCATTTTATTATTTGCTTAACTTTAATATCTCCATCTTTGTTATATTGCAATTCATAACCTAAATAAATAAGTTTATCTCTCAAAAAGTCTGCTTTTTGATAATCTTTTTCTTGTCTTGCATTTTTAATCTTTTTTGCCATTGATAAAATTTCGTCAGGAATGTCAAGAGCAACATTACGGTTATTTTCTAAACCTAAAAAATAGACTATATTTGCTAAAAATTGTAATTTTTCTTTATCACTATTATCTTTATGCAATTCTTTTACCAAGCTAGCAACATAAGCAAGTGGTTTAGCAACATTTAGATCATCTAATAAAGGTTTGATGAATGGTTGAGGCAAATAATTTGTATCTGCTATTTTGTTGAAATTATGTAATAATTCATCAATTTTACTTAATAATTTTTTAGTATCATCTAAAGTTTTTAAATTATAATCTAAAGGTTTTCTGTAATGGGTTCCTAAGAAAATCAGCCTAAGTACTCTTCCTTCTATACCTGATTTTAATAAATCTCTGACAGTAATAAAATTACCCAAAGATTTGCTCATTTTCTCTCCATTAACTGTCAAGAATCCGTTATGCACCCAATATTTAGCAAATTGAGAATTTGGATATGCAGAACAGCTTTGAGCAATTTCATTTTCGTGATGCGGAAATTTTAAATCTGCCCCCCCTCCGTGAATATCAAAAGATTTGCCCAAATATTTCATACTCATTGCTGAACATTCAATATGCCATCCAGGTCTGCCCAAGCCCCAAGGACTTTGAAATTTTGCAGATTGATCATCTGTGTCTTTTGCAGGTTTCCACAAAACAAAATCTTCTGGATTTTCTTTGTTTTGAGAAACTTCAATTCTAGATCCTGCAATTAAATCTTTTACTTTTTTTTTGGATAATTTACCATAATCTTGATAAGATTTTATGCTAAAATAAACATTGCCATTTTTTTCATAAGCATTGCCATTATCAATTAATTTTTCTATCAAGGCAATTATTTCTTTGATATGTTCTGTTGCTTTTGGCTCAAAACTAGGTGGTAAATTTCCTATTTCTTTCATATTAAAATAGAATTCTTCTAAAATCTCATTAGCTAATTCAGATATGGTGATTTTTCGTTCTAAGGCAGCATTATTGATTTTATCATCAATATCAGTAATGTTTCTGATGTAAGTGATTTTTGGATAGATGTTTTTTAATATTCTATATAAAAGATCATAAACTACGGTAGATCTAGCATTTCCTAGATGAGGACTAGAGTAGATTGTTGGTCCGCAAACATAAAGTGTAATGTTTTTGTCATTAATAGGCACAAATAATTCTTTTTTACTTGTAATACTGTTATATAAATATAAATTATTTTTTTTCATTTGTTTTATTAATTAAATAATTTTTTTACTAAAACTCTTGCAGTAAAAACAAAAATATACTATATAAATATGCAAAATTCCAACAATATTTTTTTTAAAAAATATCAGCAGTTTATCAAAAGTTCATTTTTGGAAAAATGTGATGATATTTTCTTTTTAAAACAAGATGCTTCAAAAAGAAAATATGCTAGAGTGAGCAAGGATAATCATAATTATGTTTTGATGGATTGTGCAGAAGATTTTGATGCTTTAATCTCTTTTATCAAAATTACTGATTTATTAAAAAAAAACAATTTTTCAGTACCAAAAATTCTTTATCAAGATTTAAAAAATTTTCCTTATTTGTTAATAGAAGATTTTGGTGATAATTCTTTTAATCAATATTTAGAGCATCAGCAAAAAAAGCAAGACAAAATATATTTTTTAGCAATTGATAATTTGATAAAACTGTCAAGCATTCCAGCTCCTACTTCCTTGCCAAAACATAGTAAAAAGCTTTTGCTTGGTGGCATAGCATTATTTAATAAATATAATATTGATAAAAAATATAAAATCTCAAAAGAAATATTAGCTGGTTTAGATTTTAAAGAGCAGAAATATATTTGTTTAAGAGATTTTCATGCTGATAATTTATTTTTTCTAAAAAACAGAACATCTTATAAACAAATAGGATTGATTGATTATCAAGATGCATCTATTGGTTTTTTATCTTATGATTTATTGTCATTATTACAAGATGCCAGAAGATATATTGCTAGCAAAGATGAACAAAAATACCTTGCCTATTTTTATCAACATATGCAAAAAACATCTAACAATTTTAATCAAGAAGAATTTAAAAAAGAATATCATATTTTAAGCAAGCAAAGAAATTCTAGAATAATAGGATTATTCAATAAATTCGCCAAGATTGATGGCAAAACTGAATATTTATCTTATTTAAAGAATGTATTTAGATATTTTGAGAGATGATAGAGAAGTTGAAAATCACAAAAAGATCCTTATTCTCTTAACAATTTTAAATTCAAAAATAGCCTCCCCTTTTTTTAAACTTTAATTTTTAGAAAAAATGTTTAAATTAGGTGTTTTTTAGCTTAAATTTATAAAGATATGTCCAATAAAACTCCAATGATGCAACAATATTTTGATATTAAAGAAAAATATCAAAATCATTTATTATTTTTTCGTATGGGAGACTTTTATGAAATGTTTTTTGATGATGCGGTGGAAGCAGCTAGAGTTTTGGATATTACTTTGACTAAAAGAGGTAAGGAAAAACCCATTCCAATGTGCGGAGTTCCTGCTCATGCTTATCAATCATATTTAGAAAAATTAATAAAAAATGGTTATAGGGTAGCTATTTGCGATCAGCTAGAGTCTCCTGAACAAGCAAAAAAAGACAGAGGTTATAAAGCAGTGGTAAAAAGGGATGTGGTAAGGGTGGTAACCGCTGGGACTATTACAGAAGAGAATTTATTATCTAGTAAAAATGATAATTTTTTGCTTTCTATTACTGAAAAAAAAGAAATTTTAGCTCTTTCTTGGTGTGATATTTCCACAGGAAAGTTTTTTGTTACTAATTGCAAAATATCAGAATTAGAAACAAAAATTTCAATCATCAATCCTCAAGAAATCATTATTGATGACAATGTTTTGCTAAATAAAGCAAATGATTTTTTATTAGAAGAATATCAAGAAAAATTAGTTAATTTTCCAGCAAGCTATTTTTCTTGTCAAAAAGCAAAAGAAACTATTAAAGATTTTTATCAAGTAAAATTCATTGATTCTGTTGCAGAAAATATGGAAGAAACAGAAATATCAGCTATTGGTGCTTTGCTTTCTTATTTAAAAACCACGGGAGTTGAGCAATTACCCAAAATAGGCTTTCCTAAAAAATCTAGCAATAAAAATATTTTACAAATTGATAAAACAACTTTTAAATCTTTAGAAATTTTTTCTTCTAGCGATGGCAAAAATTCTTTAATTAATCATATAGATTTTACTCAAACACCATCTGGAGCAAGATTATTAAGAAATATTATTGCAGAACCATTATTTGATATAACAAAAATTAATCAAAGATTGGATAAAATAGAATTATTATTACAAAACACAGATATTTTGACAGAACTGCGAATTTATTTAAAAAACTTTGCTGATTTAGAAAGATTTTTTAATAAATTATTAATGGCAAGAGGTGGGGCAAGAGATATGTTAGCCATTATTAATTGTCTAAAAATTGCACAAAATATTTTTTTCTTTTATCAAAATAACAGAGAAAAATTAGCAATTTTTAGGCAATTATTGCAACCATTAGATGGCTTAGAAAATTTGATAAAAGATTTAGATATTATTGTAGATTCTCCTGCAATTCTATTAAGAGATGGAAATTTTATCAAAAACAATATTAATGAAAAATTAGATTATTTTAGAAATTTAAAAAATAATGCAAAAGATAAAGTCAAAGAATTAGAAGATAAATATAGAGAAAAAACAGGAATTAGTAATTTAAAAATAAAGGCAACTCCAGTTTTGGGATATTATATAGATATAAATCCTAATTATATGTCAAAAATGGATGATAGCTTTTTTATTCATAGGCAAACATTAGCATCATCAATTAGATATGTAACAGAAGAGTTGATAATTTTACAAAAAAATATTTTTTCTGCAGATAATGATGCTATAACAATAGAAAATGAAATTTTTAATAATTTACTAAAAACTTTAGATGATAATGCTAAGAAAATAAAGCAGGTGATAATTTCTATTAGTTTTTTGGATGTTTTTGTAGCAGCTACTTATATGGCAAAGAAACATAAATTAGCTCGAGCAGAGTTAAATAATAGCCAAGATATAAAAATTGAAGAAGCCTTTCATTTTGTGGTAAAAAATAATATGTCTGGTGCGGAATTTGTGGCAAATGATTTGGATTTAAGAGATGGGCAAAAATTTGCTTTTATTACAGGTCCAAATATGGCAGGAAAATCAACT
Source organism: Rickettsiales bacterium (assembly GCA_965222515.1). Lineage (GTDB taxonomy): Bacteria > Pseudomonadota > Alphaproteobacteria > Rickettsiales > JABIRX01 > CBDCUE01. Next base: position 11,436 of record CBDCUE010000018.1, on the reverse strand, counting down.
TTTTTAAGACAAAATGCCATTATTATTTTGCTAGCTCAAGCAGGTTTGTTTGTGCCTGCAAAAAAAGCAACTATAGGTTTAGTGGATAAAATCTTTAGTAGAGTAGGAGCATCAGATGATCTAGCTAAAGGTAGATCTACTTTTATGGTAGAAATGCTGGAGACCGCTACCATCTTAAATAATGCCAGCGAAAAATCTTTTTTGATTTTGGATGAAGTGGGCAGGGGCACTGCAACATTTGATGGAATTTCAATTGCTTATGCAATTTCAGAATTTTTGCATAATAAAATAAATGCCCGAGTATTATTTGCTAGCCATTATCACGAATTAGTAGAATTAGAAAAAAAATTAAAGAATTTTGCTTGTTTTTATGCTAAAGTTACCGAGCAAGAAGATAAAATATATTTTTCACATAAAATTATAAAAGGAGTGGCAACAAAATCTTATGGAATATCAGTAGCATCACTAGCTGGCTTTCCCAAAGAGGTAATTGACAATGCTAAAAAAATAATGAAGATGGTTAGCAAAGATAAAGATCTGCAAGAATCTATCCAATTATCACTTTTTGATAATTTTGCTGATTATACTGATAAAGCAGTAAATGACAATATTGCAACTAGAAATGAAAAAGATATTTTTAGAGAAGATCTTTGTCAAAAATTAAAAGAATTAGACATAGATAATATGAGTGCTAAAGAATCTTTGGATATTTTGTATAAATATCAAGAGGAATTAATGGCTATTTAATACTATTTTAAGACTTGCAACAGGGAATTCATATTTTAAGAATTTTATAATAGAAAGAAGCACTATATCTTGAAAAAATGGAGCAGATTTTTTCCCTGAATTTTTATACAAATTAATGAAGGAACAAAATAGGAAAAAAGGCTCGGGGTAATAGCTCCCCCTCAAGGGGGGAGCAGTTGCTCCGAGCATAATTTTCTATTGCAACACAGTCTCTTGAGGAAAAGCAATTACTTCGAGGGTTTTTTTGTCACATTAACAACCTGCATCAAACAGCCCTGCTTACCCCCTAAACTAACTATAGAGTTGTTATTAAATATAATAATATTACACTAATAATAGTAAATGTGATTTTCTTCTAAAAAAACCTATTTACTTTTAGATTGCACAAAAGGTTTATCATTTTTATAATTTTATAAAAGAAACAATGAAACGAAAAGTATCAGAAAAAGAATTAAAAAAATTAGATCAATATATAATTGATAGCTATTCTGAAGAAAATAGAATCGATAATGCAAAGAGAATAATGTTAGATAAAGACATATATTGGGCAGAGGGTTATTTATGTTCTGTAAACACCTCTCCAAAGATTATGAGTGAAGAAGATCTTTGGATAACAGCTATTTATGAGGATTTGATTACAGATGAAGAAGATTTTCTATTTTACCCTATAATAACTGTAGCTTTAAGAGAGAAACAAACTAGTATTGCAACAGATGATAGTCAAGATTTTAATATAGGAGAATTAGAAAGTTTTATAACTAATTCAGTAAAAGAATTATTTATAAATTCTGATGAGCTTAGGGTAAATGAAATGAAAAAGTTTATGAGTAATTTAAGTCAGGAGGAAATAATGGATTTTATGAGTGATTTCAACAAGAAAGATATGATGAGATTTATGGAAAGAGTTTTAGGTGATAATGATTTAGAAAATGAAGAGAATAATAAAGTAGATTACCCTCAAAAAACGGTGCTAAATGACAATAAAATTGGAAGAAATGACCCCTGTTTTTGTGGTAGTGGTAAAAAATATAAAAAATATTGTTTAGCAAATTAAAAATAATGAATATTTATGATGTTTAATACAATAAAATACCTCACTCTGATAATAATAATTTTTTTTAATTTTTCTTGTGGTTTTTCACCAATTTATAGCGAGAAAAACAAAGAATTTGCTGAAATATTAAATAATATTAAAGTTATTGCGGATTATGATAATTTAAAATTAAGACATAAGATAATTTTGCAGGAAATAAAGCAGTTTTTTATTACAAGAGATAATATAGAGCCAGAATTTTATATAAAAATATCTAATGTTAATAGTTCACAATCAGCTACCAATTTAAATAGAGTGGGTGAGACCAGTGAATATTCATATAGAATATCACTAACTGCCACGGTTTTTGATAGAAATCACAAAAAAATTATCAAAAAGAATTTTGTAGAAAATGAAAATTATCGAGTAAATAACAATTATTATGCAAGTCAGATTAAAAAAGATACGATTAGACAAGCACTGACCAAGCAAATATCTAGAAATATAAAAGAGGAGTTGATTTTAGTGATAAAAAAACATATATTGGAGGGCAATGGATAGGTGATGGTGTGTTATCGTAATTTTAAATTTAAAGAAAAGCTCAGAGCAATTACTCTGAGCTTAAAATATACTAGTGGTTTGTTTCAAAATGGTTAACAATGCACTAGCCATGGGAAAATGGATAAGTAATGAATCTACTATTATTAGTAATAAACAAAAACTTATAAGTGTATATACTAAACTTAAGAAATATGCATGTAAATGTTCAGTGTATAGCAAAACATTGCCAACAATCTTAACTTTAAAAAAGAATGACAAAAAATATTAGGAACTTTTCTATTATAGCGCATATTGATCATGGAAAATCTACATTGGCTGATAGGTTGATAGAGGTTTGTGAGGGTTTGGAAAAGAGGGAGATGTCTGCACAGATTTTAGATTCGATGGATATTGAAAGGGAGAGGGGTATAACAATAAAAGCTCAAACGGTTCGTTTGGAATATAAGGCAGATGATGGGCAGGTTTATCAGTTAAATTTGATAGATACACCGGGGCATGTTGATTTTTCTTATGAGGTGTCTAGATCTTTGGCAGCTTGTGAGGGTTCTTTGTTGGTGGTGGATAGTTCTCAGGGTGTGGAGGCTCAGACATTGGCAAATTTGTATCAGGCGATTGACAATAATCATGAGATTATTCCAGTTTTAAATAAGATTGATTTGCCAGCTGCGGATCCAGATAGGGTTTTGAAGGAGATAGAAGAGGTGGTTGGTTTGGATGTGAGCAATGCGGTAAAAACTTCTGCTAAGACGGGTGAGGGTATAAATGATATTTTGGAGGCGATTATAAAATACATTCCAGCACCAGAAGATAAATCTGATAAGCTACTAAAAGCTTTGTTGGTTGATGGTTGGTATGACCAATATTTGGGAGTGGTGTTGCTGACAAGGGTTTTTGAGGGAACTTTAAATGTTAATAAAAAAATAAAGATGTTGGTTACGGGTGCTAAATATGATGTTGATGAGGTGGGTATATTTACTCCAAAAAAGGTAAAAACTAAAGAATTGAAAACGGGAGAGGTTGGCTTTATTAATGCACAGATCAAGGATTTATCGGATTGCAAAATAGGTGATACGATAACTTATGAGAATGAGGAGGTGGAGGCATTGACGGGATTTAAGGATGTGAAGAGTTTTGTATTTTGTAGTATCTATCCGATTGATCAGGGAGATTATCAGAAGTTAAAGGATTCTTTGGGAAAATTGAAGTTGAATGATGCGAGTTTGGAATATGTTCCAGAGAGTTCCACGGCATTGGGATTGGGATTTAGATGTGGATTTTTGGGGTTGTTGCATTTGGAGATAATTCAGGAGAGGTTGGATAGGGAATTTGATTTGGATTTGATCACGACAGCTCCGAGTGTGATATATAAGATTCACAAGAATAACAAGGAAGTGTTAGAAGTTCATAATCCAGCGGAGATGCCAGATCCAGTGCAGATAAATTTTATAGAGGAGCCGTGGGTGAAAGCGACTATTTTTGTTGAGGAGAGATATTTGGGAAGTGTATTACAATTATGCACAGATAAAAGGGGAGTTCAGAGGGATATGAGTTATGTTGGTAGCAGGGTGATGATTGTGTATGATTTGCCATTAAATGAGATAGTGTTTGATTTTTATGACAGGTTGAAATCAATATCGAGTGGATATGCGTCATTTGATTGGGAGATGAATGATTATAGAAGGGGAGATTTGGTAAAATTAACGATTTTGGTAAATGAAGAGGCAGTGGATGCATTATCGATAATAGTGCCAAAAACAATGTCAGAGCGAAAAGGCAGGAATTTATGCGAAAAGCTAAAAGAGCTAATCCCAAGACAGCTTTTCAAGATAGCTATACAAGCAGCAATAGGAGGAAAGATAATAGCCAGAGAGACAATATCAGCAATGAGAAAAGATGTAACAGCAAAATGCTACGGCGGAGATGTTTCAAGAAAGAAAAAGCTATTAGAAAAGCAAAGAAAAGGAAAAAAGAAAATGCGATCCATAGGAAAAGTAGAAATCCCCCAATCAGCCTTCATCGCGGCTTTGAAGATTGATTGATTTTTTGTTTGTTTTTATGAAAATCTATTATAAAGTAAACAAAAATTTATTTATGTTATATGTTGTCTAATACAAAAAAACCTTTAATTTCAGTTTGTTGTACTACGTATAACCATGAACAATTTGTTGATGAGGCAATCAATAGTATCTGCAGTCAAAATATAGAAGATATAGAGATTATAGTTGTTGATGATGGATCTGTAGATAAAACATACGAGAAGCTTAAATCTCTTTCTAAAAAAAGTAAATTTCTTATCCATATTATAAGACAAGAAAATACAGGAAATATTCCTCAAAATATTAATAAAGCTATAAGAAAAGCTAGAGGGGAGTTTTTGATGTTTATGTCTTTAGATGATGTTTTGCTACCAAATAAAATTGACATTTTGTTAAAAGAAATAAATTTAGATAAAAATACACAGCTTGTGATACCTTCTATGACAACGATAATTGATGCAAATGGTAAATTATCCAACTGAATTATTCCTGATGTTACAATCCACTCCAATGGAACATCCTTGTTTTCTGAAAACTCTGAAATCAAAAGCGATGTTACACCAAAGTTCTCAAGGGATTGTATCATTCCTTGTAACCCTTGTCTCATGTAGAACTTGTTTGAATACTGCATTCCAAGAATCGATATAGAGTCAATTACAATTCTTTTTGCCTTTATTTTCTTGATGCTATTCAGAATAAATTTTGTCAAATGCTCAAATGGTATTTGTTCTCCTCGATAAAGTGAATCATCTCTTCCAATTATTTCATCTTTGATCTTAAATGGTCTCAAGTCAATCATTAAGATTTTTTCTTTTGCAACTAAATCATCTATGTCCCATCCAAATGCTCTGCAGTCATTTTTTATCTCATCAATACCTTGAGATAGAGAGATATACACACCTGGTTCATCAAATTCTTTTGCACCTGAATATACAAACTGTAAACCAAATATTGTCTTACCACTTCCTGGAGGGCCAGAAACTACAACAGAACTATTTTTTTTCAGTCCTACTGACAATGTTGAATCAAATCCAGGAATTCCAGTCTTTACAACCGGAGTGTCTAGTTTTTTCTTTGGAATAATTAGTGACTTGAATGTTGTAATGTACAATACACTGCCACAGACACCTACTACTGCAGCTATAATATCTCCTGCCAAAAAGTATGTAGTTCCAACAAGTGAGGCTAACAGTCCCCCTGAAAATATCATTTGGGGGTTTGTTGGTTTTGCTTCAACTATGACTGGTTGTCTTATTACTTTTGGTTGTGTTTGAACTTCTTGTGGAACTTGAGTTTTCACAACGGGAATTTTTTCAAAACATCTGTCATGAAACCAGAAATCATTTTTTCTAACTGACTTTTCATCAAGTTTGATATCTGAATCACAATGATAGCATTTAATCAAATCAAAAGATGATATGATCTCTGGAATCTCTTCAGGTTTTTGTTCTTCAATTACTGTTTCACATAATTTGATCATCCTCTCAATGTATGATTGATCAGATTTAGGGAGTGGGGATTCTCTTTGTAGTTTCTCAATTATGTAATGGGTCCTGCCCGATTCCCCATAGTCTTTTTCAAGAGATTCTTTGAGTTTTGTTATGATAAGATCCTTTTCCAACTGTTTTTTCTCTGCATATTTTCAAGTAATGGGTTACGAGTAACCAAATTTCTCTTAGATGTCAAATATTTGTACGATCAGAATTTCATTTAATCTAAAAAAATCATCTATTATTGTTCACCAAAGAATTCATTGATGTTAATTCCATTTTGGAAATAACATGAAATTAATCAAAAAGTAGAGTTGAAATCTACCACATTCCTGATTTTTCCGTTATTTTTGATCCTTTTCTCTTCAAGTTTTGCTCCTTTTTCCTTTGGATCCATAGAATCTGAAGCTCGAGAAGATATACGAGCTGGATGTCGTGATGGACTTTCCCTTGTTTACAAATCTGCATATAATCAATTTGTTTGTGTTTCTCCAGCCACTGCAGACAGATGGGTTGAGCTTGGAATTGCAGAAATGATTTCTGAATCTGAGCAAGTAGAACAAGAAGAACCTCCACAACCTCCTGCTCAATATGAGCCTGCACCTCCCCCTCCTCCACCACCCGAAAGAACCACTTCGATTGATGATTCTACTGGATGTAGAGATGGTTATGCTCTTGTTTTTCGTTTTGTTCATCATGACACATTTTGTACTAGTCCCTCAACTGCAGAATCTTGGGAAAGGCTAGGTCTTGCAGAAATTGTTGTACGTACTGATAGCATTGAAGAATCAGTTGAAGAATCAGTTGAAGAATCAGTTGAAGAATCAGTTGAAGAATCAGTTGAAGAATCAGTTGAAGAATCAGTTGAAGAATCAGTTGAAGAATCAGTTGAAGAATCAGTTGAAGAATCAGTTGAAGAATCAGTTGAAGAATCAGTTGAAGAATCAGTTGAAGAATCAGTTGAAGAATCAGTTGAAGAATCAGTTGAAGAATCAATTCATTCAGAATTAGAAACAACTAATGATTTTTGGTTTACACCTACAATTCATAGAATTAATGACCGAATTTGGGTTGCAGTTGGTTATGATGCTACAAATAGCATGTTAGTTGAAGGTGATAAGGGAATTGTCGTTATTGATACGTTGAGTTCATATGAATCATCAAAACAAGTTCTCAAAGACTTTAGGGAAATCACTGACAAACCAATAAAAATTATCATTTACACTAAGATTAACCCTGATCATGTTAGTGGTTCTAAAGCTTTCTTAGAAGAAGGTGATGGAAGCGTTGAGATTATTCTACATGAAGAATTATTAGAATTTTACAATGACAATTATGACTTGGATGTTCAAGCCACTGATACATTTTCATCTAAACTCTCACTTGATATTTCTGGTGTAAAGATGGATATTTTACGTATTGAAGGAGTACATTCTGATCAAACCTATTTCTTACTCCCCGATGAGAATGGCATATTGATAGGAGATAGTGTTTATGGTATTTCTCCATTCATCTTAGAAATGTCATATTTTCAAGATTTGCTTGAATAGCCGTTACTTGTGACCTGTACCGATAACGATTAATAGTTGACCTGTATATAATAGGTCGACCTAGATATAATGAGTCAATATGAGCCTAACATAGAGATGTATGAGCGTGAAAGGATTGTTCTAGAGACAATCAAAAACAATCCAAATTTACACCATAATGCGCTGATTAAACTAATTGTGCCAGAATTCATGGCAAAAACAACTTTTGAAAAGACACGAGATTATCTGGTTGACAAAGAAATCATTTCTGTGCAGAAAAAAGGAAATATGAAGTTTTATTATCCAACTGAAAATTATGAACACAAATTACAACAACACATTGAGCGGAACACAAACAACTCTTTTCATGATTTAAAATCCCATATCAAGAGACTAGATACAGATTATTCACACAAGGATGTAGATGAAAAAATAACTATTGCAAATTCTCTCCTAAGAAATTTACTTCAGACTGATAATGGATTTACTATTTTAGATTCTGCTAAAAACCCAAAAAAGACATTATACAAAGATGAACATTTAACCATTCAACAGTTAATTCATCAAGTTTTTGAAGTAATAAGACACGACAAGGATTCTGAGATCATATTTCCAACCATTGTAAGCTATATGGGAATTATCATGCCAAAAAATTTGATAGATACATAACATTTCATCTAATTATTTATTCAGGTACAATTTACCCCTAAATAATGGGATTACTATACACCAAATTTTATATGGATTTTAATGACGATGAGTGGAAACAAATCTCAAATGATCCCATCCTTTTTCAAACAATCAAAAGTGATGTGTCTTTGGAAATAGAGGACACATCTCACAAATCATACAAACTAAATTTCAAAGAAGGTGGAAAGATCAAAATGTTCCGAGTTACAGGAAGATTCCGTCTTACTTGGGATGATGAAGATGTTCTCTAATTCTATCAAATAATAATGGGGAATTTCAAATAATTACATGTCTTTAGAAGATCAAATTAAACAGACTCTGGATGATTTTGAGAATACTTCATCAGAGAGAATTCTTGAAATTCTAAATCAGATAAAATCTCATTTCAAAAATGAACTTATCTCAGAATATTTGCAGGGAAAAATTCAAAAAATTTTAGATGCGAATAATGAAATTGAAAAGAAGAAACAATGTAGGACATTAACTCCTTATTTGGACTGGTATCTTCAAGGATTGTAAGACTATTCTGAATATTGCTTGATTTTGTCTAGTGCTATTTTGATGGGCTCTAGATCTTCTCTTGCTTTTGCCATGTCTCCGACTAGTTTTATAAAATATTCATGTCCTATATCTTCAGCCTTGTGAATATCTGACTCATAACATAACAACGCTTTTTCTAAAAATGGAATATCTTCACTCATCTTGTTAATTGATTGAATGTCCCCAAGATTGTCTTGAATTTTTTGAATTATTTCATCAATTTTCGGAATTGTTTTCATTGCTTGTTGATTTAGAACAGATGCAAACATTGCAGCTGCATCTTTTAGCTCTGGGCTGTTGCCAATAGTTTTTAATCGATTTTTATAATGTCTTAAAGATTTTAGAACTATTTCATACCCTCCTTCATCTTTCAGATATATTCCACCAATCCAAATCTTTTCAGACATTTCTCAATGTTGTTTTACAGTATTATTATAATCTAATTGCACATTTTACCACTCGTATGATTTCTACTTGTTGCTAATATATCAGAAAATCGTAGTATAATCATTGAATCTAAAAACTGAATTTGGGATGAATCTATTATTGGCAAAATGTCCTAGATGTGATGGTGATTCTTTATACTGTGGAAAAATTCCAACTTCGATTAAAACTTTGGCAAACAAGGAGGTCTTGTTTTGCAAAAATTGCAAGTTTGTAACTGCTGTAAATGAATATAAAAAATCACTTTGGCAAGTCTAGATGTCATAATTTTCTTTTATTGGTGGCTCACTTCTATTGATTAGATATATCAAAACACCTGCAAGAGTAACCCCCATTCCACTAAGACCTACAAACGTACCTACATTTTTAATTAATCTTAAAACAGGATCTGTTTGACCTAATTCTATAGAGTAAAACAATACTAGTCCAACAGCAAACATGACTAATCCTATAGTAATAAGCGCCATTCCTATTTTCATGGTTCAACTCTTTTTTTCTGACTAATAAATAACAAGAATCAAAATGTATGTCTTTATGGATACCAAGTACCATTTGAAAATTCTTAATTCAATATTATAAATAAAAACAGAGGAAAGCTTATTGCATATCTAAGATCATTAAAACAGATTGGTTTGTTTTAGATGTAATGGAAAAGGTCAGTACAAGAATGAATTTGGTATTATGGAAAAATGTGAATCATGTCAAAGAGCTGATATGACTTTTGAAAAAGTAAATGCTGAACCAGATTCAGATGAAGAAGGATACTAAATGGAAGCAGCTCAAGCTGAAATCATTGTCCCACTCGTGATAATTCTTGGAGTGGGAATTTTAATTGGAACTCGACTCTGGTTGATGTTTGGAAAATAGAAAAAAATGAATAATCATGAGGCCTTGAACTAAAACATAAAGACCCTTTAGTGGCTTTTTTCTCTAACTTTTTTCACATTTAATACCTAAAATCTGGTTAATGATTTATGAAGTTAAAAGTAATCACAAATGATTCTGATCTCTCTAAGACTGGAGAATTTCCTTGTATTTCATGTCATACAAACTGCTGCAAAGAGTATGTGATATTCGTTAATGCTCATGACATTTACCGACTCTCAGTTGGATTGGGATTGACCCCAGATAGTTTTCTTGAGATTTATGGTGCAAAGGATTATGATCTTGGAATAAAGGTAAAAGAGGGTTTGCTGGATCTTGCTTTAAAACAAAAAGATGGCGCATGCATGTTTCTTGAAGAATCTAAAGATGTTTTTCGATGTACCGTAAATGACTTTAAACCAAGTGTGTGCAAATCATATCCCTTTCAAATGAAAAATGGGAAATTAATCCAGATGAGTGATAAGATGTGCCCAGTTGAGTGGGATACTAAAGAATTTGAGGCAATGATGTCAACTCATCTCAAAAAAGACGAAGATGAATGGAAGTTTTACGACAAACTTGTACTAGAATGGAACGCAAAGAATGGAATAAAAAAACCGCTATCTGCATTTTTGAAATTTATGTTAGATAAAGTAGTTTTAGAATTTGAAAAGTAAATGAAAACTAGAGTCTTAAACTAAAACACAAGTACGTATTACAAAACATGGTCGATTTAGTGTCAAGACACACATTAAATCGATTGTGTTGCTTTATGAACACAGCAAACTCTTTTAATTAAATCCTCATCATTATGTATGTGAGAATAATCCTTTTTCTTCTGGCCTTCGCAGTCTTGTTTACCATCCCTTTCTCAACTGATGTATTTGCTCAAAGCACTTATGCTGTAAACATTCCAACGGGAGCCGCAAGTCCTGATGCCCCCTATTTTTGGCAAAGCGAAAAAGGTGGTTCAACTACAGGCGATGTTGAAATTTTGATTAACGATAGTATCGTTTGGAAGAATGCAGATACTGCAGCTCACACAGTAACTTCCGGCACTGCGGCAGATGGTCCTGATGATATATTTGATAGTGGATTATTTGGACCTGGAAAATCATTTCCTTACAAGTTCACAGAAACTGGTTATTATCCCTATTTTTGTTTAATACATCCATGGATGGAAGGTACTATAATTGTCACAGCTGGATATTCTATCATCCCAAATGTTGGCAAAGAAATTGGTGATGGTTCTACCTCCTTTGATGTAGAGTATGACTTTAACCGCTTATTGTCTACTGTGAAAATTAATGAGGATCAAAAATCAATCACTTTTGAGATAGTTGGTGACGCACAATCTGAGAATCACGAATTAGAACTCCGACTACCCTCTGAATTAATTGATGGCCCATTTGTAATATGGGTAGATAGCAAAAAGATTTCAGATTTTGAACATGTTGAGGAAGAAGATCTCAATATCTTGTTTGTACCATTGAATTCTGATT
>CBDCUE010000017.1:0-179228 GCA_965222515.1 Rickettsiales bacterium | reverse complement strand
CTAGCTTTTGCTATGTTTTTTGGTAAACATTCTAAAGCTATTCTTCGGCTAACCAATGACACTACTCCTCCTTTTTTTATACCTATACATTTATCTTGATTTATCAAAACAATTTTTGATTTGATTTTTACTATTTCACTGTCGTTTAATTGATAAAAATCAATATGTCTAATTTTTTCAGTTACTGGGTGAATATCAAAAAATTTAACAATAGCATTGATTTCTTTGCCATCTATTGTTATTTGACAAATTTGAGTGTAAATATTTGGCTTTTTTATTAATATTTCAATGTCTTTTGAGTTTATGGTTATTGAATGATTTTCAGTTTTATTACCATAAATAATTGCAGGCAATTTTTTTTGTTCTCTGATTCTTTTAGCACTAGCTTTACCTTTTACTGTTCTTTTTTCTGCTTTTATTTCTAGATCAAACATTTTATGTATTTATTTAATTAATATTATAGGATTTCTTTTCTAAAAAGATGGCTAACAATATATAAAAAATGATTAATAATCAAGTATATTTTGCAAGTTTTAAAATTAACTAAAATATGGATGATTTCTAAAAAAATATTTGTTATATTTAGTAACTCTGATATGATAACAAAATTAACTAAAATAAACATTATGACAAACTCTTCAATAACACAAGAAATTAAAAATTTAATAGATCAAAATAAAGTGGTTCTTTTTATGAAAGGTAATAAGAATTTTCCTCAATGTGGCTTTTCTGGTTTTGTGGTTCAGGTTTTAAATAATTTGGAAATAGACTATAAAGATGTTGATGTTCTAAAAGATCAAGAATTAAGACAAGGAATTAAAGATTTTACAGATTGGCCAACCATTCCTCAGCTTTATGTTGATGGAGAGTTTGTTGGTGGTTGTGATATTATTAAAGAAATGCACGAAACAGGAGAGTTGCAGGAAGTATTTGCTTAATCAAGCAAATTTTTAACAACATTAATAGAATCATAGCATATTATGCTATTTGCTCCAGCTCTTTTGCAAGCAATTAGTTGTTCTATTATTGCCTTATCATAATTTAAATAATTTTTTTCTGAAGCAGATTTTAGCATAGCATATTCGCTACTTACTTGATAAGTGATAATATTAGTGTCAAAATTATCTTTAATTTTCTTAATAATATCTAAATATGAAATAGCAGGTTTTATAATAATCATATCTGCCCCTTCATCAATATCCATTGCTACTTCAGACAGAATATCAGTGCTATTGCTATAAGGAATTTGATAAGTTTCTTTGCTTGCTCCTGCTAAATTTGTTTTTGAACCAATAGCATCCCTAAAAGAGCCATAAAAATTTGAAGCAAATTTCACTGCATAAGACATTATTTTAGTATTTGTAAAATCTTTTTTATCTAGTGAATTTCTAATAAATCCAATCCTACCATCCATCATATCAGAAGGTGCAACAATATCCACTCCTGCCTCTGCTAGCACTAAAGATTGCTTGGCTAAAATCTCTATTGTTTTGTCATTATTAATAGTTGCATCTTCATTCAAAACTCCATCGTGCCCAGATAAATTATAAGGGTCTAAAGCAACATCGCTAATTATTCCTATTTGATTAGAAAATTGTTTCTTTATTGCTTTTATTGTAGCGCAAATCAGATTGTTTTTAAAAAAAGATTCTTTGCAATCATTGCTTTTTAATCTCTGATCAATCACTGGAAAAAGCATAATAGCATTAATTCCTATTTTGATTGCTTGCTCCACTTGTTTTAAGATATTATCTATGGAGTATCTATAAATATCTGGTAAAATTCTTATTTCTTGTTTTTGATTTTTTCCTTCACAAACAAATAGAGGTAAAATAAAGTCATTTTTGGTTAAGTAACAATCTTGCAACAAATTTCTCAGCCATTGTTCAGATCTGTTTCTTCTTAATCTAGTTGTAGGGAATTTTTGCATTTTTGTAAATGATTTGTGGTAATTTTAAGCAATGCAATGATATATAATATTAAATTGTATGTCTATGAAAAAATTATGGGTGTTGATAAGAAACGACAAAAAATGTTTTTAAATATAAGTATTATAGAGGCTAGGTAGTTAAAATAGCAATATTATAAAAAACGAGATGTGGTTGTGCAACAATCCTATATTTTGAATTTAAAATTTCTAATTTTGTATAACTGTGCTTGACATAATATTTGTGGATGAATATTATGAGAGATGTTTCTAATTCAATTATAGCTATGAATAATATTTTTCTTAAGCCAAACAAAAGTTCATAATTACTTTTAAATTTTTTACTATATCAAAACAAAATTACTATTAAATAATCTTATGGATAGGTCCCTTTCAAAAGCAATCACTGTAAATGGTAGAATTTCTGCTCTTCATTTAAGCAATGTATTAAAAGAAGAAAAAGATTTAAATAAAAAGGATGAATTAATTGCAGAAGCTGTAATTCTTATGCAGGAAAATATTAAGACTAATAAAACTGAAGTAGCTTTATCTAGTAATGTAATTGTAAAAAAAATAGAAGAGTTGATTGCTGAAATAAAAATGGAAACAAAAAAAGGAAGGAATGAGATTATAAAAGAGATTAAAGAAATAAGGATTTTAATTCATAATGAAAATTCAAATCAAACTAAATTATTTATAGGGGTTATTACTGCTTATGTAGCTTTTCTAATAATATCTATTAAACTTTTGATGGTAATGTAGAACAAATAAAAAATTATGACAAATTCAGAATATAAAACAAAAATCAATATTGATAATAAAAATTACAAAATTTTCAATTTAATAGAAATTACTAATCAGTTTAATTTAGATTTAACTAATTTTCCTATTACTCTTAGAATTTTATTAGAAAATTGTTTAAGAAATTCACATTCTGACCAAGAAACAACAGAAATAATTCAAAAATTTAAAAATTGGCAAAAAAAAACTACTTCAATAGAAGAAATAGCATATCATCCATATAGAGTTTTAATGCAAGATTTCACAGGAGTTCCAGCTGTAGTAGATTTAGCATCTATGAGAGATGCAGTGCAGAAAAATGGTGCTGATGCTAAAAAAATAAACCCTATTTCTCCCGTGGATTTAGTAATTGATCATTCTATTCAAGTAGATAAATATGCTACTTCTTCTGCATTGCAAGAAAATACATCTTTAGAGATTAAAAGAAATATTGAAAGATATAAATTTTTGAAATGGGGACAAAAATCTTTTGATAATTTTAGAGTTGTTCCTCCTGGAACTGGAATTTGTCATCAGGTGAATTTAGAATATTTAGGGCAAATCGTGGCAAATAAAGATGGTTGTTTAGTGCCAGACACATTAGTTGGTACAGATTCTCATACAACTATGATTAATGGATTGGGAATTCTTGGTTGGGGAGTAGGTGGAATTGAGGCAGAATCTGCAATGTTAGGCAATTCAATTTCTATGATTATTCCTGAAGTAATAGGTTTTAAATTAACTGGTAAATTAAAAGAAGGAATTACAGCAACTGATTTAGTGCTAACCATTACTGAAATTTTAAGAAAAGAAGGGGTGGTTGGAAAATTTGTAGAATTTTTTGGTGAATCATTACAAAATCTGTCCTTGGCAGATAGAGCAACTATTGCCAATATGTCCCCTGAATTTGGATCTACTTGTGCATTTTTTCCAGTAGATGAAGAGACTTTAAAATATTTAGATATAACAGGAAGAAGCAAAAAGCAAATTAGAATTGTAGAAGAATATAGCAAGGCTCAAAAATTATGGCATAATATTAATGAGCAAAAAAAATATACTAAAGAAATATTATTAGATTTAGATCAAGTTGAACCAAGTGTGGCAGGACCATCACGACCTCAAGATAGAGTTTCTTTAAAAGATTTATATCAATCTTATCAAAAAGCATTTGGTAAAATTGATATTAAAAAAAGCTATAAAGTAACAGAAGATGATAAGGGAGAATATGAGATTAAAAATGGAGACATCATTATAGCAGCAATTACTTCTTGCACTAATACTTCAAATCCTGCTGTTATGATAGCAGCTGGTTTAGTGGCAAAAAAAGCTTTAGCTTTTGGCTTAAAACCAAAGCCTTATGTAAAAACATCTTTAGCCCCTGGATCTCAAGTGGTTACCGATTATTATAAAAAATCTGGTTTAGAAAAATATTTAGATGAATTTGGTTTTAATAATGTTGGTTATGGATGTACAACTTGTATTGGAAATTCTGGACCATTGCACCAAGAAATAGCAGATGCTATTCAAGAGCATAAATTAACTATGGCATCAATATTATCAGGAAATAGAAATTTTGAGGGCAGAGTACATCCATTGGTTAAAGCAAGTTATTTAGCATCTCCACCATTAGTTGTGGCTTATAGTATATTAGGAACAGTTACTAAAGATATTTTAAAAGACTCTTTAGGAAAAGATGAAAATGGTAATGATGTATTTTTGAAAGATATTTGGCCAAGTAATCAAGAAATAAACGAACTTTTAAAAAAGTCTATTAATCGAGAAATGTTTATTAATAGATATTCTCATGTATTAGATGGTAGTAGTGAGTGGCAAAAAATGGATGTTCAAGAATCAGAAACTTATCAATTTAATCAAACTAGCACTTATATCCAAAACCCTCCATTTTTTGAAAATTTTAACAAAAAGAGAGAAGAGGAGATAAAAAATGCTAATATTTTAGCTATTTTTGGAGATTCCATAACTACCGATCATATCTCTCCAGCAGGAGCGATTGCAGGAGAATCGCCTGCTGCTGTATATTTAGCAGAAAATGGAGTAGAACCTGCAGACTTTAATTCTTATGGTTCAAGAAGAGGGAATCATGAGGTGATGATAAGGGGGACTTTTGCTAATATTAGAATTAAAAATGAAATGGTAGGTGGTGATATTGAAGGTGGTTACACTATTTATGATCATCAAATGATGAGTATTTATGAAGCTGCAATGGAACATCAAAAAAGTAGCACTCCATTAGTAATTATTGCAGGAAAAGATTATGGAGCAGGATCTTCAAGAGATTGGGCTGCTAAAGGAACTCTTTTGTTAGGTATAAAAGCGATTATTGCAGAAAGTTTTGAAAGAATTCATCGTTCTAATTTAGTTGGAATGGGAGTTTTGCCACTTGTTTTTCAAAATGGTAAAAATAGAAAAAGCTTAAATTTAACTGGAAAAGAAACAATTACTATAGATTGTTCAAATATAGTTCATCAAGGAGAAATTAAAGCAAATATTTCTTACGAAGATGGCAAAAAAGAAGAAATTATACTAAAAGTCCGAATTGATACAGAATTTGAATTAGATAATTTTAATAATGGAGGAGTGTTGCAATCGATGGTTAAAAAGATTATAGCTTAAATTTTTTAGAGTTTTTATTAATGACTAACTTAATTCCAAAAAAAAAAACAAAAAAAATAGCTATTTTAATTGGTGGGGCAGGAAGTAATATGAAGGCTATTATTGATGCTGTTTTAGATGGTAGGATAAAAGGAATTGAAGTTGCTTTAGTCATTTCTCATAATAAAGATGCAAAAGGTGTAGAAATAGCAAAATCTTACAAAAACATCAAAACTTTAATTATTAATCATAGAGATTTTTTAAATAGAGTAGATTTTGATATGGCGATTTTGCAAGAAATAAAAAAAGAAAAAATAGATTTAGTATGTTTGGCAGGATTTATGAGAATGTTAAGTGCTGATTTTTTACGAGGACTAAAAAAAACTAAAATAATAAATATCCACCCATCATTATTACCAAAATTTAAAGGAGAGAATGCCATAAAAGATGCTCTTTTTAGTGATGCAAAAAAAACAGGCTGTTCAGTTCATTATGTAACAGAAGAAATGGATTCTGGAGAAATTATTTTGCAAAGAGAAGTAAATATTGAAAAAGACGATAATTTGGAAAGCCTAAAAGCAAAAATACATAAACAAGAACATATAGCTTATGTTGATGCTTTTTTAAAGTTAAGCTTGTAATTTATATTTTGTCATCTAAAAAACATTTATATATTAACTTAAAAAAGTGTAAATGTTTTTTAGATTGCCACCTTGCAGATAACAACCTTAACTTAAAAAAAAATGATAATAGTGATAGCTGGACCTACTGGATCTGGGAAATCTCAATTTGCATTGGATGTTGCAGATAAAAATAATGGGGTGATTATTAATGCTGATTCTTTGCAGATTTATAAAAATTTAAAAATTTTGACATCTTCTCCCAAAAAAAAAGAAAATCATTATTTATATAATTTTTTAGAAAATGAGCAGAAATATTCTGTGGCTAATTGGCTTGATGATGTGGTTGAGGTAATAAAAAAAGTTTTGAATGAAAAAAAAACTCCAATTATTGTGGGTGGCACAGGGATGTATATTTCTAGTCTACTTAATGGCTTGAAGCAAGTCCCTGACATTGATAATAAAACAAAAGAAGAGGTAAAAGATAAAAAAACAGCAGAATTATATCAGATATTATTAAAGAATGATGAGAATACTGTAAAATTATTAAATAAAAATGATAAAGCAAGGGTATTTAGAGCTTATTATTTGTTTAAAGAGCATAAAATAACTCCTACACAATATTTAAAATTACCAAATAAAATATTTTTTGACAAAAAGGAATTTAAAATTTTCTTATTATTGCCAAAAAGAGAAGAATTATATCAAAAATGCGATGCAAGATTTGATTTAATGATAGAAAATGGTGCTATTTTAGAAGTTGAAAAACTAATTATTGATGGGGTTACAGATAAATCTCCAATAGCAAAAGCTATCGGCTTTAAGCCTTTATATAAATATCTTAAAAAAGAAATTTCTTTAAAGGAGGGAATTGAGATAGGAAAAAAAGAGACTAGAAATTATGCTAAAAGACAATATACTTGGTTTAGGAATCAAGTAGGAGATGAATTTGATAAGATAATTATTTAACTAATTCTTTAAAAATCTCTTCTATATTGCTTTCTTTGGTAGAGAATTCATTGATTTTTGCTTTTGATTCGGCTAGTATTTTTATTAAGTTATCGTAAGAAAATTTACCAATTTTGTAGGTAAAAATGACTTTATTTTCTTCAAGGGTAACATTTCCTAGCTCATTTAATTTTGTGATTAAATTTTTATCTTGCTCTGCTAAAGTTAAAATTAATTTTTTATTACCAAATATTTTTTTTAAATTTTCTTTTTTATCGCAAGTAATAATCTTTCCTTTGTTTATTATAGCAATCATATCGCATAATTGTTCTGCTTCTTCTAAATAATGAGTGGTAAGAATTATTGTTTTTCCAAACTCTTTATTTAATTTATTAATATATTCCCATAATTTCTCTCGTAATTCAATATCTACTCCTGCTGTTGGTTCATCCAGGATGATTATTTCAGGATCATGAATTAAAGCTTTGGCAATTAATAATCTTCTTTTCATACCTCCTGATAATGATCTTGGGTTATCATTTCTTTGCTTTGTAAGCCCTAGAGCAGAAATTATTTTATTAATTTCTTTATCAGTTCTTTTTACTCCATAATATCCAGCATAAATTTTTAACATTTCTGTTACAGAAAAAAAAGGATCTAATGCTATTTCTTGAGGAACTACTCCTAGAAGATGTTTTGCTTGATTAATATTTTGGTCAAAATCAATGTTGTTAATTAGAATTTTACCTTGATTCTTTGTGATAAGAGAAGATAGGATATTAATAAAAGTGCTTTTTCCAGCACCATTAGGACCTAAAATACCAAAAAAACTTCCTTTAGGTATTTCTAAATTAATTTTATTTAGAGCAATAATTTCTCCATTCTTGCTTTTATATTTTTTTACTAGATTAGTAACTGTAATAGCATTTGTCATTAGATATATATTTTTTATTTTTACTGCTTGAAAATATATAATAATATAAGTAGAAATTAAATATAAAAATTTCTTTTTTTCTAGTTGAGCTTATATATAACATATTTACAATCAATTTAACATTTACACTATGAAATTATTAATTATACTATTTTTAAGTTAACAATTACTGATTTTTAACTAAAAATAGCATTACCTTTAATCTTAAACAATGGATTTATTTATTACAGCAGAATATAATCGGCTAATAGCTGAAATAGATAAATATGATAAATCCTATTATAATAATAATAAATCTTTAATTGATGATGGAGAATATGATTCTTTGAGAAAAAAATTAGAAGAGATTGAAAAAAAATATCCTGAATTAAAAACAGAAAATAGCCCTAGTAATAAAATTGGCTATGTAGTACAAAGTGAATTGCAAAAAGCAAATCATAGCAAAATAATGCTATCTCTTGCTAATGGTTTTTCTAAGCAAGATATTGAAGATTGGATGATAAAAACTCAAAAATTCTTAAATATTAATGATTTTTTAGAAATTATTGCAGAACCAAAAATAGACGGTGTTTCTTTTGTGGCAAGATATGAAAAAGGACAATTTATCAAAGGAATAACAAGAGGAGATGGATCAATAGGTGAAGATATTACAGAAAATTTAAAAGTTATTGATGGCTTTTTAAAAAAAATAAGTTTTGAAAAAGATCTAGAAATAAGAGGAGAAATTTATATAACTAAAAAGAATTTTGAAGAAATAAACAAAAAATTAGAAAATAAAAAGATTTTTTCTAATCCTAGAAATTTAGCTTCAGGATCATTAAGACAATTAAATACCGAGATTACTGCAGAAAGAAAATTAAACTATTTTGTATATTCTGTTCTTGCTGATGATTTTGCCAAAAATCAATATGATGCTATGCAAAAAATAAAAAACTTAGGATTTTCAGTAAATGATAAGATTAAAAAATTTTCTAATTTACAAGAATTAATCTCTTATTATGAGAATATTAACGATACTAGATATCAATTAGCTTATGATATAGATGGTATGGTCTATAAAATTAATGATTTTAATTTGCAAGATAGGTTAGGAGAGGTGGCAAGGTCACCAAGATGGGCAATTGCTCACAAATTTCCTGCTCAGAAAGTAATAACAAAATTAGAAAAAATAACTGTTCAAGTAGGCAGAACTGGAGCTATTACTCCAGTAGCAGAGCTTACTCCTGTCAATATTGCAGGGGTCATTGTAAAAAGAGCTACTCTTCATAATAAAGATGAAATAGCAAGAAAAGACATTAGAGTAGGGGATGTTGTAGTGATTGAGAGATCAGGAGATGTAATTCCTAAAATTATAAAAGTTAGTCCAAGAAAAACAGAGTTAAAAAAGTTTGTCTTTCCAAAAAAATGTCCAGAATGTAATACAGAGCTTATAAAAGAAAAAGATGAAGCGGTTTTTCGTTGTCCTGCTACTGATTCTTGTCCTGCTCAAATAAAAGGAAATATAGAACATTTTGTAAGTAAGAATGCTTTTAATATTATAGGTTTGGGGTATAAGCAAATAGATTTTTTATATGAAAAGAAATTGATAACAAATATAAGGGATATATTTTTTCTTGAAGAGAAGCAAAACATATCAGCAATAAAATTAGAAAATTTTTCTAATTGGGGAAAAAAGTCAGTAGAAAAGCTTTATCAAGCAATAAAAAACTCAAAAGAAATTTCTTTGGATAAATTTATTTATGCTTTAGCAATTAGATATGTGGGATCTGTAAATAGCCGTATTATTGCAAGACATTTTGTTTCAATGAATAAATTGTTAAATGATGTAGATAAGCAGGAATTATTAAATATAGATGGTCTTGGAGAAAAGGTTGTAGATCAATTTGTAGAATATTTTTCTGTAGAAAAAAATTATAATAATATAAAAGATTTATCAGAAATATTAACCATAAAAGATTTTTTTGAAGAGCAGGTAAAAGATTCAAAAATTGTAAATAAAAAAATTGTATTTACTGGAAATATGAATGACTTTACTAGGGCGGAAGCTAAGGCAAGAGTAGAAAAATTAGGGGCAAAAGTTTTGAGTTCTATATCAAAAAATATAGATTTTTTGGTTGCAGGAGAGGATAGCGGATCTAAGCTCAAAAAAGCAAAAGAATTAAACATAACAATTTTAACAGAAGAAGAATGGAAAAATTTACTTTAGACAAAAAATTAGATCAAGATAGTATCTTTATCAAAGATTTAAAAATATCAAAATTGTTATTAATCAATGATAGCAATTACCCCTGGTTTATTCTAGTTCCTAAAAAATTGAATATTAGTGAGATTTTTGAATTAACAGAAGAGGAGCAATTTAAGCTATCAAAAGAGATTAATTATTTAGCTAAATTTATAAAAGAAAAATGGCAAGCCGATAAAATGAATATAGCTAATTTAGGAAATGTTGTTACTCAACTTCATATTCATATTATTGCTAGATATAAAAATGATATTTCTTTCCCAAAGCCTATTTGGGGAGTTGTTAAAACAAAAAAATACAGTGAAAAGGAGATTGAAAAAATAAGAAGAAAATTAGATGATTTTGATTTGTAGCTTTCAAAGAAATTTTATAAAAAAGTTTTTAAATATTTTAGATGTTTTTTGATAATTCCTTGTTTTTTGTATATAACTAAATACTTTTTTCTTAAATCTACTCCATATGACATTTTTTACCTCTATAATTACTAGTTATAATACCATAGCTCAAGCTCTTTTTTTTACTTTTTCTACAACATAGTCTAGTCGCATAATGTATATTATGGAAAGTAGAATGTAAAAAGAGGGGGGATGGATCAGTGTTTACGATAGTCGATTAAAAGATTGGGTAATATATACTAACCTCAATAATGGATAAAAATCTTATTAAGTTCTTAAAAAAGCACTTAATAAACTTAAACATTTTTTTAAAAAAGATTAAAGTTTAAAATAGAAGGATTGAGGCTTAAGATTTTCTTAGTGTTTAATTTTCTTAAAAAAAATCAAGCTACCACACATTGATGCAACCTATAATAACATAGTATTTTTAAAATGAGGCAAGAATGACTTGTTCTTTTTTACATATTTATCAAATCTGGGAAGATAAATTTCTCTCTCTTTTACAGTTTTTAATCTAAAAATACCGAACTTCCTGATCTCTACTTTTTGATTGGTTTTTATAGCATCTGCTATTACCTTAAAAAAGCTTAACACTATTTTTTCAATATGCTCCTTCGATAATTCCGGATATAGTTTGTGTAATAAATATAATATTTGTTTGTAATCCATAATAAAAAACCTAAAAATTAAAATATGATAAAAGTCCTGAATTTTGCAATTTTAATTTGCTATTAACAAAACTATTTAGAACTCCTTGCAATGCCGTTGGCTTGCTTTTCAGATGTATAGTAAATATATTACTAACATCTATATTTTTCTTCTTCAACCACTTTTTTGCAGTTTGCTTATCTCCCAATTCATCTATAAGACCTATTTTTAATGCTGAGACACCAATAAATACTTTTGCCAATTTTACCTGATTATATTGCTCACCTTTAATGTTTTTTCTTCTTTCTTTTACAATATCTAAAAACACTTTGTTTGAATCATTAATCAATGATTGTAAATATAGCCTGCCCTTTTCAGTGCTTTTCTTTGCAAAATGAGGAATTGCTTTATAATGAGAAGATTGCAAAATTATAGGCTCTATTCCAATTTTTTTAGCAAGATTAGTTATTTCAAAAGATTGCAATAAAACACCGACAGAACCAGTCAAAGTACCCTTTCTTGCCACTATATAATCTGCACCAATAGCAGATAAATAAGCAGCAGAGGTAGCTATTTCACTAAGAATTGCTATAACAGGTTTTTTTACTGCTATATCTCTTAAATTTTTGTGAATAGATTCACCACCAACAAAACTACCGCCAGGGCTATTAATATTAACAATCAATGCTTTTATATTATCGCTATTAGCAATTTTATTTAACTGCTCATTACGATATAAATCATCTACCAAAAAACCATCAATAAAGACTTCAGCAACACCATTATTAGTGAATTCATCACTTTTTGAACTCAAAAAAAACTGCCCTATAAATAATAAGATAAGAAAAAAAGCTAAGAATCTCCATCTATTAATTTTTTTTAATAGAGTGTCTATATATAATGTAGATAGAATTTTATCGCTATTCATATTTTACTCACTACCCTTGTTGCTATTGTTTTCTTTTGTTACAACATTAGCATCTAAAGCATCACCTAAAATGTCTCCCAAGCTAGCACCGCTAGAAGTAGAACCATATTCTTTAATAACTTTTTTCTCCTCTTCTATTTCTAATGCTTTAATTGAAAGAATTATTTTTTTGTAATCTTTGTCAAATTTAACTATTTTAGCATCAATTTTTTCTCCAATAGCAAATCTATCCGATCTTTGATCAGCCCTATCCTTTGCTAAATCAGATCTTTTAATAAATAATTCTAGATCATCAAGTGCAGTTACATTAATACCATCATTTCTAATTTTAGAAACAACTACGGTTATGTTGTTGTTTTTTGCTAAAGTTTGTTCAAATCCTTTATAAGGATTTTTTGTTAAATTTTTGATACTTAAGCTTA
This sequence comes from Rickettsiales bacterium, assembly GCA_965222515.1. Taxonomy (GTDB): domain Bacteria; phylum Pseudomonadota; class Alphaproteobacteria; order Rickettsiales; family JABIRX01; genus CBDCUE01. The sequence continues at coordinate 166,771 of CBDCUE010000017.1, read as the reverse complement.
ATTTTTCTTTTTCAAAATTTATTTCCTGAATTTTAACTTTAACTTTATCCCCTACTTTGTAGTTAGCAGCTAATGTCTTATAATCAATGTTTTCCCAAGAAAGATCAGAGAAATGCAATAATCCATCAAGATTTTCAGCTACATTTACATAAAAAGCATAGCTAGATGAATTTACTATAGTTCCTTCAATAACATCTCCTTCTCTACAGTTGTTTTTAAAAGCAACCCAAGGACTTTCTTGACATCTTTTTATACTCAAAGAAACTCTATGTCTATTCTTATCAATTTCCAACACCATAACCTCAACTTCTTGACCTAAAGAAACTCTTTTAAGAGGATTTACCCCTCCTTTTGACCAAGTAATTTCTGAAATGTGAACCAATCCTTCAACAGTTTTTGCGAATTCAACAAACACTCCGTAATCATTGATGTTAGTGATTTTACCTTTGATCTTGCTGTTAACAGAAATATTTTTAACCAATTTCTCCCAAGGATCATCTTTAAGTTGTTTTATTCCTAACGATACTTGCTTTTTAATTGGGTCATGTTTTATGATTTTTACTTTAACTTTTTCTCCAACAGTCAAAACTTCTGAAGGATGTGAAATTCTTGACCAAGAAACATCAGCAATATGAACTAAACCATCAATAGCTCCTAGATCTATAAAGGCACCATAATTTGTGATATTTTTTACCACTCCTTCAAGAATTTGCCCCTCCTCTATCTTCTCTAGTGCTTTATCCATAGCTGCTCTATGGCTAGATTCTAATATAGCTCTTCTTGAAACAACTATATTTCCTCTTGTCTCATCCATTTTTAAAACTTTGAACTCTTCTTTATGACCTAATAAAAATGATACATCTAAAAGTGGTTTTACATCAATCTGACTTCCTGGTAAAAATGCAGTAAGATAATTAATTTCTACGATAAAGCCTCCTTTAACTCTAGCAACAATCTCTCCCTCTACTTTTTCATCTGCTTCAAATTTCTTTTTTACTTCTATCCAGCTTTTCTCTTGCAACACTCTTTGAAAGCTTATTTTTAATTTTCCATCTCTTGCTTCATATTGCTCTACAAAAACTTCAATTTCATCCCCAATTTGAAATTTTTCTCCACCTAATTCCTTGCTGTCAACTAGACCTTCTGATTTTAATCCTATGTCCACTAAAATATAACTTCTTTGAACTTCTGTAACTATCCCTTGTGCTATAGAACCTTCTTTAGGTTGATTTACAAAAGATTCTTTTAATAAGTCTCCAAAATTAGTTTCTTCTGTTTTTTGAATTGCTACTGTGCTTGCTTGTTCTGACATCTTGGATAATGTTTGGTTGTAGTTAATAAAATAATAGAGTTTTTTTATAATTTGCTGATGATAATTTTTAATCTCACCAAATTAAGTAATAAAACTAATGTTTATAAAAAATACATCACTTATACTAAGTGTCAATTGTTTCTATAATTTTATCTACTATAAAACCCACATTGTCATAACTATTATTAATCTCAATTGCATCAGTTGCAATTTTTAGTGGGGATATTTTTCTATTTTTATCCATAAAATCTCTTTTTTCTATAGATTCTTGAATTTCTAGTAATGTAATATTTTGTTTCAAATAATATTCTTGGTTTTGCAAAAACCTTCTTTCTGCTCTAATTTTAACTTCGGCATCTATATAAAATTTCTTTTCTGCTTCAGGGCAGATAACCGTTCCCATATCTCTGCCATCCAACACAATATTTGGATTTTCTTTTATAAAATTTCTTTGAAAATCAAATAATAGATCTCTTATTTTTTGTTCAGCAGAAACTTTTGAAGCAATCATACTAGTCTCTTCATTGTGCAAATCTTTATGACTTAAATACTCTTCATTAAAAGATTCCTTCAATAAAGGCAAATATTCTAAATAATTATCCAAGATATTTTTTTCATTAATTATTACAGCAATTGCTCTGTATAATTTTCCTGTATCCAAATATTTATAGCTATAATGCTCTGCTATTTTTTTTGCAATTGTTCCTTTGCCAGAACCTGCTGTGCCATCAAATGTTATTTTCATATATTTTTATTAATTTAAAATCATAAAAGAGATGTGCCTGCCCTGCTCTTTTTTCTTTCTGTGAGTTTTTCTTCTGTAAGAATAAAATAATTCACCATTTTTATAAGTATCAAAAGAAATATCATCTAGTTTTTTAATTTCTTTGAGTTGGGATTTAACATAAGCTCTTAAATCAAAATAATAAGAATCATCTATTTTTTTAAAAAAACTTTGATTCAAAAAGCTTTGTCCAATAAATTTTTGATAGAAACTATGATCTATTTGATAAGAATCTTGAACAATTGAGGGCATTATAGCAATGCTTATATTTTCTACTTTTGCTCCTAGTTTTTTTAATTTTTCAATAGCATTAGGAGCAATACCCAAAAAAGATCCCTTCCAACCAGAATGGATAACGGAAATATATTTTATATCGCTAGCATAAATTAAAATAGGCAGACAATCTGCTGTAAATACAGAAATTGCAATGTTTTTCAAATTGGTAATTATGCCATCTGCTTGATAATAATTAGATTTTAATAGACTGTTTTTATCTAAAATTATTATTTTGTTGGAATGAATCTGCTTCAAACAAATATTTTTCTGTGCAAAGTTTTCTGGATGTTCCCAATCTTTTGTTTTTTTTGTTGCAAAACCATGTTTTAAATTAGAAAACTTTTGTAGTAAATCACTAGTTATTAACATAAGCTTATTTAAACATAAAATTTGAGTGATTGCCTATTTCAATTGAAATTTTATTAGCATTTTTAGGGTAGCTAACCATCCTATTAGAAACTAAACTTTTCTCATTAGTTTTTAGCAATTTTTTTGGTAATTTATGCACAATGCTTTTTATTACCATATTATTTTTATCCAAAAACTGGATTCTAACATCAGGGATAAATAAATCTACATTACCATTATTTAATATATAAAAGGAAAAAAACAAGGGATTATTTTTTGATATACTTTTTATCTTAGGATCTATTATAATAAAGCTTCTACTATCACTTAATTTAAAAACTAAAAAAGATAAAAAAGGAAGGTTTTTTGCTATAGAATTACTTTTTAAAATGATAAAACTTATTAAATTCAAAAATAACAGCACAAAAAGAATGATTTTTAATATGATATTAATACTATACCCCCCTCCTCCAATATATCTCTTCCTAGGACCAACTATGTTTTTTAGCATTAAAGTTGTGCTTTCCTCTAGTGATTTACTTTCTAAATTTATAGTTTCTTGCCTATAATCTAGTTTCTTATTCTTTTCTAAAACTTCAAACCCTAACCACATATGACCACAATTACTACATTTTAGCACTCTGTCACTAACATCTATAAATTCTTTATTAGTTATTTCAAATCTAGTTCTACATTTTGAACAACTTACTACTTGCATATTTTATTATTAATAATTATTCTAGCTTTTTTTAAATTAATTTACATTAATAACAGCAAATGAACAATTTTGAAGATAAAATTAATAATTATTGGAAAAATAGAGATAATTTAGATTTTTCTAATAACAAAATAAAGCAAGATGTGGCAAAAACACTTGCAGAAATTGACAAGGGAAGCATTAGGGTTGCAAACAAAACTATTAAAAATGGATGGCAAGTTAATCAATGGATAAAAAAAACAATTCTTTTGTCTTTTAGAACAAATGAAATGAAATTATATTATGGTTCTCCGTATGAGAAAGGAGGAATTTCTAGCTGGTATGACAAAGTTCCATCAAAATTCACTAATTGGACAGAAGAGCAATATAAAAAAGCTGGCTTTAGGTCAGTACCAGGATCTGTGGTTAGATATGGATCATATATTGGTAAAAATGTAGTTTTAATGCCTAGTTTTGTTAATTTGGGGGCTTATATTGATGAAGGGACTATGATTGACAGTTGGGCTACTGTTGGTTCTTGTGCTCAAATTGGTAAAAATTGTCATATTTCTGGAGGAGCAGGAATTGGTGGAGTTTTAGAACCATTGCAAGCAGATCCTGTAATCGTAGAAGATAATTGTTTTATAGGAGCAAGATCAGAAATAGTCGAAGGGGTAAAAATAGGAGAAGGATCAGTTATTTCTATGGGAGTTTTTATTGGTCAATCAACTAAAATAGTTCATAGAGACACAGGGAAAATAATTTACGGTGAAGTTCCACCATATTCTGTGGTAGTCCCTGGTTCATTACCTAATTCTGATCCAACAAAACCTGCTCTTTATTGTGCGGTGATAATCAAGCAAGTAGATGAAAAAAACTAGAGCAAAAACTTCAATAAATGATCTTTTGAGAGATTGATAAAAAATATGCAGGATTTGTTATAAAAAATCAAAAAAGCTAAATTAACAAAAAGCCAAGAAGAAGAATTATGGCAAAAATATAATTTAGAATGGAGTTATCATTCAAATCATATTGAGGGTAACACTCTTACTTACGGAGAAACAGAAATGTTGTTTTTGCACGACAAACATATAGGTGATCATACAAGTCATAATTATCAAGAAATGCTAGCTCACAAGGTATTAATTTTATATTTAAGAAAGTTAGTACAAGAAAATAGAGTATTAAGTGAAGTTGATATTAGGGACTTTAATAAAATTCTATTAAAAGAGCCTTTTTATAAAGAAGCAATTACACTTAATGATAAAAAACTCAAAAAATAATAATTCTAGGAGTGTATAAAAAATTACAAAACCATGTTAGAACTACAACTGGAGAAATTTTTAAGTTTTTAGAGCCTCAGGATGTTCTAGTAAAAATGAAAAAATTATTAGATTTTATTAATGACAATGCTTCGAATGAAGAGAATTTATTTTATAATTTAGCTAAAATACATTATGATTTTATTATGATCCATCCTTTTGATGATGGGAATGGTAGAATAGGAAGAATTTTAATTAACTATGTATTATTAAAACAAAATTTACCACCTCTTATTATAAAATTTAAAGATAAAGAAGAATATTTTACTTGTTTACAAAAAGCTGATAAGTCTCAAGAAAAAAATTTATCTTATTTGCAAAATTTTTTAGAAAGAAGCTTAGAATGGTCAGTAAAATTATATTTAAAAGCATCTAAGGGGGAGAATATTAGAGATTATGATGATGTTGATAAAGAATTTGACATATGGCAAAGAAACAAAAATAATCTTACAAAAATAAAAAATAATAATATCTTATCTTTTTAAAAATTATCAAAAGAAATTAAATAAAATTAGAAATTTTCATATAGATATTATTTTTAATTTTAATAAAGAATATACAGAAATAGCAGGAATTAAGACTAATAATAAACCTTTTACAGAAGATCAAAAAAAGAAATAATAAATAAAATTTTTACAGATGATTTTGAAAAGTTAAAAGAATTAGATGGAGAATAATTATTTAGAAGATATACTAAAAACATTTTGTATATATTATTCTTACAAAAGCACCTCACATTGTTATCTTGTATAACACTCTGTTGAAAAGATTATGTAGTTCCTGTGTAAATGCTAAAAACATTACCAAACTGTATTAACAACCTTAACTAAAAAAATAAAAACATGATAAATGCAAATTCGGTGAAAATTGGAAATATTATAAAATTTAATAATAAATTGTGTGTGGTGGGAAAGAGATCTCATACTCAACCTGGAAAAGGTGGAGCTTTTGTGCAGATGGAATTAACAGATATTTTGTCTAATACCAAATATAATGAGAGGTTTAGATCTGAAGATAAAATTGAGAAAGTATTTTTGGAAAAAATTGAATTGCAATTTTTATATGATGATGGTCAGAATTTTCATTTTATGAATAATCAGACTTACGAACAAATTGAATTATCAAGAGATGTTGTTGCAGAAGAGCAAGCTTTGTTTCTTGATGAAGAAATGAGAATATTGGCTCAAGATTATGAAGGCAGAATTATTTCAATTGAATTACCAGAAAATCTTACTGTTCAAATTGATCAAACAGATGCTGCTATTAAAGGACAAACAGCAACATCATCTTACAAACCTGCAACATTGACTAATGGTACTAACATTATGGTTCCTCAATTCATCAATGCTGAAGATAAGGTAATTATAAAATCAGATGATTTGAGCTATGTTGAAAGAGTAAAATAGTATAATTAGATGCCCACACTGCACTAACAACCTTAACTTAAAAAAATATGTTAAATAGATATAATTATCCTAAATTCATCAATGTTATTTTTAATGTTTTAGCTTATAATGAATCTCAAATAATTAGAGATTATAGAGAGTTAGAAATGCTTCAATCAAGTAGAAGCTCAGTAGAAAATTATGCTAATAAATTAGTGGATATAATGGAGAGAAAGTTAATTCAAGATTTTCAGAAATTTTTACCAGAATTTGGTTTTGTTTATAATGATAAAATTATTTACCCATCTAAAAAAAATAACATTTATATAGTTGTGAATAGTTTTGATGGAATGGAAAATCTTTATCGTTCTATTCCATTTTTTACTTTAAATATCATAATTGCAAAATTTAATGATATAAAAACTTATGATATAAAGGAAACTTATGCAGCTACAGTTTTTAATCCTATTTTAGATTTGTTTTATTGGTATGCTGGAGGAGCAGATAATAAATCTAAGCAAATTTTTTTAGGAAAAGAAAAAATATATCCAGCTAAAAAAACAACAAAAAATACTATTAATCTAAAATGCCCATCTTTAGAGCTATGTTATTTAGCCAGCGGAAAGGTTGATTTTATTGAGACAAAATTTAATAGATATTCAGATATTTTAGCAGGAAAAATTCTTGCAGAAATATATGGATTTAAAATTAGTGCTAAAGATGGTAATCTTTCTGCATTCATAAACTAATATTATTTTATAGAAAGCTATGTCAAAAACTACTTTAACTATAAAAAAACCTTATTTATTATTTATTGGAGATGTAAATGACGACACTGCTAATAAAATGGCAAGAGGAATTGCTGATTTTGCAGCAGAAAATGTTGTAGGCTACAATAAAACAGCAGATAATAATTTTGTTATAGATGGTTGCCACGAATTATCTTTGGAAGAAGCAAAAAAAAATGGTGCAAAAACTTTAGTTTTAGCTTGTGTGAATTTAGGAGGTTTTATTCCAGATAATTGGTTATCAACTATAAAAAAAGCAATTGCCTTGGGTTATGATATTGCAAATGGTATGCATATAAGATTAGAAGATCTTGCAGGTATCAAAGAATATGCAAAAAAGCATAAAGTAAATTTAATTGATGTTAGACATTATTTTGACAAATTACCGATTGGCACAGGAGGGAAAAGAGCAGGCAAGAGAATTCTAAGCATTGGTAGTGATTGTTCAGTTGGAAAAATGTACACTGCACTTTATGTTACAGAAGGATTAAAAAAAGAAGGAAAAAAAGCATCTTTTAGAGCAACAGGACAGACTGGTATTTTGATTGCAGGAGCAGGAGTTCCTATTGATGCTGTGCCTGCTGATTTTATTTCAGGAGCTACCGAGATGATAAGTCCTGATAATGATCCTGATCATTATGATGTAATAGAAGGACAAGGGTCATTATTTCATCCTTCTTATGCAGGAGTTTTCTTTAGGATTGCTACATGGATCGGCTGCTGATTATTTAATATTATGTCATGAACCAACAAGAGAATATATGAGGCATTTGGATGGTAGATATAAAATTCCTGATTTACAGAATGTAATTGATACTAATTTACAAATGGCAAAACTTACCAATCCTAAAATTAAATTTATAGGTGTTAGTATAAATTCTTCTAAACTAGATGAGAATGAATGGCAAGAATATAAAAAAAATCTGCAAAAAAAATTAAATCTACCAGTAATTGATCCTACAAAGGATGGAGTAGCAGAAATAATTAAAAATATTATCTAATGAAAAGAAAACTTATAATTAAAAAAGATATTTTTCCTTTAAAAAAGACTTTTTCTATTGCTCATGGGTCAAGAGATTTTTCTGAAGTAATTTATGTTAAAATAAAAGAAGAGAAGTTTTTTTGGAGAGGGAGAATCTTTTCCTTATGATAGATATGATGAAACTAATAGTTCTGTTATTAAGCAAATTGAGGGTATAAAAGATAAAATTGAGAATGGAGCAACTATTAATGATTTACAAAATCTATTACCAGCAGGAGCAGCTAGAAATGCTATTGATTTAGCTTTATGGAATTTAAAAGCAAAAAAGCAAAATAAAGAAGTTTGGCAAATAGCAAATTTACCTAAGCCAAAAAAGCATCGAAACAGCTTATACTATCTCTATTGGAAATCCAACAGAGATTTTTGAAGAAACATTAGCCATAAAAAATATCTATCCTATTTTAAAAATAAAATTAGCAGGAGATAAATTAGATATAGAAAGAATAAGGGCGGTAAGACAAGCAAGTCTACATGCAAAGATTGTATTAGATGCTAATGAATCTTGGAATGATAAAAATATAAAAAATTTAATAAAAATAGCTGAAGAAAATAATGTTTTTATGATAGAGCAACCTTTGAAAACAGGAAAAGATGCTATTTTAACAAAAATTAAAACAGACATTATAATTTGTGCTGATGAATCTGTTCACACTACTTCTAATTTAAAAGAACTTGTATCAAAATATGATATGATAAACATAAAACTTGATAAAACAGGAGGCTTAACAGAAGCAATAAACTTATATCACGAGGCAAAAAAATTAAATTTACAGATTATGATAGGCTGTATGATATCTAGCTCACTTGGCATCAAACCTGCATATTTTTTAGCTCAAAATGCAGATTTTGTAGATTTAGATGCTCCTTTATTATTAGCAAAAGATAGAAAAACCAACCTACAATTTGATGGTAATAAAATTTCTATCTTATCTTAAGTGGGTTTTTATCAACAGGGTTATAAAAAAATTATCAATATTTAATTCATATAATTCTTTCAGAGAAAAGGTCTTTTATATTAATACTATTTTAGCTTTATAATTGACCTATAGCCAAAAAGATGTTTAGTAGAAATTGTTTTTTTAATAATCTGTTAGCCATAGCTAACAGATTATTAAAAAAAGCAATTTATGCTGAGCAGATTGAAGGCTATAGGTCAATTATAAAACTAAAATAGTATAACTTTAATTTTTATCCAACTCATATTAAAATACTATTATATTATCTTCTTTGAAATGTTGCAGAATATTATAAGTAAGCTCAATATTTAATGCTTTATCATTAGCAAAAAATTTATACTTATTGTTAGAATATTGATTTATTAAATCTAAAACATCATTCATTGTTAACTCTATTTGTTCTAAAATAATAATAGCATCTTTTGTTTTATCAAATTCTGCTTTCATTATATAAATTTCTTTTTTTTGTGATATTTTTTCTATCTTATAATTCAAGCCATAACCATAAAATAAAGCAATGTGAGTAAAAACAAACTCATTATCATTAATATTCCCTAAATCCCAGAATTGTTTTTTATCTGGATTATCAGTTAATTGTAAAACTTTAAACCCGTTATCAACATTTTTGTATTTATCCCCTGCCCTTTTTACCCTTTCTATAGTTATATCTGATATATTTTTATACCCTGCCTTATAAGCCTCTTTTTTTTTATCTATTTCTTCAGGTAACTGCACTAAAATAAATTTTCTTCCTCCAATTTTCTTATTTTCATCTTTAAAAAGACCTTGTTTTTCTTGCTCATCAATTTCTTCTTGATTTAATTCCATCACCGCTTGACCTGTGGTTCCACTTCCTGCAAAAAAATCTAGGATTAAATCGTTCCCTTCTGTTCCAATAATTATAAAATCTTTTACTAATTGTAGTGGTTTTGGATTATCAAAAACCTTACCTTTAAATATTTCTTTTAGTAAATTTGTTCCATTTCCACTACTATATTCAGGTTTATAAAAAACACTTTTAGGTTTCTTTGTAGGTAAATCTCCAATGGAAGGTCTTTGTTTTTTATTTAAACTAAAGCTATTTTTTATATTGGTAATAATAATTTCATCTAAATCTGTTTTAAATTTTCCATTATACCCCCATGTCCATCTTAATTTTTCACTATTTTTGTTGTGTGGCAATAAAAAACAATAACCTTGTTTTTCATATTTTATTCTTAAAGCATTTAAAAATATATCATTAAAAACATTATTCTTTTTATCATAAATTTTATGATATTCTTCTATATTAATTAGACTAATATTATTATTTATTATTAATAATGGAAAGTACATATAAGGCCTGTCTTCTCTATATTTACCTTCAGAAGTAGCCAATAAACCACTCCCTTTTTTATAGAACCCTTTTTTATCTTCCTTCCAGTTTGCTTCGTCTAGACAAATATTAAATTCATGAAATTTGCTAATTTCTTTGTTTTTTGAATAGACAACTGTGTATTCATGTGTTCCAGAAAAAGCATATTGATCATTATTCCCTTTTAAATTCATTATAGTAGGAGCTTCAACAATAAAGTTGTCTTCCCCAAAAACCTCATTCATCAATAATTTTAGATGAGCAACTTCTTTATCATCAATAGAAATAAATATCACCCCATCATCGGTTAAAAGATCTCTTGCCATCATTAATCTAGGAAACATAAAAGAAAGCCATTTTGAGTGTTTCTTACCATCTGTTTTTTCAATAAAATCCGCTAATTTCTCTCCTGTTTCTTCATCAATCTCTCCTGTATCAATCAAATATTGTCTTATATTTAATTCAAATTTATCATTATAAACAAAATCATTACCTGTGTTATATGGAGGGTCAATATAAATACATTTTACTTTGCTTTTATAAGAGTTTTTAAGCAATTTTAAAACTTGTAAATTATCACCTTCTATAATTAAATTTTCTGTTTTTTCAAAATTTTTGCTTCTTGTTCGATCAAATTTCAAAGTTCCATCTATATAATTTTCATAAGCAATTTCTTTAGCCTTGTTTTTTCCTGCCCAATTAAAAGTAAACCTTTCTAAATCAGGTTTTTCTTGATAATTTTTGCAAAAATTTTGCATTTCTTCAATAATTAAATTACCATCAATATCAAAAAAATTAGGAAATAACTTTTTTAATTCTTGCAGTTTTTCATTTGGCTGATTTGCTAAATCATCATAAATATTAATTTTTTTTGTCATTTTTTTGAAAGATTTATTATAAGAAGTAAGATAAATAATTGTATTTTTCTAGTAAATACATTCAAATCTTCATTAAATAAATTGTTTATGTTTTTTTTTATTTCATTAATACACTCTTCAGTTATTCTTTTCTTAAGAGTAGGAGTATAAGATATTTTATATAAATACTCATTGATCATAGATTTTTTACCTCCACAAACAACATAAATATACTTTGATATATTTGTTATATCTAGAGAAACTAATGGTTTAAAACAATAACTAGGGTGAATAAAAATATGTGCATCATTTTTATATTTTTGTATTTTATCTATATCAGTGTATCCTATTTTGTTCCAATATTCCTTTATATTATTATATGTTATTTTACTCTTTAAAACTTCTTTTCCATCTTGATGTACATTTAAAATATCTATTTTGCTTTTAACTAACAATAGTAAAGTTAATTTTTGATTCAATTCAATTTGATTCCTAATGGATAATTTAATTAATTCAATATAAGAATTTTTTATTCCTATCATTAAAATATTAATATTTTTTTTGCTTTGTTCACAAACTGATGCATAAATATGCATTATTTGTGCTTTATTGTGATTCTTACTATTTGGAATTATTATTTCATCTATTATTTCTTGAATCAAGTTATAACTAGTTTTTGGTACTTCTTCAATAGAGTTATTTTTCATATTCATTAATATATTAAAATAACTTTTATAATCTTCATCTATTATTTTATCCATTAATACCTCTTTATTTTTAAACACATAAACAACACAAGTAGCATCTTACCATCTTGTGCTTTTATTTTTAACTGGTTACAATTTGTAACCAGTTCACTTCCTTCTTTTGCTAATCTATGTTTTAAAACTTTCCAATATGTTTTAGACTTATTATAATCCTCTTGCTCTATTAAAATAGCAACAATATCTATCACAGCAAATACCCATTTTTCTTGCTTTGAAAGCCAAGATCTTCTAACTTTAAAATTATTAAAAGTTGCTAAATTAGCAATTTTTTGTAATGTTTTATTCATAATTTTATCTTATTTTTTTTTATTATTTGGAATATAAACAGAAAAACTATCTTTTTGTAATTTTGCAATCTCAAGAGAATCTGCTCCTTGATGTTCAATCTCTTTTTTTTCTACATTAAAACCTAATTCTTCAAAATGTCTTATCGCACATTTTATTTTAAATTTTTCTTCATCACTTAATTTATCAATTTTTTTTGATTTTACTTCAAAAACCATATAAAGCCTATTATTACTATTTAATAAAAGAGCAAAATCAGGAGTATATTTTCCAAGAGGAGTATTTATATGAAACTTATCACTTGTTCCTTTTGGTAGTTTTACAAATAATTCAACATCTGATGTATTATCTGCTAAATTAACAAATTTTTTTTCTTCATCAGAATCACAATCTACTAAATCAAATAAAGATTTTTGAGACTGCTTTAAATCATTATGATAACTTAATCTTTCATCATCTACAAAATCATTAATACCCCATTTCGTACCATCTTTTTTATAGGTTATTTCTGCTACTGCCATAATACAGTCTTTTTTTATTTTATCTATTACGTTTACTGCTTCTTTTATCCATAAGTCTTGGTTTTTTTTAACTTCTTCTATATTAACATTTTTGATAATTCGTTTTATTTCTCTAACTGAAAACCAAGTTTTTTCTTTGATTTCTTTTATTAATATATTTTGATTATATTTTGTTGTTAATTTTATATTCTGATATTTAGAATAATCAAATTTTCCTGCTATATTACCAGCTGTAATAGTTATTGATTTTTGTTCTATTGATATTTTTTCTAATTTTTTTGCTATATCATTATAAAGTTTTTCTCTATCTTTAAATTCTATATAATATTTAGTTTTTGGCTGTAATCTTTTCCATAATTCCTTTGCCAACTCTTTTTTATCCTGTTTTATCTTAATAATTTTTTCTTTTCTTTCTTTCGCATTTTTAATATTGGATTCTTTTTTGCTACTTTCCCAATTTGATTCTTTTTGATAATCACTGCAAAATGTCTCATATTGTAAATTCCCAATGATAGTTAAATTATTTAATCTTTCTTGATCTAAAATATTTTGATTTTCAAAAATTCTTTTTCCTTTTTGATTAACACACAATCTAAGCCCTCTTCCAACATATTGCTTTTTATTATCTTCGCTTGCAATGTTTCTCAAGAAACAAATATTGAATATATTTGGATTATCCCAACCAATACCCAAGCTAGTATGAGCAAAAATAAATTCCACTTCATTATCTACAGAAAGAAGTTTTTCCTTATCCTTTAAAATAAGTTTGGTCATTTCTTTTTCTTTATTATCATTTGTGCCTTTTATTTTAGCAGTTTCACTAAAATAATAAGCATATTTATTGTCTGCATCTTCTTTATTTATTCTTTTATATTCCTCTAAAAAAATCTTTTTAACCACACCATTATTATTATCATCTATAAAATCAGCAACATTCCCTACAAAAAATAACGACATTTGCTTAATCCCTTGCTTTTTTAATCTTTCTTTTTTTTCTTTATGTTGAATAATAGTTTGTCTTATTTGCTCTTTTAATATTAGATTTTGATCTGCATTATTGGGGATTAAATCACTAAGTTTTTTTCCATTTACAAATTGAATATTACCATCAGTAATAAATTTTATTTTATAAGGATTTAATTTTCTATTTTCTAATTTTTGACCCAAAACATCATTTTGTTTTAAATTATATAATGTATCATTATATCTAATTTTTACTGTTTGCTTTTTTATATCTGTTTTTTCTAAAAAAATAGATGAGAAAATCCCACCCTCCATTTCAATAGAAAAATATTCTAATCTTTTTACCTGTCTATCATTATAAGCCTGCTCTGGTGTGTATTGATAAATTATATTTTTTTTATTTTCTTTTGGATGAGTTGCTGAATAGCTTAACAAAATCTTTGGATTTAAAAGAGTTTTTAACTCATTAGCATTAAAGTTTTTGTTTAATTGTGGCTCGTCAATAATTACTATTGGCTTTAATTCCCTTATTTGATCTATATTACTACCATTACCAAATAAAGAATCTCTGTTTTTATCTCTTAAAATATTTGTTTCCTTATCAAAAGATTGTTTAGTTAAAATTAAAATTTGTAAATCATTGCCATTAATGAAATTACTAATTAATCCTATTTTTCCTTTTTCATAATTATGCACATCATAAATAACATTGTCATATTCATCTTTAAAATATTCTTCAAACATTTCAAAAGTTTTATAAATACCTTCTTTTATTGCAACTCTAGGAGTTACAATAATAAATTTATTATTTTTGAATTCTTTATAAATTTTGAAAATTGTTGAAATAAAAGTAAAAGTTTTGCCAGTTCCTGTCTCCATCTCAATAGCAATATTATTTTTTTCTCCAACTAAAATACTCTCTATTGTTTTATTTATTGCTTGTTTTTGAAAAGATAACTCCTCTATTTGTATTTTCATTTTTCTTCTAATGCTTAAAATGTCTAATTCCAGTAAATACCATTGTGATATTATATTTGTTGGCAGCATCAATTACTTCCTTGTCCCTAATTGATCCTCCAGGCTGAATGATTGCTGTAACTCCTTCTTTAGCAGCTAATTCTACTCCATCTGCAAACGGAAAAAATGCATCAGATGCTAAGACTAAATTGTTTTTATTAAAATTTTTATTGTTTTGACAAAAATCTGCTAATTTTAAACTTGCCATTCTAACGGAATCAACTCTACTCATCTGCCCTGCTCCTACAGCTATGCTCATATTATCTTTTGCAAACAAAATGGCATTTGATTTAATATGTTTTATTGCTTTAAAAGCAAATAATAAGTTTTTTAACTCCTCTTCATTTGGTTTTCTTTCTGTTACATATTGTAAATCCTCTTGAGAAATTTGTTGAGTGTCTTGTTCTTGCCACAACAATCCTCCTGACACAGTTTTTATTTCACTACTCACTCCAATATTTTTATCTTTTAGTAATAAAACTCTTAAATTCTTCTTTTTTGCTAAAATTTCTTTAGCATCATCTACAATTTTAGGTGCAACTATTACTTCAAAAAATATTTTAGCTATTTCTTCTGCTAGATCTTTGTTAATCTCTCTATTAACAGCAACTATTCCACCAAAAGAACTAACTGGATCACAAGATAAAGCTTTTTTGAAAGCATTCTCTATTGTTTTACTACTTGCCACTCCGCAAGGATTACAATGTTTTATAATTGCCACACTAGGCTCCTCAAATTCTTTTATTAAATTATAACTACTATCGCTATCCACAATATTATTGTAACTTAATTCTTTTCCTTGAATTTGTTTTGCTGAAACGATGCCACAATTAGAATTATCTTGGTATAATTCTGCTTTTTGGTGAGGATTCTCTCCATATCTCAAAGATGATTTTAGTTTCACCTCTAATTTTAAACCTTCTGCCTCCTCCTTATTGAACCAATTAGCAATATTATTATCATATTCTGCAATATAAGAAAATGCCTTTTTTGCCATTTTTCTTCTGAATTCTAAATTGTTTTCTGCTAAATTTTTAATTAATTCATCATAATCATTTATATCTGTAATAGTTAATATATTTTTAAAATTTTTAGCCCCTGATCTAATCATTGTAGGTCCTCCAATATCTATGTTTTCAACTATTTTATTATCATCAGCACCAGAAGATACTGTTTCTTGAAAAGGATATAAATTTACAATCACTAAATCTATGGGCAAAATATTATTTGCTTTCATATCTGTCAAATGTGCTTCATTCTCTCTATCTGCCAGCAATGCACCATGAATTGCTGGATGTAAGGTTTTTACTCTGCCATTCATAATTTCAGAAAAATTAGTCCATTCTTCTATATTTATAACCTTTTCTGTAATTTTCTTTATTTCTTTGTAAGTTCCTCCAGTAGAAATGATTTCTATATTTTCTTGAATTAAACAACTAATTATTTTTTCTAAATTTCTTTTATCAGAAAGTGATATTAATGCTCTTCTTATTTTCATTTTTTATTAATTAATTAATGTTATTTCATAACACTCCAAGCTATACTAAAACAAAATTGATTTGTGTGATTTATTCTTCCATCTCTTCCTTTACCAATTTTTTTACTACTGATTTAAGATTTTTATCCATCCATCTTTTAATCATTGGTTTCATCATCTGCTTCATAAACTCCTCTATAGAATCTTGATTATTATTGCTTATGGTTGATTGGTATTCATTATTTTCCTCTTTGTTTTTTTCTTTTAAAATAGTTTCTTTTTCTTCATCCGCTAAATCAAAATTTATATCAAGGTCTAGATTTTTGTTTAAAGAAAACTTTTCATCTTTTGATGAAATGATATTTTGTTGCTTGTTATTGCTATCCTTTTTAACAAATTCTTGCAACTCATTTTTAACATCTTTAATCCAAGAATTATTTTCTGATAAATCTTGATGATAATCTTTCATAATAGTATCTTGTGTCTTTTTAATTAAATCATCATAATCAGATTCATCATCATCAGACTTATTATCATCAGATTCATTATCATCACCCTCTTCTGCTATTTTATTTAAAGTAAGAATCTTGCCATTATCATCATTTTTATTAGTTTCATCATTCTGATTTGTTAGATTTTCGTTTTCAAGGTTATATTCTTCTAACATTGCATCTTTTGTCTCTTTTTCTTCTTCTGGAAAAAGTCCATCATCTATTTCATCATTCTGATTTGTTGAATTTTCATCTTCTGTTGGAATATTATAATCTTCGCTCATCATTTCTTCTAACATTGCATCTTTTGTCTCTTTTTCTTCTTCTGGTAAAAGTTCATCATCTATTTCATCATTCTGATTTGTTGAATTTTTATCTTCTGTTGGAATATTATAATCTTCGCTCATCATTTCTTCTAACATTGCATCTTTTGTCTCTTTTTCTTTTTCTGGAAAAAGTTCATCATCTATTTCATCATTCTGATTTGTTGAATTTTCATTTTCTGTTGGAATATTATAATCTTCGCTCATCATTTCTTCTAACATTGAGTCTTTTGTCTCTTTTTTTTCTTCTGGAAAAAAATCGCTATCCCTTTCCTCCCTTTCCTCCCTTTCCCCCCTTTCCTCCCTTTCCTCTCTTTCTTCTATTAGAGTTTTATTTTTCAGTGCATCTTCTTCTTCAAAAAACTCTTTATTTTCTTGATTTGTAGCGGTATTTTCTGAGTCTTTAGATAAAGACAGTTTATGTTGATTTAAAAGATTATAAAGTTCTTGGATAGATCTATTATCTTTATTTGAATTTTCCATAGTTTTAAGAGTTTAAAAAATATTTTTTCTAAAAATATAATAACTATTACATTTCATCAAGTGTAAAATTAAAAAACATTGCTATTAATTATAAATTATTATAAATACAATATTAAGAGCCTTACATAATCTTATCTTGTCTATTATGGGACTATTGATAATTTTAATTCTAAAATAACTATATATGCTTTAGTCTTAATATTATATTTAGTAAAAATTACAAAATATTTTAAATTTGCTATGAAAATTATATTCATAATTATTCTAATATTTGTTCAAGTTAACTTTGCTAAGGCAAATCAACTGATTCATTTTGTTAAACAAGGATATCAAGAACAAGTGAAGACATTATTAAAATCTGGTATAAATCCTAATTTAGTAGATGAAATTGGGAATACGGCATTAATGTATGCAATTTTAAATAAAAATCTAAATTTAGTTAAAAATTTATTACAATATAAAGCGAACCCTAATCACAAGAATATTGCAAACACTACCCCTTTACATCTTGCAATAAGAAGCAAAAACAACACAATCGCAGAATTGTTAATTAAACATAAAGCCAAGGATAGCATAGATTTTGAAGGAAATACAGCTCTTATGAAAGCGGTTTATACAAGAAATATAGATGGAATAAATTTGCTACTAAAAAACAATCCTAAAAAATTATTTCTTAAAAACAGAGAGGAAAATGATGCTTTTGATATTGCCCTAGCAATAAATGATCCCATCATTATGCAATTATTAATTAAAAAACTAGATCATAAAAATACTATATATTTAGAATTTTTATATAAAAAGTCACTAGACTTAGAGTACACAGAAACTAGTCAAGTAATAAAAAATCATATAAACTCATTATCTCAAACAGCTTATATATCCAATAAAAGACTTGTTATTTCATCACAAACTTTCAAACAAGCTAGGTCAATCTTGCCTTCATCTAAAACAATCTCTCTTTTATCCTTTACTCCTAAGAAAAAAATATATTTAACTGCTGATAATTTTTCTAAAGAATCTAAGGAGATTTTTTACCTTTTAAAAAACAATATAATAAAAATTAGTTCTAAGCAATGGCAAGAAAAAGAGATAGCGATGATAACATCATTTTCAGCTAAAGAAAAAAAGGTTACTCCTTCTTTATCAGTAGCAGAAACAGCCCCTCTTTTATTATTTTCACCTAAGAAAAAAACATATTTAACTACTGATAATGTCTCTAAAGAATCTAAGAATTTTATTTACTCTCTAAAAAACAATATAATAAAAATTAGTTCTAAGCAATGGCAGGAAAAAGAGATAGCGATGGTAAGATCATTTTCAGCTAAAGAAAAAAAGGTTACTCCTTCTTTATCAGTAGCAGAAACAGCTTCTCTTTTATTGTTTTTACCTAAGAAAAAAACATACTTAACTACTGATAATGTCTCTAAAGAATCTAAGAATTTTATTTACTCTCTAAAAAACAATATAATAAAAATTAGTTCTAAGCAATGGCAGGAAAAAGAGATAGCGATGGTAAGATCATTTTCAGCTAAAGAAAAAAAGGTTACTCCTTCTTTATCAGTAGCAGAAACAGCTTCTCTTTTATTGTTTTTACCTAAGAAAAAAACATACTTAACTGCTAATAATCTCTCTAAAAAATCTAAAAAGGATCTTTATGCCCTAAAAAATAATATAATAAAAATTAATTCTAAGCAATGGCAAGAAAAAGAAATAGCGATGATAACATTATTTTTAGCTAAAGAGAAAAAGATTACTCCTTCTTTATCAGTAGCAGATACAGACTCTCTTTTATTATTTTCACCTAAGAAAAAAACATATTTAACTGCTGATAATCTCTCTAAAGAACCTAAAGAGACTCTTTACACTCTAAAAAACAATATAACAAAAATTAGTTCCAAGCAATGGCAAGGAAAAGAAAATATTATAATTGCATCATTTATCCCTAAAGAAAAAACCATCAGAATTTTATCAAATAAACAAGCATCAAACTCACTGTTATCACCTTCCATAAAAGAGCAATATATAACAGCTAAAGAAAAAAAAACATTGTTAAACCCTCCTGAAAAAAGCACCATAACTCATATAAAAAAAACTCTATCTTTAGCTGAAATTAGAATTAATGAATGGAAAATTGATCCAAACAGAATTCCAATATCTTTAGTTTTGAGAGAAAAAATGGGTAATGATTTAATGCTAAATCGTAAATTCAGGCATCCAAATACAAAAGCAGAGATTGTAGCAAAAAGCAATACAACTAGAGCTATCTACAAGGCAAAGAAAATAGCAAAAACAACACAGTCATCCATTTCAAAAAACAGAAGCTATATTCAAATTGGAATATTTGCTAATTATAATAATGTTATAAATATGGAAAAGATAGGTAAGAAATATGGTCCTGTTTCAATTAGAAGATTTAATTTTAAAGGAAAGAAATTAAATAAAGTTTTAATAGGACCTGTTAGTTACAAAACGGCTATATCTATGAGAAAAAATAAAAATTTCACAGAGTCTTTTGGTAGTAATACTGTGATTATACGAAAATGACAAAATTAAAAGATTTTCAAGATAATTTTTCTAAATTTTTAATTGGAAAAAAAGAAATAGAACCTCAATTTCTATTATCTAAAAAAACACAAAATATTCTTCAAATTCACAAAACAACTTTTTTAACAAGTTTAATTAATATTTTAGAAAATAATTTTATTAATACTAAAAAATTATTGGGAGAAGAATATTTTTATTCTGTTAGTAAAAAATATATAAAATCTCATTTGAGTTCTGGTCTAAAATTACAAAATTATGGAAAAAATTTTGCAGATTTTTTAATCAAGCTAAAAACCAACAAATATGTTCCTTATATATCTGATTTCGTTCAATTAGAGTTCTTAATTAATCAAGTTTTATGTGCTAAAGATATTAGTGATATAAAAACTATAAATATACAAAAATGGCAAAGTGAAGATTTATTAAAAGCTAGATTTTCTTTAAATAAAAAAAATATAAAAATATTATCTTCAAATTATAATTTAAAAGATATTTGGAAATTTGTTTTTTATAGCAAAGAAGAGGACGATGATAATGCAAATATTATAGAAAAAAAGTCATATCATTTAATTTACAAAAACCATAAAGAGATTGTAATTAAAAATATCAGTAAAAAACTCTATTTTTTATTTTCGCTAAAAAGTTTTTCTTTTGAAGAAATAATAAAAAGTTACAATAACCCTGCTAAATTTTTTCAAGATAATTTAAGGTATTTAAGAGCCTTGTAATTTTAAATACCTTTTTATTTTTACTTATTAATTACTCTTTAAATATTCTAACATATTTTTTGCTAATTCTTTTTGTGCATCTTTTTTTCTTGAAGCAGTGGCCTCAAATGTTTTGTCTATTCCAGTTACATTAATAGATAAAGTAAAGTTAGGATTATGTTCTGTTCCTGTTTTTTTTGCCAATTTATATTGTGGCAAAGGATATTTTCTTGTTTGTAGTAATTCCTGCAATTCTGATTTTGGATCTAAAAATGGTTTTTCGTATTTATGTAGATAAGGTTCCCACAAATCCAAAATTATTTTTTTAATTACATTAATTTCTTGAGAATCCAAGTATATTGCTCCTATTAATGATTCTAAAACATCTTCTAAAATTGCAGGATTATCTTTTCCTCCACTCGTTTCTTCTCCTTTGCTAAAAATAATAATATTGCCTAAATTAAGATCTTTAGATATTTTAGATAAAGTATTGCCACACACTAAAAAAGTCTGTCTCTTAGAAAGGTCTCCTTCATTTTCATTAGGAAAAGAAGTAAATAAATATTCAGAAATTACAAAAGATAAAATCCTATCACCTAAAAATTCTAAAGTTTGGTAATTATTAGTTTTAGAAAAACTAGAATGAGTTAGCGATGTTTTTAGTAATTCTTTGTTTTTGAATTTATAATTTATGATAGAGTCTATTTTAGATATATTCATTAATATGGTTTACAGTTAGAAATATTAGTGTTATTAGTATATAGATATAGTATATATCAGTAAAACCAAATGAATAGAAGAAATTTTTTTAAATTTATTACTTTATCAACCTTATTAATAAAAAACACTATGTCTGATGCTATTGCTCATCCTCAAAAAATCATTAAAATATCTTTATCAAAAAAAGAATGGAAAGAAAAGCTAACTGAAGAAGAGTTTTATATTTTAAGAAAAGACGGAACTGAAAGAGCTTTTTCTAGCCATTTAAATGATGAACATAGAGAAGGGTTTTTTTCTTGTGCTGGTTGTGATCTAGAACTTTTTAATTCTCATACAAAATATGAAAGTGGCACGGGCTGGCCAAGTTTTTATCAGCCTATTGAGGGGCATATTTCTAAAAAAACAGATTTTAAATTAATTTACCCTAGAACAGAATATCACTGTTCTAGATGTAATGGACATCAAGGACATATTTTTAAAGATGGTCCAAAACCCACTGGTCTTAGATATTGCAATAATGGACTTGCTTTAAAATTTAATCCTAAAAAATAATGAAAAAATATTTTTTCATTATTTTTTTACTATTTAGCAATAATAGCTTTGCTCA
The DNA here is from genome assembly GCA_965222515.1 of Rickettsiales bacterium. Taxonomy (GTDB): domain Bacteria; phylum Pseudomonadota; class Alphaproteobacteria; order Rickettsiales; family JABIRX01; genus CBDCUE01. Next base: position 144,745 of record CBDCUE010000017.1, on the reverse strand, counting down.
AACTAAAAAAACTATTTTTGCAGGTGGTTGTTTTTGGTGTATGGAACAACCTTTTGATGAGATAGAGGGAGTTATCTCTACTGTTTCAGGTTATTCTGGTGGGGATTATATAAATCCTAGCTATGAAGATGTAATTAAGAAAAAAACAGGGCATTTAGAAGTAGTAGCAATAACTTATAATAGCAATAAAGTTTCTTATAGTGATTTATTGAAAATATTTTGGAAAAATGTAGATCCTTTTGATGATAAAGGACAATTTTGTGATAAAGGGCCTCAATATTTGAGTGCTATATTTTACAAAAATGATCAAGAAAAAAAAATAGCCCAAAACTTTAAAAAAAAATTAGAGAAAAAATTTAATAAAAAAATTGCTACTACAATAAGAAAAGAAAAAATATTTTATCCATCAGAGACTTATCATCAAAATTATTACTTAAAAAATCCTGTTAGATATAAATTTTATAGATATAATTGTGGTAGAGATTATAGATTAAAACAAGTGTGGAATAAATGATAAATATGAAATATTTTTTAATATTCACTATCATATTAATGTCTGCTTTGATAACAATGATGTTTTTTTGGAATAAAGCAGAAGCAAAAAAAAAAACTCTATTCTACAGCAAAAGACCAATAGTTTTAGAATTATTTACCTCTCAAGGATGTTCATCCTGCCCTCCTGCTGACAGATTACTTGCAGAATTCGCAAAAAACAAAAAGATCATAGCCTTATCTATGCATATAGATTACTGGAATTATATTGGCTGGAGTGATCCTTTTTCTAGCAAAGAAATTACCGATAGACAAAGACAATATGCTTATAATTTTAAAAGGAGGAATGTTTACACTCCACAAATGGTAATAGATGGTAAAGATCAAACAGTGGGAGTGAACAAAAAAGATATTATAAACAAAATGAACATAATATCTAAGAATATTATTAACATACCTATAGAATTATCAAAAATAAAAGATACACAATATAAAATAACCATACCTGACATAAAAAGAATATCTAAGATAGGTGAAAAATTATTTTTAAAAAACAATAAATATGATTTACTATTATTTACTTATGATGATAAGCATAATACTTATGTTAAGAAAGGAGAAAATAAAGGAGTTAATTTAATTAATATTAATGTAGTTAGAAAAATACAAAATTTAGCAACTTGGAAGGGGCAAGGGATTCAATTAACTATTGATTTATCAGAAAGACAAGGAAGTAAATTAATAATATTGCAAGAACAAGGAGTAGGACAAATTATAGCTGTAAAAAGAGTTTTTCCATGAGTAATTCATCTAAAAAATTACCCATAGCGATATCTAGCATAGTGCTAGCTATGTTTTTATTTTCCTTTGCTTCTGTCCCTCTTTACAGTTTATTTTGTAAAGTGACTGGATATGGAGGCACACCTCAAATAAACATTAGTAAAAATATGCAGAAAGGAAATAGAAAAATTGAAGTTTATTTTAATAGTGATGTTGCTAGAAATCTCAACTGGGAATTCAAGCCAAAGCAAAGAAAAATAAAGACTTTAACTGGTGAAAGAAATTTAGTTTTTTATCAAGCAAGAAATCTTAGCAAGAAAACTATAACAGGCACAGCAACTTATAATGTTACTCCGTTTAAAGCAGGAAAATATTTTAGTAAAATAGATTGCTTTTGTTTTTCTCAGCAAGTGCTTAAAGGAGGAGAAAATACAGAATTACCAGTTTCCTTTTATATTGATCCTGAAATAGAAAATGATCCATTTTTAAAAGATGTCTCTCAAATAACTTTATCATACAGTTTTTTTCCTTACGAAGAATAATTGTTTTATCTCCTACGAAAGCAGTCTGTGTTATAAGTTAATGCTTTTTTTATATTTATAATAAATAATAAACAAATAATATAAAATAATTACAACAAGCATTGGCAAGAAGAAACCTATATTTCCTAATAATTGAAAAATATAGGCGGTAAGTAGTGAGGCAAAGCTTCCTGCAACACAAGTTACCAAATTTAAGGAATTACTAACTAAAATTAATTCAGTAGTGCTTACTGATGAATTAAGATGCATTGATACAGGGACATATATTGCTCCAATAAAACATCCTAGAACAAATAATATAGAGCAAAACAAAATATAGTTACTAGTTGCGACATAAACTAACAAGATTATAATAAATATACAGAAAATAGATATATTAATTATTTTTATAGTCCCTATTTTTTTTGAAATTTTTGCAACAAATATATCAATCAAACCACTAATTGTATAAAAAGATACAAATAAAGCAGATTCTTTTGCACTATAACCATTATTAATTCCATAAATAACTATTAATGTAATAATAGAAACAGAAATATATTCTTGAGTAAATTTTGCTAAAAATATTTCAGGTTTTTTCTTAATAAAATTTAATATACTTTTATTAAATTTCTTTTTCAAATGTCTGTTATTAGTATCTATAAAAAACATAAGCACAATAAACATTGTTAAACATAGTAAAAATGCTATAATATTTATTATATATTCTGCTCCTGAAATAAATTTCACTAAAGACGAACCTAATGCAAGTGCAACACAAATAGTTGTGCTAACTACTCCTATATAAAGACTTCTATTTTTATAATTTAGGGTCATTTGTAAAATTCCGTGCTTTAAAGAAATACATGCGAAGAAAGATATTCCTTCTAATATCATTAAAAAACTCCAAAAATAATAATTGAGATAAAAAGGTGCAATCAAGATTATTACACCAAAAAGCATTACAAAAAATGATATAATATATTGAGGTTTAATTTTATAGCTCAATTTATTTATATATGGTGCAATTAAAGCTCCTGATAACAAATGTATAAAAGTTCCAAATCCAATGAGAACCTTTGAAACTCCGTTATTATGTAGTATAACAGGAAAAATAACCGCACTAATTCCTACTGTTGCAAAAAACAAGAAAAAACAAAATAATATTAAAGTAAGGTTTTTATTCATTTTTTATTTATAATAATAATAACCCTGCAAATTAATTATACTATTTCAACTAGATACAACGGATTTAATTCTATTTGCAGAAATAGTAAGCATTGCAAAGGTTGGATTTTCATGAGTTTGTAAATCAGATATAAAACTATTCCATCTTTTTATATCTTTATTATTATACTCACTCCAATCTGCTATTAATTTATCTACTGATAATTTTTCTTTTTTATTCTTTTTAGCATAAGAAAGAATATTTTCTGTTAATCTCATTTGATGATCAAATAAATCATCAGCTAAAGATTTTACTGATAATTTATCCCAATAACCTAACATTTTTAAAGCTCTTGCTTTTTTTCTAATATATCTAAAATGTAGTTTTATAGCTATGCTATAATAAAGCTTTGCTATATACATTAAATCTACTTTTTTGCCTCTTGAAATTTGGACAACTTGACAAGCGGTAGAGATTAAATCTATTGAAGCTACTTGTTTTGCAACAGTATCTGGAACATTTTTATTTTTATAAAACTTTAAATTTTCAAAAAATACTTTTTTTGTCTCAGGAACTAATACCTCTTCAAAATTATTCATTATAATTTCTAGCTTTTTTTTAAATTCTTGAACCAATTCTGTAATATTAGTAATGGGTGTAGGGAAAGATCTAATAAACCAAGCAGTACTTCTTTCTACTAATTCAGAAATTTCTCTAAACATTTTGATTTGTATACCATAATCAACAATATTAGTTAAATCTTCTATTTTTTGCCATAAATTTCTTAATTGAAATGAATCTCTAGCAACAATATAAGCTCTTGCAATGTCAACATTATGCAACCCTGTGCTTTCAGATAATCTGTTAAAAAATGTTAAGCCTAAATGATTTGCTAGACTATTAGTCACATAAGATGTAATAATTTCTCTTTTTAAGTTATGATCTTTAACAAATTTAGAATATTTTTTATATAGTTTTTCTGGGAAATATCTTTTTAATTCTATATTAAAATATTCATCATCAGGTAAATTAGAGGCTAAAATACTTTTATATAAATAAATTTTACTATAAGAAAATAAAACTGATAATTCTGGTCTAGTTAATCCTTTATTATCAGCAAATCTTCTAGAAATCTCCTCATTACTTGGTAAAAACTCTACCTTTCTGTCTAGTAATCCTTGCTCTTCTAAAGTTTTCATTAGATGACTTTGTTGTTCCAAAGACTTAACCCCCTGATATTTTGCAATACTAATTGCTTGAGTCTGTAAGAAATTATTTCGTAACACTAATTTTTCTACCTCCTCTGTCATTTCTTCCAGAAGTTTGTTTCTCTCTGACATAGAAATTTTTTTATTGGCTATAATATTTTGTAATAATATTTTTATATTCACCTCGTGATCAGAACAATTTACTCCAGCAACATTATCAACAGAATCTGTGTTTATTCTACCATTATTTAAAGCATATTCTATTCTACCTCTTTGAGTAAAACCTAGATTTCCACCTTCACCCACTATTTTACATCGTAAATCTTGAGCATTTATTCTAACATTATCATTAACCCTATCCCCTACTTCAGAATTTGTTTCAGCAATTGACTTTACATATGTCCCTATTCCACCATTCCACAACAAATCAACCTCTGATTTTAATAAAGATTTAATTAATTCATTAGGAGATAGCTCTTTTTCTTCTATATTTAATAATTCTCTTATTTGATCTGTTAATTTTATAATTTTATCTTTTCTACTAAAAATACCGCCACCTTCAGAAATTAGATCTTGGCTATAATTATCCCAACTAGATCTTGGCAAGGCAAAAAGTCTCTTTCTTTCTTTGTAAGAAGTGATTTCATTTGGATTAGGATCTATAAAAATATGTATATGATTAAAAGCAGCCACTAATTTCATTGTTTTTGATAATAACATACCATTACCAAATACATCTCCTGACATATCGCCAATACCAATAGCAGTCCATTTTTCTTGTTCTATATTTTTATTCATCTCATAAAAATGTCTTTGTACAGACACAAATGCACCTTTGGCAGTAATTCCCATTTTCTTATGATCATAACCTTGAGAACCACCAGAAGCAAAAGCATCACCTAACCAAAAATTATATTTTTTAGCTAATTCATTAGCAATATCAGAAAATGTTGCTGTTCCCTTGTCAGCCGCTACAACTAAATATGGATCATCACCGTCATATCTTACAACATTTGCAGGAGAGATAACCTTGTCTCCCTTGATATTATCTGTAATATCTAAAATTCCTGATAAAAATGTTTTATATGCAACAATACCTTCTGCCATAAATTCTTCTCTAGTCAAATCAGATAAATTTTTTTTTACAATAAACCCACCTTTAGAACCTGTTGGGATAATTACTGCATTTTTTGTAATTTGAGCTTTTACTAGACCTTGGACCTCTGTTCTAAAGTCTTCACTTCTATCTGACCATCTAAGCCCTCCTCTTGCTACATCTCCAGCTCTCAAATGAACTCCTTCCATATTTGCAGAATAAACAAAAACTTCTTTTTCAGGTTTAGGAAAAGCAATGTCACTAATATTTTTAGACAAAATTTTAAATGAGATATAATTCTTATATTGTTTTTCTTCATCTAATTGAAAAAAATTCGTTCTAACAGTAGCATTTAATAATTCTAAAAATTTACTAATCACCACATCTTCTGCAACATTTTTTACTTTACTTAATGATTTTATAATTGATGCTTTGATCTCATCTATTTTTAAAGTAGATTTTGGCTTAAACTTCCCATAAAATAATTGAATTAATTTATTAGTAATTTTACTATTTTTACTTAATGCATCAATAATAAAATCAAAACCATAAGAAAAATTAGTTTGTTTTATGAATTTACAATAAGCTCTAATTAAAGCTATATCTCTAATATCAACACCTGCTATTAATATTAATTTATTTAATTCATCATTTTCAATCTCTCCTAATAGACATTTTTCTCCTGCATTTTCAAAAATGGGCTGAACTTTATCAAATTTTACAATTGTTTTAGGAAGTATAATTTTAAAATAATGAATCCAAATAGTAGATGAATTAGTTTTTACTTTATAAATATGCTCATCTATTGTATCTATAGCAAAATTATCTAATATTGGCATTATACTAGATAGTTTTATTTGCTCATTTTTATTATAAAGCTTCAAAAAAATATCATTTTCATTCTTAAATAATTTAATGATAGGATGATTATTTAACAAAGACTCCTCCAATACATCTATATCTAAACAAGCAATATTCGCAGAAAAATCATCTGTATAAGATAATGGAAAAGCATTTTTATATCTTTTATATTTAGACAAAACTTCTTCTTCCTTGTATCTTTCTTGCATTTCTGCAATTAAATTATCTTGCCAAGAACTAATGATTTTTGTTATATTTTCTTCAAGATAGCAATAATCTATAGGCATTATAGGTGATCCCATACCATCTAATGGAACTAAAGTCATATGAAACCTAGCAAGAGGAGCATCTGTTACTTGAGTATACACAACATCAACTTTTGCCTTTAATTCTTTTTCTAATAATTCTTTTATCTTGTCCCTTACACCTGATGATATTTTTAATCTTGGCAAATAACAGAAAACACTAGTGAACCTATTAAATTTATCTTGTCTATAAAATATTTTAGCAATTAATCTTCCTGATAAAGACACTATACCTAAACAAATATTTAATAATTCTTTTTCACTGATTTGAAACAGCTCTTCTCTTGGATAGTTATTGATGGCAGAAACAAGTTCTTTACCATTATGACCTGATAAATTAAAATTAGATTTTTTTATAATCTCTGAAACTTTTTTCCTTATTAGAGGTATTTTATCTATTTTTTGGAAAAATAATATTGAAGTAAATAAGCCAAAGAAACGATATTCTCCTATCAACTTCCCTTTAGCATCAAATTTTTTAATTCTAATAACATCAAGATGAACATCCCTATGTATTGGAGATTTTTTTCCTGATTTATTGATATCAATTAAAGAAGAATTTTTTAGCTCTTTATCATATACTTTTCCTTCAATTTTTATCAGATCATCAGTTTTATAATTTTGACAAATACCTAATTGAGAATTATTTTTAATTGAAAATAATACATCATTATTATTATCTCTTTTAGAATTATATTCCGTGTAGCCTAAAAAGATAAAAGCATTATCTTCTACCCAATCACAAAATTGTAAATCTTCTTCTAAATCATATCTTTTATCTATTACATTATTTAAAGATTTTATTTCTTTTTTAATATTATATAATTTATAAAGAACATTAGACCAATCTCTCGTTGCTTTTTCTACTAATAAAAATATATCTGTCAGGCTTTTTTCTAGAATTTTTATAATTTTAGTCTTTTTAATTAAAGTAATCTGAAAGCTTATAATTGCTTCGTTTTTTAAACCATCGTGATTAAGAGAGTCATTATAGCTATATAATTGTTCTAAAGCTCCTTTTTTATCTCTTTTAGATCCTACCAATCTATTAACGATTCTTTTTGTAGCAAAACCTAATTTAGCAATTTTAGCAGAAAAAGAATCTACCAAGAAAGGCATATCATTAGCTAAAATTGTTACGAAACTATATTCTTTTCCTTTATCTTTAATAGTTTTGGTTTTTATCTTAAATTCGTTTTGTTTTTTATTTTCAATTAATGAAAAAAATAAAGATATCGTAGTAAATAATTCCTGATCATTTTTTAACAAGAGATCGTTATGAATAGTGTCATTATAACAAATATCTATAAATGTTTTAAATAAAGGTTTTTTATCAATCTCACTTTGAAAAGTTTTTATAAGATTCTCAACTCTATTATTGATAATTTTAGATGAATAGTTATTCATATAGCTCTATAATTTTTTATTTTCTAGCAAAAATAACTACAATTATTTTTTATGTCTAGTTAATAATTAATTAATAGGATTTCTCAATACACTTATGAAGAATCCCATTATGGATTAAGTTCAAAATCTCCTTTTTTTTTTTTCTTACTTTTGATATTTATAAATTTGAAATCATTTAAAACAGTTTTCATTTCTTTTTTTAAATCTGTTATTTGATAATCATTATTTTTTCCATAAATATAAGTTTCTATTTTTTGAAAAAAACCTTTTATTGCTATGGTTTTTTTATTGTTTTTAGCATTTTTCTCTAAAAAATTTGAGATTTGAGATAAATTTAAAAACTCTATTTTAAATTTATCCTGACAAAATTTTAAACAAAATTTTTCTAATCCAATAATATCTCCTATACCACTTATTGATATTTTATCTTTTATTACTTCATCATTAGTAGATCTTTTATTTTTAAAAAACATTCTTATTATAAAGGTTGATAATAACATAATAATAACTATCAGGATAATGATAGATATGATTATCCATTTTGGTATAATCTTTTGAAATTTTTGAATAACATTTTTCTGCCTAATATTATCTTTAGTTATTTCTTCTTCTTGCTCCAAAGGAGTTATTTTGATATTTAAGACAGGAAGTTTTGTTGTTTCTTTTTGATTCTTTTTACTATTCCACCAAGTGACAGAAACATTACTTAAATCAATGTTTTTTGCTTGAGTAGGAATAATTGTCCAGTTAAATATTTTTTCTGCATAGATATTGTTATGCTTAGTAATTTTATCTTTCAAAAGTGGTTTTTCTGGATAAATATTATAATTTCTTGATTTTGGAAAAGTAATATTTGGTAATTGAGAGCTAGTTAAATCATAGCCAGATAATTTTATAGAAATAGAAATATCATCACCTGGATATTTATTTTTTATATCTAGATTTTGATATTTCAAATTAATTTTTTTAGCAACTAGCCATTTATTATCATTAAATTCTGCTGGCTTAATATTTAATTTAAGTTTTGGAGAAAATAGCTGAAAATTTTTATATTTATTTCCTGAAAATGAAAAAAATTGCTCAAATTGTGAAGAACTTTTATATTTACTATTTTGATCAATGATTTTACCTTGCAATTTTGCAGGGTTTATGACGAAACTACCTTGCTTTATTGGTATAATTTTATATAGGTAAGTAGTTCTAATTGCCTTTCTATTATTAATTAACACCTCTTCAGATTTATCTTCTCTTAATGCACTAATAATTACATCTTTTGATGATGGCTCAATGTACTCGGCTTGATACAAATTAATATATCTTATAACAGTTACTTGATATAAAAAATTCTCAGAAATATAAAAATCATTTTTTTTAGGTTTTTTGCCAATAATTTTCGTAGATATTTTTATATTATCTGTGATGTAATTGCCCTGCTTTCTTGGTTTATCACTAATAAGAATACTAGTTTTATTAGAAGTTACCACACCATTTTTGGTATGAACGGTAATTTCAGGAAGAGTTATTTGTCCAGTTTTTGCAGTTCTAAAAGATAATTTCCAAGATTGCAGACCTAATCTCTTGCCATTTATTATAGATGTTTTAATAAATTGTGCCTGCCCAGTTAAAACCAATCCAAGCTCGGCATAATTATCAAAATTTGGGTTTTTATATGCTTTATCATTTTTTAATTCTAAAACTAAAATTATAGTTTCTCCTTTAAAAAATTTAGCTTTTTCTGGATATAAAAGTAATTCTCCAGCAAAACTAGACGAAATAAAACATAAATAAAGAGCAAAAATTTTTATGAATTTAATTTTTGAAAGCATAGTAAAATTTCTTTAATTTTAGCAAAATCTTTAACCCCTCTTATAGTTTCAATCCCAGAAGAAAGGTCAAGAAAATTTGCATTTGTTTGGTAAGCATCACTCAAGTTAGTAATATTAATTCCTCCAGCTAAAAAATATTTTGTATTTTTTTCTAAACTATGTAAAATTTTCCAATTAAATTTTTTCCCACTACCTGATAGCTTGCTATCAAATAAAAAATAATCTACATAATTCTTATATTTATTAATTTTTTTAGAAAGATTAGAGGTTTCTGTGATCTTTATAGCCTGAATAATTGGCAGATTAAATTTTCTCTTTATTTCTACTATTTCTTCAATATCCCCCTCTTTATGTAATTGTAAAATATTTGGCTTAAGGTTATTTACTATTTTTTCTAAAAAAACTAAATCATTATCTATTGTTACAGCAATTTTTTTTATTTTATTACCAATTAAATCAGAAAATAATTTTGCTTGAGCAAAACTAATATTTCTAGGAGAGCTTTGATAAAAAACAAAACCTAAAAAATCAGGATAAATGTGATATGATAAAATTGATTTTAAAATTTCTATATTATTAATGCCACAAAACTTAATTTTTTTATTCATTTCTCTAGCATAATATTGTTGTTTTGCTTGATATTTTTTTCCAACTTAATAATTTTTCTATTTTGTAAAAAGTTTTTAATCTTATATAAAATAGTTTGATAAGCATAAGAAAAATAACAAATAATCATTCCTAAAATAATAGAAATAAAAATTACCATATGTAATGGTAAAGAAAATTCAATAATGTTAGGAATAAATTTTAATAAAACAGTCTCATTATTAGCAAAGCCAAAGAGTAAGATAATAATAAAGACAATAAGATAAAGGAGATATTTTAGCATATTTTTTATTAATTACACTTATTTATTAGATAAGTTTTTCACAAGCATCTGCAATTCTTTTACAGGCTTTTTCTAATAGCTCATCGGAGGTGGCATAAGAAATTCTAAAATATCCACTTGCTCCAAAAGCATCTCCTGAAACCACCGCTACTAAAAACTCTTCTAATAAGTAACTAGCAAAATCATTACAGCTATTAATAGTTTTTTTAGAAATTGTTTTTTTCCCGATTAAATTTTTAATGGATACAAAAACATAAAAAGCACCTTGGGGCTTAATTACCTCTAATCCTTTTATTGAAGATAATTTAACAAGCACCAAATCCCTTCTTCTTTCAAATATTTTTCTTTGAGATTTTAAATAATTTTGTGTTCCTGAAATAGCCTCCAATGCTGCATATTGAGCAATTGAGCAGGGGTTAGAGGTGCTTTGAGATTGTAGTTTTTTCATCGCTTTAATTAGTGTTTTATTACCTCCCGCATAACCAATTCTCCAACCAGTCATAGCATAGGCTTTGGATACTCCATTTAAGGTCAAAATTCTATTTTTTAAATCAGGTGCCAATTCTGCTATGGCATAAAATTTAAAACCATCATAAATTAGATGTTCATATATATCATCACTCAAAATATTAACCTTAGGATGTTTTCTTACTATTTCTAAAAGATCCAATAATTCTTGCTTAGTGTAACACATCCCTGTTGGGTTTGATGGAGAGTTTAAAATCAGCCATTTAGTTTTATCTATAATTGATTCTTCTAATTGCTCTGGGGTGATTTTAAAATTATTAGCAATAGTACAATTTACAATTTTTGGAGTTCCTCCAGAAAGAAGAACTATATCTGGATATGACACCCAAAATGGAGCTGGAATGATCACCTCATCCCCTTCATTTAAACTTGCCATAAAAGCATTGTATAAAACTTGTTTTCCTCCAGTTCCTACAATAATTTCATCTAATTCATAATTAATATTATTTTCTTTCAAAAATTTATTTTGAATAGCTTTTTTTAACTCCACAATACCATCTACTGCTGTATATTTTGAATGACCTTGATTAATTGCTACAATGGCTGCTTTTTTTACATTATCTGCAGTATCAAAATCAGGCTCCCCTGCTCCTAAACCAATAACATCTTTTCCAGATTCCTTAAGTTCTTTTGCTTTTATAGTTACTGCGATAGTTGGAGAGTCTTTAATTAACTCTAATTTTTTTGATAGAAATGACATAAATATTGTTTTTATTTTTAATAATTATTGAATTGTTCAAAATATTAATTTATATGTTAATAATCAACTGTTTTTAATAAATGATATGCAAATAGACCCACTTTTTCTTGGACTTACTAGACCTGCAATGTTATTTGGGGTAACCTATCCTTTTGTTTTATTAAATGGTATGACTTGTTTATTATATTTTATATTCCAAGGTGATTTTATAGCTTTTATTTTGCTAGTTGTGTTTCATGGTATAGGTTATATTATTTGTTCTAAAGAACCTTTAGCGGTAGAGCTGTTAATGACCAGATCAGCAAAATGCTCAAAATGCAGGAATAGATCTTTTTATCATTCTAATTCTTACGATCTCTATTAAAAAATGCTAGGTTTAAAATTATCAAATGCCCGATTAAAATATGACAAACTAATAAAAAGTGAATATTCTGCTAGTAATTTTCTACCCTATGTTTGTCATTACAATAATAACACTATATTGCTAACAGAAAATAGACTTCTTAGAGTTATAAAAGTTAATGGATTCTCTTTTGAAACAGCAGATGACGAAGATTTAGAGATAAAAAAGGAATTAAGAAATTCCTTGTTTAAAGGAATGGGAAAAGGAACTTTTTCTATGATGTTCCACACAATAAGAAGAAAACAAAGAGCTTATCCTGATGGTGATATGCCTGATTATTTCTCTCAAATAGCTGATGAAGAATGGCATTATCGCCATAGAGGAGACTACACCTTTGTTAATGAACTTTATGTTTCTATCATTAAACAAAAAGATACATCTGGAATAGCTATGTTAGAGAATCTTAGCAAAGCTATTGAAAAAAAAACAGACAAAGATGCTTGGAAAAGAGAATTAGAAGATAATTTTGCAGAATTAGATGAAATGACTAATAGAATGCTAAATGCTTATTCTAGTTATGGAGTGAAGTTACTGGGTAGCCCCAAAAAAAAAAATGGGGTTTTTTCAGAAATATTAGAATTTTTAGGTATGCTAGTTAATTGTGGTTTTAAACAGCCTTATATAGTTCCTTTAGAAAATATTTCTAAAGTATTACCTAATCATAGATTGTTTTTTGGTAAAAAATCACTAGAAGCAAAAGGTGTTTTTGGTAGTAGGTATGCAGGGATAATAAGTGTAAAGGAGCATAGACCCAATACTTCGGCTGGAATGTTAGATAATTTTTTAAAATTACCTTTTGAATGTATTATCACACAAAATTTTGAATTTACTGATAGGTCAACTGCTATTAGTGGTATGCAATTGCAACAAAATAGATTACAACAATCAGAAGATCTTGCAAAATCTCAAATAGCAGAAATTACTGAAGCATTAGACATTGCTATGAGTGGTCAAATTGCATTTGGAAAACATACTTTACAAGTGTTGGCTATTAGAGATGAATTCAAATCTTTAGAAAATAGCCTATCACAATTAGTAGTAGAATTTTCTAATATAGGAATTAATGCAGTCCGAGAAATGATGAATTTAGAACCTGCATATTGGGGACAATTACCAGGTAACAGTAGCTATTTAGTAAGAAAATTTACTATAAACACCTTGAATTTAGCAGGATTTGCTTCATTTCACAATTATCCATCAGGACAAAGAGAAGGAAATCATTGGGGCAATGCGGTTACAGTATTTAACACTAGTTCAGGAACTCCTTTTTTCTTTAATTTTCATCATAGGGATGTTGGTCATTCGCTAATTATTGGACCAACAGGGGCTGGTAAAACTGTTTTGATGAATTTCTTATGTTGCCAAGCACAAAAATTTAGACCTAGAACTTTCTTTTTTGATAAAGATAGAGGTGCAGAAATTTTTATCAAAGCAATAGGTGGTCATCACTTCACCATTGAAGCAGGAAAGGAAAGCGGTTTTAACCCATTGCAGTTGGATCGTAACAATGAAAATATAACATTTTTAGTGGATTGGTTTAAAGCATTACTTACTCAAGAAGATTATCCCCCTCTTACCCCCGAGGATATAGAAAAAATAAAAGAAACAATTAATGGAAATTATAGATTACCTAAAAAAGAAAGAAGATTAAAAAATGTAGTAGCTTTTTTAGGAATGGGAGGGCCAGGAAGTTTAGCAAGTAGGATTGCAATGTGGCATAGCGATGGTAGTCATTCAAAAATTTTTGACAATGCAGAAGATAATATAGATTTTCTCTCTGCTAATAGTTTTGGCTTTGAAATGAATAAATTATTGCAAGATAAATTTAGCCTTGGTTCCGTTTTATTATATTTGTTTCATAGAATTTCTATGTCTCTTGATGGTACAAAAACCTTAATAGTTTTAGATGAAGCTTGGGCCTTAATTGACAATGATGTATTTGCTCCTAGAATTAAAGATTGGTTAAAAGTTCTAAGAAAATTAAATGCATTGGTTATCTTTGCCACTCAATCAGTAGAGGATGCTACTAAAAGTGATATTAGTGATACTTTGGTTCAACAAACTGCAACTCAAATATTTTTACCGAACTTAAAAGCAACAAAGGCATATAGAGAAGTTTTTGGTTTATCGGCAAGAGAATATCAGATAATAAAAAACACTGACCCTAGTTCTAGATTTTTTTTGGTAAAGCAAGGATCAGACTCTGTCGTGGCTAGAATTGATTTAGCTGGTATGGATGATGTCATAGAAACATTATCAGGAAGAGCAGAGACAGTTATATTATTAGATCAAATCATAGCAGAAGTAGGAGACAATCCCCAAGATTGGCTACCTGTTTTTTGGAAGAAAGTGGCAGAAATGTAATAATATTATTTCTATTGAAAACTATATAGTACAGGCTGTGTCATAATAGAAAAAATAACATTTTTTAGAAAAAACCCTCCGCCGTCATCCACGAAAAAGCAGGGATCCAAGGTAGATTACAGTCTTTTCAGACCTTTGCTACAATGAATCTTCGCTTTTTCGTGGATGACGGCGGAGGGTTTTTCTTGTTAAATGCACAAATTTACTAATTGTGGCACAGTCTGAAGGGGGGAGCAGTTGCTTTGAGATTTTTTTAAATTTAAAATTACTGATAACACACCAGTCCTATTTTATACTCTAGCTATAAAAAAATGATTATATAAAATTATATATTTATCACTTTATAATTAATATCTATTGCTTTAAATTATATCTATCTTAGCATTACTTACAAAAAATAAAAAAATAATTAAATGACTAATCGTAATCACACTGAACATTTAATTGAAGAATTTGAACTTCTTTTGGCAAAAAAGAATAAAGAAGCTATTATCAAAATAATAAAAAAAATTAATATTGTAGATTTAGCTATTTTACTTAGTGATTATAAAAATGAAAAAAGAATTATTTTTGTAGAATTGCTTGGCATTAATTTTCCTGCAAACTTACTTTTGAAGTTTAACACCCATATAAGAGAAGAATTTCTTGAATTATTCACTCAAAAACAAATCTCAGAAATATTATCTAACCTAGAATCCGTTGATATAATCTCAATATTAGAAGATTTTAAAAAAGATTTTTATCAACCAATAATTAAACTACTACCAGAAAAACTAAAAAAAGAGTTAGAAGATGGCCTCAACTATCCGATAGATAGTGCCGCTAGATTAATGAATAAGAATTTTCTATCAGTGCCAAAACATTGGACAATCAAGCAAGTAAATTCATATTGCTCCAAAAACAAAGCTATTCTTAATGATAATTTTTATGGAGTATTTATTATAAATGACCTTTTCCAACCTATTGCTTTAATAAACACTAGAGAATTAGTAATAAATCCTGCAGACACTATTGTGTCTACCTTAATTTCTAATGATATTATTAATTTCAACTATTTAACTGACAAAGATGATTTGGCTATTTCTTTTCAAAAATATGATTTAACTATTGCTCCAATTGTAAATAATGATACAAAATTAGTAGGTTACATCACTATTGATGACATAATAGATGTAGTAGAAGAAAAAGCAGAGGAAGATATTCTTCACTTAGGAGGGATTAATGAATCAGATATTTTTAGTAAAACTCACAAGACCATTAGAACTAGATTTACTTGGCTCTTTATTAATTTATTAACCGCACTTCTTGCCTCAATTGTTATTGCATTTTTTGATGCTACCATAGAAAAAATTGTAGCACTTGCTGTATTGATGCCAATTGTTGCATCTATGGGAGGTAATGCAGGAACTCAAACTGTTACTATTTCTGTTCGTGCCTTAGCTACTAAAGAATTAAATAATAAAAATATTTTTAAGGTAATTTTTAAAGAATTTTTAGTAGGAACAATTAACGGTTTATTTTTTGCTTTTATTTGTTTCTTAGCAATATTATTTATTTTAGACAATATTTTTCTTGCTAATCTTTTTGCAATCGCCACAATAATAACTTTAATGGTTGCAGGTTTGTCAGGAGCTGTTATTCCTATTATAATCAGCAAACTAAAGGGAGATCCAGCTATTAGTTCAACGGTTATTTTAACCACTATCACAGATATAGTAGCTTTTCTATCGTTTTTGGGTTTAGCCACAATATTTATAAAATAAAAATATATGCAAGCATTATTATTTTATGCATTATCATTAATAATATTAATTATTAATTATATACCATATTTACCAGAAATAGTTAGAATAATATTTCCTCTTACTGCTATTATTTATTTATATTATTTTGTTATTAATAAAGAACATTATATTTCTACAATATATATATTATTTATTAGTTTTCTTTATGATAGCTTAAATAATTACATAATTGGAACTACGGGAGTATATTTTTTCTTAAGTTTATATATTTTTCAATTTCATCTCAAATTATTTAATTTTAATAAATTTAGTGAAGTTTGGTTATCATTTTCAATATTTACCATAGAATTTTCTCTTATAAAACTAGTTGTTATTTATTTATCAAATGACATTCTTATCAATATTTCTTATTTTATTGTTACCATTATCTCAACCATAGCCTTTTATCCCGTAGGTCATAACATATTGAGAACCTTGTCAAAGATTTACAAACCTGCTTACTATGATAGATAAATTTAATAAGAGTAAAATTTTTTCTAGAAGATTATTCTTTATTTTTACTATTAAACTAACCTTAGTTTTTATTTTAATTTTAAGATTAATTTATCTACAATTATTAAAGTTTAGTAAATTTAACATTTTATCAGACAGTAATAGCATAAAATCTTTATTAGTTCCACCACTTAGAGGGGACATATTAGACAAGAATAATATAAAAATTGCAGAAAATATCAGTTATTATAGAATTTTATACAATCCTGTAAGAAAACATAAATCAGATAATGTTTTAAATAAATTAAGTGAAATATTAGATATTCCTAAAAAAGATTTTATTTATCATAAAGACTCTTCAAGAAAATCATCGGATGGATATTTTTTGGTTTATGATAATTTGACTTGGCAAGAAATTTCTAAAGTAGAGGTGAATATTCCTAATTTACCGGGAGTAATCATTGAAACAGCTCAAAAAAGACACTACCCATTTAAAGAAATCACTTCCCAAGTTTTAGGATATGTGTCGGCTGTTGGAAAAAAAGAGGCTAAAAACAGTAATAATATTTTACTTAAACATCCTGACTTTAAAATTGGAAAAGTTGGTTTAGAAAGAACTTACGAACAATATTTAAGGGGAAAAGCAGGAATAAAACATATAGAAGTAGATGCAAATAATTTTACAGTAAGAAACAAAGACCTACCTCACACCAAATCAATAACAGGAGATCATTTACAATTATCTCTTGATCTTGAATTACAAAAATATAGTTACAATCTTGTAAAAGATAAACAAGCAGGGATTGTAACATTAAACATAGAAACAGGAGAGATTTTAACTTTAATTTCTACTCCATCGTTTGATTCAAATAATTTTGTTTCTGGAATCTCGCATAAAAATTGGCAAAAATTGCTTAATAACGAAGCAAAACCTATGCTTAACAGAGTAGTTAATTCTACCTACCCTCCAGGCTCAACTTTTAAATTGCTTGTGGCACTTGCTGCTCTTGAAAAAAAGTTTAATCCCAAAACTAGCATAGTTTGTAATGGTAAAGTTAGATTAGGTAGAAGATATTTTCATTGTTGGAAAAAATCAGGACATAAAAAAACTAATTTACTAAAAGCAATTGAGCAATCTTGCAATATTTATTTCTATAATTTAGTGAAATCAATCGGAATTAACAAAGTAAATGAAGTGGCAAAAAAATTTGGTATTACGGAGGTTTTTAATATTGGCTTATTAAATGAAAAAAAGGGATTGCTACCAGATAGAGAATGGAAAAAAAGAGTTTTGAATGATTACTGGGCATTGGGAGATAGCTATAATAGTATTATAGGTCAAGGTGCAGTTGGTGCAAATATTTTGCAACTTGCTGTTATGACAGCAAGATTAGCATCTAAAGGAAAGAAAATCTTACCTACTTTATTAAAACAAGAAGAAGCACCAAATTTTGAACAAATAGCTGACATTGATCAAAAAAACATAGAATTTGTATTAAAAGGTATGTTTAAAGTAGTTAATAGCAGAAAGGGAACAGCTTATTATTCTAGAATAAGAAAAAAAGGCTGGGATATGTCTGGTAAAACTGGAACCTCTCAAGTAGTAGCAATTGATCACAAGGACAAAAAAAAACAAAGCGAGATAGAGTTTTCAAGAAGAAATCACGGAATCTTTGTAGGATTTGCCCCTTATGACAAGCCTAAATATGCAGTAGCGATTTTAATAGAACATGGAGGCTCTGGCTCAGGATCTGCTGCTCCTATTGCTAGAAGAATTTTAAGAAAACTAAGAAATAAAACAAAAGCATAGGATGAGGATGAACAATCATATCTCATACATTATTATTATTTAGATTTATAAAAAAATGGTGAAATTTTATTTTTGGACAAAAAATTAATCTTTAAACACAAAACTTTTGACAACAACCAAAAAAAGTTGTTTATAAAAGAATACGATATATCTTCTTATCAAGATTAATAATTAGTCGCACCTAGATAGAGTCTGCTGAATTAGGTAAAAAAAGCAAGGAAAAGGGTTGTATTATAAGGGTTTGAGTGGTATATTTATGTTAGTATTTTTGAGTAAAAATGCAAGGGTTTGAAGATAATGACGAGAAAACCTTTGCACTTTTTTAGAAAAAAATATAATTTTTTTTAGACATTGCTATGAGAACATTACCATTATTTGTAGATATGATGCCTTTTGGAGGTAAGTTAGACGAAAACAACAGATGGATAAAATTATCAGAGCTAGTTCCTTGGGATAATTTGATTGCACTTCATGATAAATATTTTGATCCTAAAAAATTGGGAGTGGTAAAATCAGCTAAATTAGTGCTAGGTTTGCTTATAGGTAAAGTAAGATTAGGTTTGAGTGATGTTGAGATATTAGAATATTTTTATGAAAATCCATATTTTCAATATTTTTGTGGTTATGATACTTTTGTAAGCAAGATAACAAAAGTGATGGATCCTAGCTTATTAACAAAAAGAAGAAATAAATTAGGAGCAGAGTATTTTTTAAAATTTGAATCAGAAATATTAGAGGTGCTAAAGGATAAAAGGTTTGTCAAAGGAAAAGAATTGTTGCTTGATGGTACATGTTTGAGAGTAAAATAGAATATCCAAATGATGTAAAATTGCTTAATACTGTAAGAAGTTATGCAATTAAGCAAATAGATATATTAAAAATAGCTTTAACAGATGGTTATGTGTTTAGTGATAAAGTAGAGCATAGAGCATTTAATGAGAAGTTAGAATTAAAGAATAGTTTAGCAAATCATCAAGATAGATTTGAGAGATTGCCGAAGAAGGTTCTGATAGATGATGGTTATTCTTCGTTTGATAATAAAGCTTTATTAAAGAGTTTTGATATAAAACATAGTCTTAAGAATCAAGGAAAATCTACAGCTAAGCAAAAATTAGAAAAAAGGAGATTGAGGAAATCAAGGTCTAGAGTTGAGGGGGTAATAGGAAATTTAAAAAAAGATTACACATTAAATAAAATAGTGTTGAAAACTATGAATGGAGCTGGCATTCAAACTAGTATAGCTATGGTTAGTTTTAACTTATTTAAAGCATTAAGAGAGGTTTAATACAAATATTACATTAAAAATTAAATAAAAAACTAAAAATGGATTAAAAAATAATTTAAAAATATATTTTTAAAATTTAAAAAAATGTCTTTTGGAAAGAATTAATTTTTTATTGGAAAATATTATCTAATTCTGCAGACTCTATTTAGTGATTTTTAAATATTAACAAATATATTAAATAAGTCAAAAGCCTTTTAAAATCAAGGATTAAATATAAACAAATACTTTTAAATATATATTAAGCCTGTGACTTATAACCTGAAGGTCGTAAGTTCAAATCTTGCCCCCGCAACCAAAGTCTTGTAAGGCTTTATTCACTTTTTATCTTTATAGTTGTTTTTGCTGTTTACGGTTTATTTACAGTTTTTGGTGGTTGCTTGGTGTTTTTCTATATATAAAAAAAGAAAATTGTTGTTAAAGATATTCCTTAATTTATACTCAAAAGACTATTAATAGTGTAGTTATAAAAAAAATGGCAAATAAAGAACCTATAGAGAAGCAACTTTGGGCAACTGCGGATAAATTACGAAAAAATATTGATGCAGCAGAATACAAACATATTGTACTTGGCTTAATGTTTTTGAAATATATTTCTGATTCATTTGAAGAATTGCATGAGAAATTAATAAAAGGGGAAGGTGAATATGCTGGAGCTGATCCTGAAGATAAAGATGAATATAAAGCAGAAAATGTTTTTTTTGTGCCTCCTGTTGCAAGATGGTCATATTTACAAGCAAAAGCAACAGACCCTGAAATAGGCAAATATATTGATCATTCTATGGATATGATTGAAAAAGATAATTCATCATTAAAATTTATTTTGCCTAAAGTTTATGCAAAAGGAAATTTAGATACTACTAATCTTGGAGAATTAATCAATCTTATTGGAAATATTGCCCTAGGTGATGCTAAAGCTAAAAATGCTGATATTTTAGGTCATGTTTTTGAATATTTTTTAGGAGAATTTGCACTTGCTGAAGGAAAACAAGGTGGGCAGTTTTACACTCCAAAATCTATAGTAGGCCTGCTTGTTGAGATGTTAGAACCTTATAAAGGTAGAGTTTTTGATCCTTGTTGTGGAAGTGGTGGGATGTTCGTGCAATCTGAAAAATTTATAACAGAGCATCAAGGAAAAATAAATGATATTTCTATTTATGGACAAGAAAGCAATCAAACCACTTGGCGATTAACAAAGATGAATTTAGCTATTAGGGCAATTGATAGCTCGCAAGTTAAATGGAATAATGAAGGATCATTTTTAAATAATGCTCATAAAGATTTAAAAGCAGATTATATTATAGCAAATCCACCTTTTAATGTGAGTGATTGGAATGGTGAATTATTAAAAAATGATGGAAGATGGCAATATGGAACACCACCAACTGGTAATGCAAATTATGCTTGGATTCAACATTTTTTATATCATCTATCACCAAATGGTGGAACAGCAGGATTTGTTTTAGCTAAGGGTTCTCTTACTTCACAAACATCAGGAGAAGGAGAAATTAGAAAAAAATTAATTGAAGCAGGATTAATTGATTGTATTGTAAATTTACCTGCAAAATTATTTTTAAATACCCAAATTCCAGCCAGTCTTTGGTTTATGAGTCGTGACAAAACATATAGAAAAAATGAGATTTTATTTATTGATGCAAGGGAATTAGGGCATCTTATTAATAGAAGAACAAAAGAACTTTCAAAAGATGATATTAATAAAATATCCTCTACCTATCATAATTGGAAAAAAGAAAATGATTCTTACCAAGATATAGCAGGTTTTTGCAAAAGTGAAACAATAGAAGAGGTTGCAAAATTGGATTATGTCTTAACTCCAGGTAGATATGTCGGCTTAGAGGAGGTAGAAGAAGAATTTGATTTTAAAACAGAATTTACTAGATTACAAAAAGAATTTAATGAGCAATTAACAGAAGAAACAGAGCTGAATAAGAGAATTTTGGATAATTTAAAGAAAGTTCAGTTATGAATGATAAGATAATTATTTATAATACAGATGATGGTAAAAGTGAAGTTTCTCTTTATGCTAAAAATGGAGATATTTGGTTAAGCCAAGATCAAATAGCTGAGCTTTTTGATAAAGCTAGAAGCACAATTACAGAACATATATCTAGTATTTTTCAAGAAGAAGAATTAGAAGAAAATTCAGTATGTCGGAATTTCCGACGAACTGCAAAAGATGGTAAAGATTACAATGTTGCTTTTTATTCATTAAAAATGATTTTAGCAATAGGTTTTAGAGTAAGAAGCAAAAGAGGAACACAATTTAGAAAATGGGCAAATGATTATTTGCAAGACTATGTCGTAAAAGGCTTTATTATTGATACAGAGAGATTAAAAAACCCAGATGGTAGAATAGATTATTTTGATGAGCTTTTAGAGCAAATCCGTGATATTAGAGCATCTGAAAAAAGATTTTATCAAAAAATAAGAGATTTATTAAAATTATCTAGTGATTATGATAAAACTGATAAAAAAACGAGGTTGTTTTTTGCAGAAATACAAAATAAACTTTTATATGCTATAACAGGACAAACAGCTGCAGAAATTATTAACTCAAGAGCAGATAGCAATAAATCTAATATGGGGCTTACTGCTTGGAAGGGTAAAATAGTTAGAAAGGCTGATATTATTACTGCTAAAAACTATTTATTAAAAGATGAGTTAGATAGTTTAAATAGATTGGTAGTAATATTTTTAGAAACGGCAGAATTAAGAGCAAAAAATCAAAAAGAGCTTACTTTAAAATTTTGGGAAGAAAATGTAGATAGAATTTTAACCTCTAATGATTTTATGATTTTAAATCATAAAGGAAAAATTAGTCATAAAAAAATGGAGGAGAAAGTTAATCAAATTTACAGTGATTTTGATAAAAAAAGAAAAAAAGATGAGGCAAAAATAGCTGATGAAGAGGATTTAAAAGATTTAGAAAATTTAATTAAAGAGAAATAAGCTATGAATAAAATAAAAGTTAGTAATATTGAAATTAATTTAGCAACAAATCAACAAGAAGATTTTATCTCTATTACAGATATTGCAAAATATAAAAATCCTAATGCACCTGCTGATGTAATCAAAAATTGGATAAGAACTAAAAATACTATAGAATTACTTGGTTTATGGGAGAAATTAAATAATCCTGATTTTAAACTGGTAGAATTCGACCAGTTTAAAAATGAGGCAGGCTTTAATCATTTTGTATTATCTCCATTGAAATGGATTAAATCAAATCGCAATACAGCAAATGGAAATATTATTACAAAGAAATAGCTATAAAAATATAAAAAATTAAAATGAAAATAGCAGAATTAATTAAAATATTAGAAACATACCCAAAAGAACTAGAAATTATGGTTGATGGTTATGAAGGTGGATATGATGATATTGATGAAAAAAGAATTTGTAAAAAAAAATTGAAGAAAGAAAATTCAGAAGATTGGCTAGGAGATTATGAAGAAAGTGATTTAGTTAAAAATGATAATCCAGCTTTTGAGGCAATAATTTTAGAAAGGAAAAGCAGATGAGAGAAGGTTGGAAAAAATGTCGGTTGGGGGATGTGGTGGATATAAACCCTAGGGAGATTTTAAAAAAAGAAACTCTACATTCTAAGGTTTGTATGGATGCAGTTTTTCCTTTTACAAAAAAAATTAATAAGGTTATAAAAGAAAAATATAAAGGAGGTGTAAAATTTAGAAATGGAGATACTTTATTAGCTAGAATAACTCCTTGTTTAGAAAATGGCAAAACTGCCTTTGTAGATATATTAGAAAATAGCACAGTAGCTTTTGGTAGCACTGAATTTATTGTATTAAGAGAAAAGCACCTATTATCAAATAAATCTTTTATTTACTATTTTGCTATATCCCCTCAATTTAGAAAGATAGCTATTTCATCTATGTCAGGTAGCTCTGGAAGGCAAAGAGTGCAAACAGATGTAATTACAAATTATTTATTTAATATCCCCCCTCTTCCCGAACAAGAAGCAATAGCAGAAATATTATCAAGCCTAGATGATAAAATTGACCTTTTACACAGACAAAATAAAACCTTAGAAAAATTAGCAGAATCAAGCCTAGATGATAAAATTGACCTTTTACACAGACAAAATAAAACCTTAGAAAAATTAGCAGAAACTCTCTTTAAACATTATTTTATTGAAAATAAAGATGATAGTTGGAAGGAAGGCAGGTTGGGAGACATTACAGATATTGCTATAGGAAGAACTCCTCCACGAAAAGAATTTAAATGGTTTTCTCAAAATAATAATGATATTAAATGGATTTCTATTAAAGATTTAGGTAATAATGGAGTTTTTACATTCAATACATCAGAATATTTAACAAAAGAAGCTATTGAAAAATTTAGAGTGCCTGTGATTACCCAAGATACAGTTATTCTAAGCTTTAAAATGACCGTTGGTAGGGTAGCTATAACATCAGAAGATATGGTTTCAAATGAAGCTATCGCGCATTTTAAAATAAAAAACACAACTGTAATTTGTAAGGAGTTTTTATACCTTTTTTTAAAACAATTTAAATATAATATTTTGGGGAGCACATCTTCTATTGTTACTTCTATAAATTCAGGAATGATAAAAAAAATATTATTGTTTATCCCTAGCGAAAGAAATATGTTAGCTTTTAAAAATCAAGTCGAAGAGATTTTTAATAAAATCAAAAAAAATCAACAACAAATCCAAACCCTAGAAAAACAAAGAGATCTGCTCCTCCCTAAATTAATTAGTGGAGAAATTAGGGTAAATATAATTAAAATTATAAAAATAATGATAAAATTTTTTAAAGGAAATAAAAACTTTTTAGAAAACCAAGAAAACAATATTGAGTTAATTAAAAAAGATATTAATAAAATATTTTCCTCTTCCCATCTATCTTTCTTATTAGGGGCAGGTTGTTCTAGTGGAGCAATTCCAACAATGACAGACTTATTTAAAAAATTGGATGTAAATCTTATTGAGAAAGAAGTACCGGATAAAGTTCTTAATAATAAAAACTTAGAAAAAATGTTGCAATATCTTTATGCAAAAGAATATATTTCAAGCTTAAATGAACAGAACGAAACTAAAACAATTAGGGATTTAATAAAAGAAATAAAGAAGTTAGTTTTTGATGCAGCTCTTTGCAAAGTTAAACAAGATGATGATAATATAAAAATTAGATATTCTACAACATTAGAAATCTATAAATCTTTTTATAAAAAATTAATGTATAGAGAAAATTTTTTCTCAAAAATAAATATTTTCACAACAAACTATGATTTGTTTAGTGAGAAAGCAATGGATGATTTGAGAATTATTTATTGTAATGGATTTAGTGGCAATATTAATAGATGTTTTAATCCAATGACTTTTAATTATGCATATGCCGAGCAAATAGGCTTAAGTGATAAAAAATATCATATTATAGATAAATATATTTATTTATATAAATTACACGGCTCAATTAATTGGATTGAAGAAGCAAATGAAAATAAATTATTTAAAATAAAAGAAATACAAAATCCTAGTTTTAATAATGATGATAATAATATAATGATTTATCCTACCCCCACAAAACAAAATAGTAGTTTTGCATCTCCTTATAGCGATCTTTTTAGGGAATTTCAAAAAAAATTATTACAACCAGATAATATTTTAGTTGTAATTGGCTATAGTTTTGCTGATGAGCATATTAATAATATTATATATCAAGCTTTGGCAACAATTCCTAAGTTTAGGCTTATTATTTTTTCATATGCAGATATTGAGAAAAATAAAGAGTTAAAAAAAATAAAAGATTTTGATGATCCTAGAATTTGGATTCTAGAAGGTATAGAAGGTGAGGGTAAGAATATATCAGATTTTAGTTATATTATAGAGAATTTTTTATTAGAAAGTAATGAAGATGATGAGCGATTAGAAACGATATTAAATAAATATTTATTTAAAAATGATTCAAAGTAAAAAAGAAAGAGCTATAGCCAAAATTATTAGTATTAATGCTTATAAGTTAGAAGCAGAATTATTAAGTAGTATTAATAGTTTTAATATTAATGACTTTGATGATATATATCAATTTATTAGATTAAATGGTTATGTCTTAGTCTGTATTGAAAATAACTTCATTGTCGCTTCTATTTCTTCAATAAGAGAAAAAGAGGACAACTCTACTTTTGTAGATAAAGATGGTTTGAGCAAAATTAATTCTAATAAAATTTTAGAACTTTTTCCTATGGGAATTTTAGAAAAAGAAAAATTTACCTTTGGAGTTTCTAATTACCCTAACCTTTATAGTGATGTTCTTTATATCAAAGAAAAGGAGTTAAATGCATTATTTGGTAGTGCGGTACAAGAAAAAGATAAATATTTAGATATAGGGACTTGGACATTATTAGAGAAATATAGAGTTAAAATAAATATAAATAATTTTTTTGGACTCCATAGTGCTATTTTAGGAAATACAGGGAGTGGAAAAAGTTGCACGATTTCATCAATTTTACAAACTATTTACAAAAAAAATAAATATCCAAAATCTAAATTTATCTTTTTTGATGTAAATGGAGAATATAAAAAGGCCTTTATTAAAGAAGAAAAGGAAGAATTATTAGAACATATAGAATTGAAATGCTTTGATTTTAAAAATAAAGAAAACAATAATAATTTTTATTTGCCGTTAAATTTATTAAATATTGATGAATGGGAATTATTATTAAAGGCAAGTTCTAAAGCCCAGTCCCCTATTTTAAGAAATGCTTTAGGTTTATATAGTTTATGTGAAAACCAAGAGGATAATGATTCTAATGATTCTAAAAACAAGCTTAAAACTTATATTTTTTGTAAAATCTCTCAATCATTATTAGAAACTGATTCTAATTATACAGTTAGTAAAATTATTGCTAATTATAATAAATTACAAAATAATAGATTACAATTTTTTATAGAGAAACATTCATTTGATAATAATAAAATTTCTACATCTTGTATAAAATTTACAAAAGAAAAGCTAGATCTCTATCTAGGAACGCATTATGGAGAAATTAAAAATTGTACCGAATTTAAAGAATATTTGAGCAAACTAGAACAAGAAAATACTCAAGAATTTATAGATTTTAATTATAACGGTGAGAGTGAAATAAAATTAGATAGACTAGAAGAGTATATAGAGTTAGCTATATCTTGGGAAGAGGCACATGGTAATAAACAGGTACGGGATTATTGTTCCTCTATGATTACAAGATTAAAATCCTTAAGCACAAGAACAGAGTTTTCTTTTTTTAAAAACAAAGAAGATCTAGATTCGTACATAGAAAAGTTTATAAAAGACTTCAATATCTCTATTATTAATTTTGATAATATTGATGATGAGGTAATTGAAGTTGTTTCCTCTGTTCTTGCAAGAATATTTTTTGAATATGTTAAAAAATTAGAATCACGAAATACAGAACCAATTCATCTTATTTTAGATGAAGCTCATAGATATATATCAAATAATAAAGGAAAAGAATATTTTTTTGAAGCTAATAGAATTTTTGAAAGAATTGCAAAAGAAGCTAGAAAATATGGTTTGTTATTAATGTTGTCTAGTCAAAGACCTAGTGAGCTTAACGAAACAGTTTTATCACAATGTAGCAACTTTATTATTCACAGAATACAGAATCCAAACGATTTGAATTTTATTAGAGCAATGACTCCTTTTATTTCTAGAACATTATTAGAGCAGCTCCCCTCTATTCCAAACCAAGAAGCTTTAATATTTGGAACAGCAACTAATTTACCTGTTTTGTTTAAAGTAAAAGATGCCAATCCTTTGCCTAAAAGTGGAAATAATAATATTGTAAAGAATTGGACGGAAGAAATACAAACCAATGATAATAATAAAAATATAGCATAAAAAATGACTGAAGAAGAAATAGAAAACCTAGCAATAGAAATATTCCAAAAGCAAAATTTTACTTTTTATAACGGAAAAGATATTGCACCAGATAGTACAAACCCATTACGAAATAACTTTGATGAAGTAATTTTAGAGTCTGTTTTAAAAGAAAATATAGCTAAAATTAATCCTAATATTCCAAATAATGCACAAATTGATGCTTTAAACCAAGTTTTGCGAATTAGCTCTTCCTCTCTTATAGATGCTAATGAGAAATTTCATAAAATGCTTACTGAAGGAGTAAAAATTCATTATCAAAAAAATGGTATTGAACGAGGTGATTTAGTTTGGCTTGTGGATTTTAATAATATAAAAAATAATGATTTTTATGTGGTTAATCAATTTACGGTAACTTATGAAAATCAAAATAAAAGACCTGATATTGTTTTATTTGTGAATGGCCTGCCACTTGTGGTTATTGAATTAAAAAATGCAATTAGTGAGCAAGCAACCATTGGCTCTGCTTACAAGCAGTTAGAAACTTATAAAGACACTATACCTTCTTTATTTATCTATAATGGTATTTTAGCCATTTCTGATGGTTTTGAGGCAAGGGCTGGTTCAATATCTAGTTTGCTTAATCGTTTTATGAGTTGGAGGGTTCAAGGCAAAGAAAAACAGGAGATAGAATTGGAAATATTGATTGAAAAAATGTTAAATAAACAAACATTACTTGATCTTATTCGTCATTTTACTGTTTTTGAAAAATCATCTTCTATTGATAGTAAAACTCAAATTACTTCTGTAAAAATTATTAAAAAAATTGCAGCCTATCATCAATATTATGCTGTAAATAAAGCCGTTTTATCTGTAGAAAAAGCAACAAATGGGAGTCGTAAAGGTGGAGTGGTTTGGCACACTCAAGGCTCAGGAAAATCTCTTTCTATGGTATTTACCACAGGAAAATTAGTTTTAAAACTAAACAACCCAACAATTCTAGTAATTACAGATCGTAATGATTTAGATGAGCAATTATTTGATAGTTTTGCATCTAGTAAACAATTATTAAGACAAACTCCTGTTAAAGCAAGAGATAGAAAAGATTTAAAAAAATTATTAAAAGTTGCATCTGGTGGAGTAGTTTTTACTACAATTCAAAAATTTAGTGTAAGTGATGGTAATATTTACGAAGCTTTATCTATGCGAGAAAATATTGTCGTAATAGTTGATGAAGCTCA
Source organism: Rickettsiales bacterium (assembly GCA_965222515.1). Taxonomy (GTDB): domain Bacteria; phylum Pseudomonadota; class Alphaproteobacteria; order Rickettsiales; family JABIRX01; genus CBDCUE01. The sequence continues at coordinate 115,744 of CBDCUE010000017.1, read as the reverse complement.
CAGAACTCAATATGGATTTGGAGCAAAAACAGTAGATAGTAAAGATGAAGCAGGAAATTTAATTGGAAAAAAAACTGTTTATGGTTTTGCAAAATATATGAGAGATGCTCTTCCTAATGCAACTTATCTTGGATTTACAGGAACTCCTATTGAAAATACTGATAAAAATACCCCTGCTGTGTTTGGAGAATATGTTGATATTTATGATATATCTCAAGCAGTAAAAGATGGTGCTACGGTTAAAATTTATTATGAAAGCCGTCTTGCAAAAATAGATTTAGATGATAAAGGTAAAAAATTAGTTAAAGAATTAGATAAGGATTTAGAAAAACAAGATTTATCTGAAAGCCAAAAAGCAAAAGCTAAATGGACACAACTTGAAGCATTAATTGGTAGTGAAAAAACAATAAAAAAAATTGCTAAAGATATTATAGATCATTTTGAAAAGCGTCAAAATATTATTGATGGAAAAGGTATGATAGTTGCAATGTCTAGAAGAATTGCGGCAGCTCTTTATGAAAAAATAATAAAGTTAAAACCCGATTGGCATAATGAAGATTTATCTAAAGGGGCAATCAAAGTAGTAATGACTTCTAAATCTAGCGATGGACCAGAAATGGCAAGACATCATACCAGTAAAGAGCAAAGAAGAATTTTAGCAGATAGAATTAAAAATCCTCAAGATGAGTTACAATTAGTAATAGTTAGAAATATGTGGCTAACTGGATTTGATGCTCCTGCAATGCATACATTATATATTCACAAACCTATGCAAGGTCATAATTTAATGCAGGCAATAGCTAGAGTAAATCGAGTTTATAAAGATAAAAAAGGAGGTTTGGTTGTTGATTATTTTGGTATTGCTTCAGATCTAAAAAAAGCTCTTTCTTTTTACGCAGATAATGGAGGAAAAGGCGAGCCTGCCATCGCTCAAAAAGAAGCTGTTCAAATGATGTTAGAAGAATTAGAAATTATTCAGCAAATGTTTCATGATTTTGATTATCAAAAATATTTCAATAGTTCTGTTAGAGAAAAGCTTGCTATTATTCTTGCAGCTGAAAATCATATTTTAGGATTAGATAATGGTAAAAAAAGATTTATAGATATTGTAGCTAGATTATCTCAAATATTTGCAATAGCCGTTCCTGATGAAAAGGCAATGAAGCAAAAAGAAGAAGTTGCTTTTTTTCAAGCAATAAAAGCAAGATTATGCAAATTTGAACATTCGGCATCTGGTAAAAGTGATGAAGCAATTGAAACAGCCATAAGACAAGTAATAGATGAAGCATTAGTAACTCATCAAGTTATAGATGTGTTTGATGCAGCTGGAATAAAAAAACCAGATATTTCCATTTTATCAGAAGAATTCTTGCTTGAAATCAAAGGAATGAAGCACAAAAATATTGCTTTAGAAACATTAAAAAAAATATTACATGATGAAATAAAAACCAGAACTAAAAAAAATCTTATCGAAAGTCAAACCTTGATGAAAATGTTAGAAGACTCTATTAAAAGATATCATAATAAAATTCTAACAGCAGCCGAAGTAATTGATGAATTAATCAATCTTGGTAAAGAGATAAAAAAAATGGATAAGAGCTCCAAAGAAATGGGCTTGACTGATTTTGAATATGCTTTTTATACTGCTATAGCAAGTAATGATAGTGCAACAGAATTAATGCAAAAAGATAAATTAAGAGAGCTTGCTGTAGTTTTAACAGAAAAAATAAAAAATAATGCTTCCATTGACTGGCAAATAAAAGAAAGTGTAAGGGCAAATTTAAGAGTTATAGTAAAAAGAACCCTTAGAAAATTTGGCTATCCACCAGATATGGAAAAATTAGCAACAGAAACTGTTTTAAAACAAGCCGAGTTAATGGCAACAGAAATTATTGCATAAATTCAAGTATTTTTTAGCAATAAAAGAAAAGGGAGCGTTAAATCAATTGTGTTTTTAGTTTTCATATTCCTTCCAAGCTTTGAAAGATTTTACTTGGTATTTGAGCCAATTATTTCTTTCAAAATCCTTAATGACTACAAAGACATAATCTAACAATCTGTCTTCATTTTCAAAGCTAATTTTGTGCTCCCGACTTTGTCATTTTTAAAAATAAAAAGGTCTCTAAAGCCTTGAGTTAGAAGGGTTTGCTATTTTTTAGGCACTACATTATTTTATAATATTGTGGAATTAATTTAGGTAAATTTGAGCATCTCTATTTCTAATAATATTAAAAGTTTTATAAATTTTAGCCATTTTATTATTAAAATACCCTGGAACTAAATATCTATCTTTAGTTTTTTTGTGAATATAAATTGAAGACTCAACTTTTCTTAAACAACTAATAATTTCTTTAGGGCTAATTTTTTGAGTTAAATTACATTGATATTCTATATTTCTAATAATTGAAAAACTCATATAACACATTGCTATATGAGATTCTATTCTCTCCTTCTTAAAATGAAAAATAGGTCTCATTTTTAAATCATGCTTATTTATCCTAAATGATTCCTCTATAACCCATAAGTTACTGTATCTAGATACAATCTCACTCGCTTTCCCTGTTTTATCATTAGTAATAACTCCATGTAAACCATCCCATTTTTCCTCTTCTACTATTTTCAAATTATTAATAGCTACCTGTCCATCTAACTTTTTAACATATTTTTTTACTCCACTATTAGATACCAACTTTTGTCCAGTGATATTACCATTCTTATCTGACATTTTTTCTAACTTCTCTAAAATCTTCATTCTTTGCTTTAAATCTTTTCTTGCTCTTTTTGATTTGTAGCTGGTAATTAGTCTTCTACCTTTATATTCAAACTCTGATATAAACCCAAAATCATTTCCTACTAATTCTCCCCTATAATTTTTTTCATCTAATATTGATTCTTTTGTTTTCTTATCCAAATTTCTTAATTTTGCTGCTACCACATATTTATACCCTTTTTGCTCAAGTAACTCTAAATTAGCATCGCTAAACATCGCCCTATCTGCACAAAAATATACCTCTTTTATATCTAAATATTTACCAAAACCCTCTATTGTTGTTATTAGTGTTTTTACTTCTGCTGTATTGCCACTAAATAACTCATAACCAACTGGCAAACCCTCTTGATTAGTAGCCAATGCCAACACTATTTGGGTTGTATTAAATCTATGATCTTTACTATATCCAAAATTCCTTAAATCATCTGTGTTTATTGATTCAAAATATAAAGTAGTTACATCAAATAACAATAAATCTATTTTTCCTCCAAACAATCTTTTAGTCTTTTGAAAAGATAAATTTTTCATCTCATCAATCTCTAAATGCAATTTATCCATTATTCTATATATTCTATTTAAATCATATTCCTTGTTAAATTCTTCCCCCAGTATATTATGAGTTTTTAGCTTACTTGTAGGATTTATTATTCTTGATAATACTAAATCTTTCAAAAGTTTTTTATCATTTCTATTTTTTAACAATTGATCAAAACCTATATCATCAAATAGTTTTCCTCCTACTTCAAAAATACCATCACTTATTCTTTTTTCTTCTTCTATATCATCTAATAACACTTTAGATGTCGGTAATATATCTTCTATGCTTTTTTGTTTTTTTCTTCCTTGTTTTTTTTGGATCAAATGGGGTAAATCTTCTTCAGCAAATAAAGATCCTTGTTTTGAAAGAACTTCTCTTTCTTTAGTTTTTTTGATAATTATTTCTTTTGCAAGATTCCTTAGTTTTTCTTCTTCGTGATCATCTGATGCAACTCCTACATAATGAACTATTTTTTGCTTAACTTGATTCCCAATTCTTATGTTTTCAACTATCTGCACAGATTTTCTAGGGCTTTTTGGTGATTTCTTTGTTCTTATAAACATTTTAAATATATTTTTTTGGTTAAAAAGACTATCCTAACACGAAAATATTTATATGCAACACAAAAGAATAGGTAGGCACTACACTCAAAAAACAACCACAAAAAAACCCTAATACCCTAACAATCCTACAAAATATTTTTTCATATAACTAAAATATGACAAAGTTAGGAAGACATAATCTAACAATCTGTCTTCATTTTCAAAGCTAATTTTGTGCTTAGTAGCTTTTCTAATCTAACAATTAAGATTTTCTATACCATAGTTTATTGAAGCTGACAATAAATTTTGACATTTTAAAGCTTTTTGTGTTATATTTTTATTCATAGTGTTACTATTTTTAGTGTTAATAAATTACATTTTTTAGAGTAAGTGATTACTCTAAAAAACACAATATTTAGTAACGCTCCCTAAGAAGAATAACTTCAAAAGGTTTTGTATATTTGGTTGCATTAATAGATGTTTATAGTAGATATGTGGTATCTTGGGATTTATGCTTAGGTTTGCAAGCAGAATTTAGTTTAGATATACTTAATAATGCTTTGTCAGAGGGAAAAGCACCTGAAATTATTAATAGTGATCAGGGAGTTCAATATACTTCAGATGATTGGGTAACTGCTCTTAAAAATAAAAACATCAAAATTAGTATGGATGGTAAAGGAAGATGGGCAGATAACATTTATATTGAAAGATTTTGGAGAACTATAAAATATGAAGAGATTTATATAAACCCTCCTAATAATCTAGCAGATTTAAGAAAAAATATAGATGAATATATAAAATTTTATAACAATAAAAGACCTCACCAATCTTTAGATTATAAAACTCCTTCTGATATTTATAATCAGTTAAATGTGTCTTCGCCACATAGGTATTTATAAAATAAAGATAAAAGTTGATATTGTTATAATAAAATAATATAATAAATTTGTGGAACAGGCAGAGGTGCTGATGACCATAAATGAAGATAAAAACTAGATAATTTAATATTTTTAAGTTTAAATTATCTAGTTTTTTTAATTAGTAAAATTAGCAATAATTATTACTAATATTTAGGCAATCTTATATCATTATTTGATCTAAGATTATCAAGGTTTTAAAAGACTCCTGCGTAACCGAAAAAAGGTAGTAATTCTCCCAAAATTATCATTCTTGCGAAGGAAGGAGTCCATGTGTAACTTCTTCCAAAAGACTGCATCTTCCTGCTTTCACAAAAATGATGAAATTGGGAGTTTTTGCCTTTTTTATTATATTTTTTCAGTTGCACAGGGGGTCTTTAATGTTTATTAATGGAGGTGTTGATAATTTTAATTATAATCTTTAATTTTTTGTAAGCGTAGCAATCTGATTTTGTGCGGTGTATTTAAATATCATAAGTGAAATCAGATTGTACACTAATAACTCTGCTGAATTTTTAGCCCTTTAGGGCTGTGTAATTTAGAAAATTATGACTCTAATTGAAATTATTAACATTTCCTTAATATTTTTATAATTATAAAGAAAGGGTGATTGATGAATTATTGGAAATACGTTGTTTTAGTAAAAGATAATGTTACTAGAGTCAAATTCATACTCCATGTCATAAGAGTACAAGCCATAGCAAAATTTACAAAACAAGATATAAAAGATGTCATAGAAAAAAAAATTGTTATAAAAAATTATGATGAATTATTGAAGATAATTAAGTTAGTAAACAGTGATTCTGATAGAACAAAGATCATATTGAAAGCCATAGAAAAAGAAAGATATATTATAAAAACTTGTGATGAATTATTGAATATAATTAACTTAGTAGACCGTTATTATCTTATATTCGATTTTAAAATATATTATGATAATAAACTAAAGATTATATCTAAAGCCATAGAAACAGGATGTATTATAAAAAATAATGATAAATTATTGAATATAATTGAGTTAGTAAACAGTGATTCTGATAGAACAAATATCATATTTAAAGCCATAGAAACAGGATGTATTATAAAAAATAATGATGAATTATTGAATATAATTGAGTTAGTAAACAGTGATTTTGATAGAGGAAATATCATATTTAAAGCCATAGAAACAGGATGTATTATAAAAAATAATGATGAATTATTATTGAATATAATTGAGTTAGTAAACAGTGATTTTTATAGAACAAATATCATATTTAAAGCCATAGAAACAGGATGTATTATAAAAAATAATGATGAATTATTGAATATAATTGAGTTAGTAAACAGTGATTTTTATAGAACAAATATCATATTTAAAGCCATAGAAACAGGATGTATTATAAAAAATAATGATGAATTATTGAATATAATTGAGTTAGTAAACAGTGATTTTTATAGAACAAATATCATATTTAATGTCATAGAAACAGGATGTATTATAAAAAATAATGATAAATTATTGAATATAATTGAGTTAGTAAACAGTGATTTTTATAGAACAAATATCACATTCAAAGCCATAGAAAAAGGATTGCTTACTCCTGAGGAATGTAAGATTCTTTACTATAAAAAAGAAAACTTTTTTCAGAGTTCTGATCATGTCAATAATATGTTAGCAAAATCAATTTCTTTATCTGCTTTAACAAATTATTTTAATAATGCTATTGGTAAATATATTCCTGCAAGAAATGAGGTTGCAGGATCTAGTAATTTTAAAATTGATTTTGGGGATAATTATGAGATATATGATCAAACACAACAGAATAATTTATCAAAGATACTAGTTAAGACATTGTTTAAAGAAACATTAGACAATGAAAATATAACTAATATATATCTATCTATAACCAAAAGTAGAAATATAGATATAAAAAATAGAATAGAAAAATATATTAATAATGTTAAGCAAGTAATTGAAGAAATAAACGCAAATTTAGGTAATAATGAAATAGAAATACTATTTGATATAAAAACACAATTACAAAAAGTAAAGGGTTATTGTGAATCAATATCAATACCTATATCTAATTCATCAATAAAAGATTCAGAGTGTAAAAGAAGTCAATTTTTTAGTGAATTAATAACATTATATAATAATATAGTCACAGAATTGGAAAACACAAATCATATAGTCACAGAATTGCAAAAAACAATATCAAAGAATCAAAAACCCCAAATGATTGCATTTATAAAGAATATAGAAACTCAAACAAATAGTGCTTTAGAAGATTTAAAAAAAACAAGGGTACTCTTAGATAGATTTCATACGTCAGATAATATATATGACAATCTTTTGCACCCTGGTTCTTTAGGAGAAATAAAAGCACTTTTTAATGGAGATGTTAATAGAACTGCTAATAGTAATTCAAAAAATGAAATTATTACACTATTGCAGAAACAAGATGGAGCAACAAAATTATATACAGCTTTTTTATTGTCTACTGATACTTGTTCTGCCAATTTGGCATCTGTAATCAGAATAGAATTATACAATTCTATCTTTGATACAGATACAGTAAATGAAAGTATATTTAAATCATTATATGAAAATATTTTAGTTCCTTTTATTACTGATAAAAATGATATATTTGATACGCATGATGGTGTTTTAACTCAAAGATTTTATAAAGATTATTTAATTTATGTTCCAACTTTTTTTAATTTATTATCAAATAATTTAAAATTAATAAATTGTGAAACATTAGGATTTAGTAAATATATTGAAGATATTTTGACAGAATATGCAAATTATATTGATAAAAATACAGATACAGAAAAAGAAAAAAATCAGCTAAAGTATAATATTGAGGCTTTGAATGTGTTTCGTAGTAATATTATAGAATATTTATTATTAAATAATAGGTCGGAACAATATCAAGACATAAAGAGTTTTTTTAAAAAAAAAGTAGATGAAGGAAGGTTTCTTCCATATCAAAAAGATTTTTTAACATATGCAGAATTTATAGATGATAAAATTGTTCCTTTGTTAAAAAATAAAGATGACAAAGATGACATTTATCTTTCTATGGCAGAAAAAACAGGAGATTTAGAAATAGATTCTGATGACATGAACAAAGAAGGTTTAAGTACAAATAAGATAAACTTCCAAGAGTTAGAAAATAAAATCATTATAGATCGTAATAGCATCTTTCCTTCTTCTCCTTCTACTTCTCTTTCTTCTAATATAAGATGCCTTTCAAGCAATAGACAAGAAATTTGTGCATAAAAAGAGAGGAGTATATGAATTTCAGCAAAGTTATGAGAGTATGATGCACCCCTAAATTCAGTCAGTTTTTTGTAAATTTTTGTAGACAGATTGTAAGAAAATTATTATTATATTAATAAATAATTTAATGGTAAAAGAATGACCAAAATAAGAAAAAGTTACAATAGTAATTTAAAATAAAAAATAGCCTTAAAATTTTTAGAGGGCGATATGAGTTGCATTGAGATATGTAATAAATATGGGGTAAGCAAAGCAGCTGTTCATAAATGGGTAAGGGTTTTGAAAGAATCTGCAACTAATATTTATGATAGCAAAAATAAGTTTTTTTCAGGAAAAACATTAGAAGAAACCCAATCTTTATATGCAAAAATAGGACAATTACAGGTTGAAAGAGACTTTTTAAAAAAAGCATTAGAAAGCTAGATACTAGCAAAAAAGTTATGTTAATTTCACAGAATGACAGTTTAAGCATAACAAACAAATGTAATCTATTGTCCTTTAATCGTTCTAATCTTTATTATCAAAAAATTAATAGAAAAGTTAATTTTTTAGATGGTATGGTGTTAGAAACATATCTTGCTAATGAAATTAATGATATTTGGTTAGCACATCCGTTTTACGGTTATAGGAAAATAACTAAAACATTACAAAACAAAGGTTATTTGGTAAATCATAAAAGAATATTAAGATTGATGCAAAAGATGAATATTTCAGCTATTTATAGCAAGCCCCATCTTAGTAGAAACAATAATAAGAACTATCATAAATATCCATATTTATTAAAGGGTTTAGAGATAGATAAGTCTAACCAAGTGTGGCAAACTGATATTACTTATATCAAGCTTCCACAAGGGTTTTTTTATTTAATTTGTTTAATAGATGTGTTTAGCAGATATGTAGTTGGTTATAAAATATCAAACTCTTTATCTGTTGATTTTTGTTTAGATATGTTAGATGATGCAACGATAAATGTTATTCCTAACATTATCAACACAGACCAAGGAAGCCAGTTTACTTGTAATGAATGGTTAAACATGGTTTTAGAAAGAAACATTAAAATAAGTATGGATGGCAAAGATAGATGGGCAGATAATATTTTTATTGAAAGATTTTGGAGAACTATCAAATATGAAGAAATATTCATAAACCCTCCTGCTGATGGAAAAGAATTAAAAAAAAAATATTAAAGAATATATTTTGTTTTATAACAATGAAAGATTGTATCAATCTTTAGATTATAGCACTCCTTCAGCAATTTAGCGTGGTTAATATGTGAAAGAGTTTTGTTCTTTTAGGTATTTACTGGAGAGAAGATGATATATTTTATTTGTCTTTTTAAGAAAATAATTTATATTTACTTTTGTAGCACAGGCAGAGGTGCCGATGGCTATGAGAGGAGATGGTTTTTATAATCATCTTATTTTTAGGTTAGGTTTATTTTTGTTGATTTAACCTAAAAACTTACGGTAGTTTTCTTCCTTTTTGTCTACGACTTTTCTAAAAAAGCTGTCTGACCAAATGGGTGCATCATAAAGCTTGTGTTTTTACTATGCAAATTATACAAAAAAAACCTTATACTGCAAGGCTTTTTATAGTTTTTTAGGGACAACTAATTAAATAATTTAAAAGTTTATGGAGTTTATTGTGGTGTTTGTAACATCTATGTTTGCAATGTTTTCTATCGGAGTGGATAGTAATTCTTATCATAAAATGATAGGATTTAATAAAACAGAGAAAAAATTTATGCAAAACATTAATAATGATACAGTTTATTATTGTAGAGATCTAGGTAGAAAAAGGAAAAAAGCTAAAAAGGATTTACAGAATAAAAAGAATGACTGGCAAATGCTATATTTATAAGGGTAAAAATTATAAAATAACTACATCTCTTTAATGTATTTTTTTGAAAAATCTATCTCCTCTAATGTTTCTATGCCATTGCCAAAATTTTAATATTGATCCTTTTGAAGATACTATAACCCTTCTTGCTTTTCCTACTAAATTTTTTTCTGGAACAAAGCCAACTGCTGACATATATCTGCTATCTTGAGAATTATCTCTATTGTCTCCCATAAATAAATAATGTTTTTTAGGAACTATATATCTTGGAGTGTTGTCTTTTTCTCCATAAAAAGTGGCATCTAATACTGTGTGAGTTTTGCCATTAGGTAAAGTTTCTTGATATCTAGCCATTAAACCATCTTCATCATCCAAATAATCAGCTATTTTTTTCTTAGGAACTGGCTTATCATTGATAAAAACGACTCCTTCTTTTACTTGAATAGTATCTCCTGGTAGACCGATTAATCTTTTTATGTAGTTAATACTGGTATCAGTAGGTAATTTAAAAACAATAACATCACCTCTTTCTGGTTGTTTAGCTGCTATTCTTCCTTTAATAGGAGCTAGACCAAAAGGAAAAGAATGCCGACTATAGCCATAGCTATATTTTGAAACTAAAACAAAATCACCAGTTTGTAGCCCATCTTTCATTGAACCAGATGGAATATAAAATGGTTCAAAAAATATAGTTCTAATAGATATTGCTATAAATCCTGCTATTAATAGAGTTTTTAAATTGTCTTTTAACCAGTGAGAAGAGCTTTTGCTTTCATTTTGAAAAAATGAAATGATTTTGTTTTTATATATTAATATTTTCTCCATTATTCCTCTATTAAATTTTTGCCTGACATCTCACTAGGAATAGCAACATTCATCAATGATAAAATGCTAGGTGCTATATCTGATAAATCTCCATCTTGCACCTTATTTTTATTTTTATTAATTAAAATAAAAGGGACTTTATTTAAGCTGTGCGAAGTGCAGGGTTGATTTTTTTCTTTATCAAACATTACTTCAATATTACCATGATCTGCAGTAATTACCATATTACCATTTGTTGCTAAAATAGATTTTTCTAGCTTTGCTAACATTTCATCAATCACTTCAACAGCTTTTACAGATGCTTGCCAATTACCAGTATGACCTACCATATCTAAATTAGCATAATTCACTACAATAAAATCATATTGTTGAGATTTTATGGCATTGTTTAATTTTTCTGTTAATTCTATTGCCGACATTTCAGGTTTTAGATCATAAGTTTTAACATTCGGAGATTTGATTAAAATTCTATCTTCTCCTTTTTTACTTTGTTCAATTCCACCATTAAAAAAAAATGTTATGTGAGCATATTTTTCAGTTTCAGAAATATGTAGCTGAGTCATATTATTTTGCTCAAGCACATCTGCTAAAGTATTTTTTAGAAATTTTTTAGGAAACAAACAAGGTAAAACTTTATCTATATTATCTTTATATTCTACCATACCTAACTGACTAGAAAAGTGGATTTTTCTAGTAAAAAAATGAGAGAAATCATTAATTAATAATGCTTCTAATATTTGTCTTACTCTATCTGCCCTAAAATTTATCATTAAAAAAGAATCTCCGTCTTGCATAGGAGAATAATCTGAGCTTATTAATGGTTTAATAAATTCATCAGTTATTTCATTTTGGTAATTTTTTTCTATTGCTGCTAAAAAATCATCTGTTGTGTCTCCAATAGCATCAATAATTGCCTTGCAAGCTATCTCTGTTCTATCCCATTTTAAATCTCTATCCATTGCATAAAATCTACCTATAGCAGTAGCTATTTGTAAATTATTATTCAACAATTTTTGTATATATATTTTAGCAGATTTTTGAGAAGCATCTCTACCATCTAAAAAAATATGTAATTTTGTAGTTATTCCTAAATTTTCTAATGTTTTTGCTAGATAAATTAAATGTTCTTGGTGAGAATGCACTCCACCATCTGATAACATAGCACAAAGATGAGCTACTCCAGTAGATTTCTGAGTTTTTTTAATAAACTCTTGTAACAAAGGAGATTGCTTTAATTTGTCTGATTCTATTTCTTGATTTACTTTAGGTAAAGTTTGAAAAATGATTCTGCCTGAACCTATGGTTATATGTCCAACTTCAGAGTTTCCCATCTGTCCTTTTGGCAACCCTACTGATTCACCTGATGTTTCAAGTAAGCTATGATTATAAACGGAGTTTATTCTGTCTAAATTTGGAGTGTTTGCAGAGAAAACAGCATTATGTTTTTTGGATGGAGTGTAACCAAAACCATCCAAAATGCAAAGCAAGGTAGTTTTTTTTTGCATTAAGCAAGTTTTTTATCTGGGTTACTATCTCCTTCTGCCATATAAAATATAACTTTGGCAATTTTTGAAGAATAATCACCAATTCGCTCGTAATCTTTGATTATTTTTGTAGTAGATATAAATTCTGTTAAATTATCTTTAGAGTTAGTTTGCTTGTTAATCATATCTTTCATTATTTTGCTATAAATTTCATCAATCTTATCATCATCTTGATAAGCTTGTTTTAATTTTTCAAAACTATATTTTTTAATATTGTTAAAAACATCATTAATATTTTGTGTAGCAAGATTATTTAGCTCTATTATTTCTGCCAAAGTGTTTTTTTTAAATTTTTTAGGCAATTTCGTAGAATGTTTGATGATTTTTTTTGCTTTATCTCCAATTCTCTCAAGTAAAGATGCTATTTTGATAGAAGATACAATTAATCTTAAATCTTTGGCCATTGGTTGCCTAAGAGCAAGCAATTCAATCGCTTCATCACTAACTTTATTTTCTAGCTCATTAATTTCTTTATCTTTTTTAAGGGCAAAATTGTAAATATCTTGATTAGATTTTCTACATATAGATTCTTCTGATAATTTCACTAAATCCAAAACCCTATTTTTCATAAAAAATAAAGTTTTAAATAAATGTTCAAGATCATCTTCAAATGATTTTACTGTATGCATATTAATTTATTGTTTGAGATTATTACTAAAACAAGATATTTAATCTTTTACAAAAAATCAATTATTTAATTTGGAAAGATATACCAAAACAAAATTGATTTGTAGAATTTATTCGTAAGCAGGGTTTTATCAACAGTCGTTTTGCAAGCAAGGTGAATTATAAAAAAAGGCTTGGTCAGCACCCTTGCAGTAGCAATTCTAATTAGTTGCACTATGCAACTCACATCTTCATGCCATGAATAAATCTTATTCTTATCCGTTCTTTGCTGATTGTAAATTAACTTTGCTCTTAGCAATGCTTGAAATAATTTACTATTGTTTTTCAAATCTCCTTTCTTATTATCAATATCCCTTATTACTCTACCCAAATAATTCTTTACTTTTTTCTGTTCTGCTTTTGCTTTTCTACCCTTTCTTGACATACTGTATCTCGCTGACATAAAAAGACTCTTTTTACCAACTATTTTATAATTCTGCCTCAATTTTATACCCTCTGCTTCTGCCAACTTTACCAAACTCTCCCTTGCTTTATGGCACAGCTTAGTATCTGTAGGATAAGTTATTGCTTTTTTTGAACTGTGTTATCCACTGTTACCCTCTTAAAATCAGCTGATTTTAAAACTTTTGTATTTTTTGCTATTTCTATTGTTTCTGACAATAAATATTCCATTCCTTCTTCTCCTATTCTTTTTCTAAAATATACCAAATTCTCTGGAACTGTTGGTAACTTATGCTCAAAATATCTACTTCCACAAAAATATTGATAATATGGATTCTCTACCCAAAGCCTCACATATTTTTTTATCAGATTGTTTTTCTACTTCTTTTAACATCAATAATCCACACATTAATCTTATCAGGTAGTCCTCCTCTTCCCAAATTACTATATTTTATAGAAAACTTCTTTTCTATGCTTCTCCAATCTACTAATTTTGACAATATTACTAATTTATGCTTCATATTTATGATATTTACTAATTCATTTCTGAACATATCCATATCATTTCCTGTTTGGTGAGTTTTGTGTAACATTTTTGCAAGGTTTTAAGAGTTATTGGTAATAAGCTTGTGTTTTTACTATGCAAATTATACAAAAAAAACCTTATACTGCAAGGCTTTTTATAGTTTTTTAGAGACGACTAAATATTGTTACTCACAATACTCTTTGAGTTCTTGGCTGTATAAAATATTATTTCAATATCAAAATTCTTAAATATTTTTTGTGCTTTTTTTTTATTAGCAATGGCAATAATTGCTGTTGATATATAATCTGCATCGGTGGCATTATTTGCTATAACAGAGACTGTTATCATATTAGTTTTTTTAATATTAAAAGGATTGATGATATGATTTTTTTTATCAGAAAAATAACCACCATAATTTGAAGAGCTGGCTACTGCTCTATCTTTTAAATTAATTATTTTTTCAATTTTATTAGTTTCACCATTTTCTAATGCAATATTCCACCCTGTCTCTTTAGATGATTGATTGCCTAATGCATAAATTTCACCTAGTTCTAACAATGAATTTTTTAAACCATTAGCAAAAAAGATATTTTTTACCTGATCAGTAATATATCCTTGAGCAATACCATTTAAAGTAATGTTAATATTTTTTTGTTTAAAAAATATCTTATCTTTCTCAATAAAAATATCTTTATAAGTTCCATATTTAACTCCCTTTTTATCTAAATTATAATCTTGCCATAAAGAACCTACTGTAATATCAAAATATCCCTCACTTTTTTCTCCAGCAACAATTGATTTTTTTATTAAATCCTGAAATTGACTTGGAGGATTCTCTAAAAACCCTTGTTTGTTTAATTTGTTAATTAAAGAATCTTTTTGATAAATAGAAAAATATTTTTCTAATTTTTTTATTTCTTCAATTGATTTCTGCACAATAAATTTTGCCCTCTCTTTGCTATAATGCAAAATAGTAAATGATATATTACTACCCAAGACATTCCCTTGCCACTCAAACTTTTCTATTTTTAGTTTTTTTGCCAAAGCTGGATTAAATAAAGTAGCTGATGCAAAAGCTGTTGCTGATATTCTCAAAAATCTTCTTCTATTCATCAATAAATTTTGTTAAATAAAGAGCTAATTTTGCCATTCTAATTAAAGCATTAGAAGATAATGTTGCTCCACTGATGTTATTGATTCTTTTGCTTAACTTACCATTAGATTGCAAAAAAACTTCTTTGAATTGATCAGTGAAAAAAGGATATTTTACCTCCCATCCATAAGACTCACGATAAATTAGAATTTTTACTTTTTCCAAAACATTATTTTCTAAAATAAAAGCTGTAGTAATAGGTTTTGATTTGCCTATATCTTCTAAAATAAAAATTATCTTTTCTTTCTTTTTCCAATATTTTATTCTTGTAACTAAATATTTCTGATTAATCCCTTTTTTTATTTGTTCTTTTTGTGATTTATCAAGCCAAATAACTTTTTGCTTTGGAACATTACCTAAAAATATCTCCTGCAGAAAATAATTCGGAGTTTGATAAATTTCCTTAGAATTGGCTTTTATTGATATAAATATTACCAATAAAAACAAAAAAAATTTAAAAAACAAAACCTATTCCTAAGTTAAATACTGTATCATTTTTCTTTGATGAATTAAAATCTGTGGTAAAATGATCTGCTTTAAAAACAATTTTGTCAATTGGCCAATAATTTATTCCTCCACCATATTCAACTATTTTGCTTTTAGAAACTTCACTTCCAGCCTTATTATCATATTCATTATATCTAACAAAAAAACCTAATTTATTAGTTCCTTTAAGATTAAATTTATATGAAGGTTCTATATAATAACCATATTGATCATCAGTTCCCTGCTCTTTTGTTACTGTGTTTTTAATATGCCATCCTGCATATAATGCTCTTAAAGAAAATCCTCCCAAATTAAATATCAAATGAGTTTCATAAAGATAAGCCTCTGCTTGTTCACCAACAACTTCTTGTAAAATATCAGTTTGTCTACTACCTGTTGCGGCTAATTCTAGATTTTTATTTTTATATTTTATTCTAATGGTGTGAGAACCAGATCTTGCATGAGCTTTAGAAACTTTTTGTCTTGCTGCTCTAATTTCTAAATCATTGCTTGTAGACAAATTTAAGCCAGAGTGATAAGCTAAATCATAAGAAAAACCATTTTGAAATTTTTGCTGATACAACAATCCTGCTTCCCACCAACTCGTAGGAATTATATTTTTTTCTACTGGATTTCTTTCCACTCCATAAAATGTGTTTGGTTCATGAATTCCGTTCAAAATTCCAACTGGCACTAAAAATAAACCTGTTTTTAATTTACTAGATTTAAAAAAATCAAATTCTAAATAAGCTTGCTCCATCTTAATCTCCCCTTCCTGTTCCTCTCCTGCAACAGAATGCTCTAACTCTAATTCAGAAATAAATCTAATTCTATCTGTATAGTCATATTTTGCCCCTAAAACAAAACGATGAAGATCTACCTTACTACCCTCACTTCCATTATTATAATGTAATTCTCCATAACCTCCTAAAGATAATTTAGAATCTGCTTTTTTTTCATCAACAGAATCAGCTATGATATTTAATCTTTTTTCCAAAATCTTCATCTGCTTTTGTTGATTTTTTAATTGTTGTTGTAATTCAGTTTTACTAATAGCAAAAGCATTAGCTGAAAACAACACAAAAGCTGTTGTCAAAATAGTTATTTTTCTCATTTTTTTTTATTAAATTAGTTATAACAATATTGATAATCATTATCAATAAACGATTTTAATTGTCAATTATTAATTTTGTAAAAACGGCTATCCTTTGATTATTATGTTTTTATAATAAGGCTACTGCTTCTGCTTATTATTATTTCTAATTTAGTATATATAAGTATAATTTTTCAACAATTTTTCTTTAACTAATGTTAAAACATAATTAAATAATATGATTATTACAAATCAAGAGCAAATAACACAAATTTTCTTAATGCAGTAGATGACACAGAGGATAGCACCTACTCTTCTCTTATAAATTTTGTTAGTAATAAGAATAGTGATGCAACAAACAGTAAGGAAACAAAAGTAATCCACCTTCTTCCCGCAACTCTCATTGAGTTTAGCAGTTCTAGTTCTGTATCATGTATTCCTTCCTTAGTAGCTCTTACTCCATAAATAGATAAAGAAATTAACTTAACTACTCTTCATATCTTCTTTAGACCTCGCTCTATCTTTAAAATTAAGAATATACTGGTTTTGATTTTATGCTTCCTTTTTAATTTAAAGCCCTTTACAAACGGTCTTAGTTTAAATTTCTAATTTTCTAATTAAAGCCTTGAAACTAACATAAGTTTCTATTAGACTTCAAGCATCTTATACAGAATATAACAATTATTTTATGAAAAAAAAACATCTTCCTGCTGCAAACTCTAAAATAACATCAAGTAAAGTTAGAGTTGTTGACAGTAAAGGAGAAATGATAGGAGTTCTATCAATATCTGATGCTTTGGACAAAGCTAGACAAGAAAAACTAGATTTAGTTGAAGTCTCACCTAATGCTAGCCCTCCAGTATGCAAAATTCTAGATTTTGGTAAATATAAATATGAAATTCAGAAAAAAACTAACGAATCTAAAAAAAAGCAGAAAACTTCCACTTTAAAAGAAATAAAAGTGAGACCTAACATTGATCCTCACGATTTAGGTATCAAAATCAAACAAACCATTAAATTCTTAAATAATGCAGATAAAGTTAAAATTTCTATGAAATTTAGAGGTAGAGAAATAGCTAAACAAGAAGTAGCTTTTGAGATTATGAAAAAATTTAAAGAAGAAACTTCTGAAATTGCCAAAATAGAGACAGCTCCCAAAATGGAGATGAGACAATTAATGATGATTCTTGCCCCTAATAGTTAAACCCAAAAAAAAGAATGGATTATTTTCATTATAAAAACAACGAATTATATGCAGAAGATATTGCTATCTCTGACATTGCAACAACCATCCCTACTCCATTTTATCTTTATTCCAAAAAAACTTTAGATAGACATTATAGAGTTTTTGACGAAGCTCTTAATCTCCCTAACAAACTAATTTGCTTTGCTGTTAAATCAAACAGCAATTTATCTGTTATTCGTAGCTTGGTTAAAAAAGGTTCTGGAATAGACACTGTATCTCAAGGTGAAATTTTTAAATCATTAAAAGCTGGAGCAGATCCACAAAAAATAGTTTTTTCTGGAGTTGGAAAAACAAAAGAAGAAATAATCTATGCATTAAACCAAAATATTTTGCAATTCAATACTGAATCTCAAGAAGAAATTGCTATGATTAATGACATAGCAGAATCTTTAGGTAAAAAAGCAAGCATAGCAGTTAGGATTAATCCTAATATTGATGCACAAACTGACAATAAAATCTCAACTGGCAGAAAAGGAGATAAATTTGGTATAGACATAGATATTGCAACGGATGTTATAAAATATGCAATACAACTAAAAAACATTAATTTTTTAGGAATCTCTATGCATATTGGTTCCCAAATAATTAAATTAGAACCATTTGAAAAAGCTTTCAAAAAGGCTTTTGACTTTGTGCAAAACTTAGAAAAACAGAATATAAAAATCAGATCTATTGATTTAGGTGGAGGATTAGGAGTTCCTTATGGAGAGAATGATACAATTCTGCCAAAAGATTATGGAGATATGATTAAAAAATTAGTTCAGAAATATAATTTTGTAGATAAAAAATTTATTTTTGAGCCTGGCAGATTAATAACAGCTAATGCAGGGATATTAATTACAAAAGTAGTTTTAATCAAAAAAACTCAAGACAAAAATTTCTTAATAGTAGATAGTGCTATGAATGATTTTATAAGACCTGCTCTATATTCTGCAAAACCTACTTTTATGCTAAAAAATCTATCACAAAATATAAATAAAATTAAATATGATATAGTTGGACCTGTTTGTGAAACCACAGATTTTTTTATAAAAAATATAGAATTGCCTGAATTATCTGTTGGAAGCATCTTAGCCTTAAGATCTTGCGGTGCTTATGGAGCAGTGTTATCATCTGAATATAATGCTAGACCTTTAATTGCAGAAATAATGGTTTCTGGTGATAAATTTTTTGTAGTTAGAAAAAAGCCTAGCCTTGAGCAAATGATTAGCAATGAATCTATTGCTGATTTTATAGATTAAAGTTAAAATTGGAGCGAGTGATGGGATTCGAACCCACGGCCTCAACCTTGGCAAGGTTGCGCTCTACCCCTGAGCTACACTCGCTGATTTTTTTATATATATTTGAAACAGAATTATCTGTAATAATTATTAATAAGTCAAGTATGTTTTATTTGAAAATTGTAAAATAATATATTATCCTGAAATAAATATTATAAATAACTAGTTTAATTTTAAGAAGAATGCAGACATTAGATAACCAATATCAAGAAGAGGAAAAACCTTATCTTAAAAAGCCTACTTGGCTTAGAGTAAAAGCCCCCACTTCTAAAACATATACCACTACCAAAAACATAGTAAAAAACTTAGGATTAAACACTGTATGCGAAGAAGCTGCTTGTCCTAATATTGGTGAGTGTTGGTCCAAAAAACATGCTACTATGATGATTATGGGAGCAACTTGCACAAGAGCTTGTGCATTTTGCAATATTGCAACTGGTGTACCTGATGCTTTAAACCCAAATGAACCTTTAAATGTTGCAAAAGCAGTAGCAGAAATGGGGTTGGAACATATTGTCATAACTTCTGTAGATAGAGATGACTTACCAGATGGTGGTGCAGATCATTTCATTAAAACTATCCATAACATTAGAATGATGGCACCAACAACCACCATAGAAATATTAACTCCTGACTTTTTGAGAAAAGAAGAATCTATTATTAAAGTTGCTGACAGTAAACCTGATGTTTTCAATCATAACATTGAAACAGTTCCATCTCTTTATGCTAAAATTAGACCTGGGGCTAGATATTTTAACTCTTTATATTTATTGAAAATTGTAAAAAAATCTAATCCTAATATTTTCACTAAATCTGGTATAATGGTTGGCTTAGGAGAAACTAAAGAAGAGGTTTTGCAAGTGATGGATGATTTAAGATCTGCTGAAGTAGATTTTTTAACTATTGGTCAATATTTACAACCAACCAAAAAACATGCTACAGTGCAAAGATTTGTTCATCCTGATGAATTTGATTATTATAAAAAAGTAGCCAAGGCAAAAGGATTTTTAATGGTAGCTAGCTCTCCTCTTACTAGATCATCTTATCATGCTGGAGAAGATTTTGCTGAAATGAAAAAAAACAGAGAATTAAAAAAATAAATTATGGAGATCTATTTACCTATTGCAGAAATTCCTATTAATATTTTTCTATTATTATTTTTAGGATTTTTTGTAGGAATTTTATCAGGACTATTTGGAATTGGCGGAGGGTTTATTATAACTCCCTTACTAATATTTATGGGAGTTAGTCCAGTTGTGGCTGTTGCTTCTTCTAGTAATCAGATTGTTGCCTCATCTTTTTCTGGCTTCAGAACCCATTCCAGAAAAAATAATGTAGATTACAAAATGGGAATAATCCTCATAATTGGCGGTTTATTTGGTTCTACAACTGGTGTTTATCTATTTAATATTCTTAGGAATCTTGGTCAAATAGATCTTACCATTTCATTGCTATATATTTTTGTGCTTGGGAGTATAGGAATTTATATGGGGTATGAAGAGATGAAAACTCTTTTTAATATTAAAAATAAACATTCTTTATCCGAAAATATTGAAAAAAAAGAAAGCATTCTTTTTAAAATTCCTTTCAAAATGAGTTTTGCTAAGTCAGAATTAGAAATAAACATATTAATCCCTATTTTTTTAAGTTTTTTTGCAGGAATCATTATTGTTATTATGGGAATTGGTGGTGGTTTTATTATGATACCATTAATGATTTATATTTTAAGAATTCCTACTAATGTTGTTGTTGGTACATCTTTGTTGCAAATAATTTTTGTTACAGGGAATGCCACAATTTTATATGCCATAACCAACCACTCTGTTGATATTGTTCTAGCAGGAATTTTATTAACCACCTCAGTGATTGGGGTTCAGATAGGAACGAAAATAGGAACCATCATACCTGCTTACAAATTAAGATTATTCTTAGCATTGATGATAATTGGAGTGGTTACAAAATTAATTCTTGGCTTTATTATAGATCCAGTTAATCCTTTTGAAGTAATTAGTAATTAAAATGAAAAAAATAGCTTATTTATTGTTTTTTGTATTATATAGCAGTTCTGGTTTTGCCAATTCATTAATTTCAAGCATTAGTGAAAACAAAATATTAGTTGATACAAAATTTCAGGGAAAAAACATCTTATTATTTGGCATAAAAAATGCAGTAGGAGATATAGTGGTTTTGGTAAAAGGTCCTAAAAAAAACTATATTGTTCAGAAAAAAGAAAAAATGTTTGGTATTTGGTTACAGAAAAAACAAATAGAGTTTAATAATATCAATAGTTTTTATAGTATTTACAGCACCAAACCTTTAAACGAAATAAAAAATCAATTATTATTAGAGAATTTAAATATAGGAATAGATTATTTATCAATAAACACTAAAAACAACAATCATATTGTAAAAATAGAAGAAATAAAAGATTTTCGTGAAGCATTAATTGAGCAAAAATACAAAGATAATGTATATTCTAAAATAGCAAATAAGGCAAATTTAATGGGTAATAATTTATTTAAAATCAAGATTCATTTTCCTAAAAAAATTTCACTTGGTATTTACACCATAGAAACATATTTAATTGATGATGAAAAACTATCTACTTTACAAATTTTTCCAGTTGAGGTAAAAAGAACTGGTTTTGAAGCTTTTATCTATAACCTAGCTCATTCTCATAAATATTTTTATGCCATTTTTTGTATTGTTGCTGCAATAATTGCAGGGTTTTTAGCTAGTGTAATTTTTTGGAAATTTTAATTGCATTTAATTAGACAATATACATAATGAAGCTATTGAGAGTTTCTACTCTCAATGTTTTATACTAATCTGATTTCAAAATGTTGATTTTATCCTCAAAAATGTGTAGATATAAATAAACATTTTAAGATTAGATTAGTATATTCATTAATTAATTTTTATATTTTACAAAACTATGTTTAAAGTCTTAGCAACTTCTCTATCTATCCTATTAATCTCTAGTGTCAGTTATGCTGATGGCAAAAAATGTTCTAAATTAGATTTAAAAGAAACATTTAATAAAGTAGATAAGGATCAAAGCAACTCATTAAGCTTCTCTGAGTTTAAAAAGCTTCATAAAATAAAAAAAGCTTACAAAAAATGTAAAAGAAAAACTCCAAGAGAGATATTTAATAAAAAAGATAAAAACAAAGATGCAGAATTATCTTTAAAAGAGTTAAAAAACAGCAAAAAACACAAAAAAGGGAGAAAAAGAAAAAGCAGAAAAAGTAGAAAAAGTAAAAAATAATAATATTGTAGAAAATATTATTATATATACTAATCTGATCTTAACTTTTTTTTAGTATATATTAAATAGGAGAGATGTCCGAGCGGTTTAAGGAACCAGTCTTGAAAACTGGCGTGCTAGCAATAGTACCGTGGGTTCGAATCCCACTCTCTCCGCCAGTTTTAATTGGAATTTTAACAATTCCATTATCTTGTTTCTAGGGTTGTTTGACATAGTTTACTTGATGTGAAAAAAATCTTGGAGCAACTGTTCCCCCCTTGAGGGGGAGCCAAAATCACATAGTGATTTTGGTGTGGGGGGTCCCTTTACATAGCAAAGGAAAGCAAAGAATTCGGATTTAACTACTACCTCCCGCTAGCAGACTGTGTCGCAATTAGTAAATTTGTGCATTTAACAAGAAAATCCCTCCGCCGTCATCCACGGAAAAGCGGGGATCCATTGCAACAAATGTCTAAAAAGACTGCGATTTGCCTTGGATCTCCGATTTTCCGTGGATGACGGCGGTGGAGGTTTTTATAAAAATTTTTAAATTAATATGTTAAAATCATTATTATTTATAATTTCTATCTTTGCTTTGACGGCTATTATTTATGTGACTAGTTCTAATATCACATATGAAGATAAAGGAGCAATTATTGCCTTTCTTGATAAAGATCCTGTTTTTGCTAGTGATATAAAGTATTATCAAGAGATTTCTAAAAATAAAATTATTGACCAAGATAAAATTTTAGAAGATCAATTATTATCTAAGCTAGCAAGAAATGACAAAGTATTTCAAAAAGACTTAAAACTAGAAATTTCTTATCAAGACACAAACAACCTTTCTTTTTTAGAAATTTTTTTTTTTTTGAAGCAAGATTACATAAAAATAAGAAAGCAAAATGCTAAATATCATTCTGTAATAGTAAGTAAATATCTAGAATTTTTAAAAAATAAATATAATGATGAAATTTGGAAGAATATTAAAAACAATTCTTTAAATTACCCTTTAAATAGTTTTATTATTAATTTAAGTATTAGTTTAAATGAAGATATAAAAAGCAAAATTGCAGATAATAAATTTAATTTATCTAATATAAGTGAGCAAGACATTATTTCTTATGAAATAATTAACAATACCTTTCCTTTAGAAGAAGATTTCTTATTTCCTGATTTTGATGATAGTAACGATATAGCACTTTTATCTATACCTTTTTATAACATTGATTTAATAGCAAAAAAATATGCAAAAGAAATTGTAGATATTCAAACAAAAATATTATTAGAGAAATCTTTAATAAAAAACAAAGAAAGGATAAAATATGCAAGTAAAACAAACATTATTGAACCATAAAAAAAAGATACCCATTATTGCTTCTGTTTTAGCTATTGGTATTATTTTAATAATAATTATTTCATTCTTTAATAATAGCCATAAAAAAGATGTTGAATTTTTTATTCTAGACGATTCAAGTAACATTAATTCTAGCCAAAATGATAACGGAATTTCTGAAAATTTAGAACAAGAGAACCAAAAAGATTTTGAAGATCTTTTTAAAGATGAAGATATCAAAGAAACAGATAAAAAATTGCCAATAGAAGAAATAGACATCAATAAATATGAGGAATATATTACTAATCTCTACAAAAAAATTAATAATATAGAGATAATTATAGAAAATTTACAAGAAAATGTTCAATCATTAAAAAAAACTCAATTCTCTCAATCAATAGTCCAAAACCCTAGCAAAGCTAATATTATTATAATTGAATTATATAAAATTCAACATCTTGCTTTGAATGGTAAAGATTTTTCTGTTAAAACTAGGCAAGTGATAAAAATAGGAAAAAATATTATTGGTTTAAAAAAGCCATTAGAAAAATTAGCTAATTTAAAAAAGCTTTCTTCTAAAAAAGATATTTTGGCTCAAATAAACAGTTTAGAAAATGATTTTTATATATCTCAACATAAAAAAAAAGATTCTAGTGTAAAAGAAAAATTTAAAACCAGTGTTGCTAATTATTTTTCAATTAAAAAAATAAAAAATTTTGGCAACAAGGATGTTTTTAAAAAAGCTTTTCATCAATTAAAAAATGATATCATTTCAAAAGATTATCAGAATGCTCAAATGAACATTAATTTATTAAATAAAAAACTCCAAGTAACAGAGAGTTTGTTAATAGCTATTGATAATCAAGTGAAATTTGAACAATATTTCAATCAAATAATTAATTTAATTTTGTTATGATAAAAATATTACTTCTTTTTATTGTCGCAATAATTACCATCTCAATATCCAGTAAATTATTATTAGCAAGCAATGAAATCACCATTTTAATTGGAGATTATCAGATAGCTTTAAGCCAAGGTTTCTTGATTATTATTATAATTTTATTTACTGCTACAATTGTAATTACTTTATTGTTTTTATTTAAAATTCTTCATAGTAGGGAATTATTTCTAATAAAACAAAAAAACAAAAACTTTGACAAATCATTAAATTATCTTACTAATTACATTATTCATAATGCCACTAGTGATTATGATAATGCTGCAAAAATCATCAAAAAACTTGATAAAACTATTAATAATCATTCTTTATTAAAGCTACTTCATTTGCAACATAATAAAGCAACAGGAAAAGATATTAGTAAAGATTTAAAGAAATTATTAAAGGATAACAAAACAAAATTATTTGCCTTACAAGGTTTATATCTTAATGCAAAAAATAATAATAACCATAAATTATCTTTAGAATATTTAGAGCAAGCATATGAATATGCTCCAAATATTCATAATAATGTGGTATATTTAGCAGAAAGTTATATTGAAAATCAAGATTGGCCAAAAGCAATTAAGCATATAGAAAAGAATATCAAAAAAAGACTTTTACAAAAGAAAGACTATAAAACATATCTAGCACTTAGTTATTTTGTTATATTTAAAAAAAGCAATAATGATGAAAATTTATTGAAATCATATAAATTATTTCCTAAACACCCTCAAATAGAAATAGAATATGCTAATTATTTATTCAAAAACAACAAAATTATCAGCTTAACTTCCTTGATAAAAAAATCTATAAAACATAATTATAACAGAGAGTTAATAGATCTTTTTGTTACAATAAATAATGATAAATCAATAAAATTACAATTAGACAAGTTGAATAAATTAATAAAAACCACTAGTTACAATGAGTCTGTTATGATAAAATATGCAGAATTATCTTATAAATATGACTTAAATATACAAAATACAAAAAACTTATTAAAAACATCCCTGCATCATAGTAACAGCAAGCAAATTTATAAAATATCATTAGAATTTTTTAGAAAACATCAAGAAAACTCTAATGATATTGAATTTTATGAAGATTTATTAAAACAAGAGAAATATTATGACTTTAGCATAGGATATTTTTGTAATAATTGCAAAAAAGAAGCTAAAAACTGGCAAATAAACTGCTCAGAATGTGCCAGTTTTGATAAAATAAGATTTTCACAAGATTGTTATGGAAGTACTAATGTAAGGTAAAAACTGTTTTCTGCCTTGGATTTCTGCTTTCACAGATGATAATTTTTGAGGATTTGGCAATTTTTACAGGCTTTCTAAAGCAATACCCCGTTCATCAGCTAGTTTTTATGGTAACGGCATGAATTTTTGTTTGTAAAAGAGGTTTTAAAGCCCGCATAACCATCTGATGTTGCTTTACCTTAGGTAAATTTTTGAATTCTTGCGACTTAACCAAAATAGTCCAATTATCACCAGTCCCCATATTATCAATAACCTTAAACTCTCCATTAACAAATCTTTCTCGCAAAATTTCTAATATTTCTAATTGTGATGCTGACATTTTTTTTTATGTTATAATTTTATGAATTGGAATTAGTAATCTTTCTATACAATTATATGTTCACTTCTTGCTTTATTATCGGCGTCTTAGTAGCTTCTGTTATTTCTTGTGAAGAAGGTTGTCCTAAAGTTTGTATTAATTCAGACTCATTTTTCTTCCAATTATTAAGTATTTCTTTTTTACCTAGTGCATCAACATGTTTTTCACCTATAATTTTACCTGCTAACGATCTAGCTGTATCTAAACCTGCCTGACTGGCTACTGTAAACCTTATATCTGTGCTTCTGTTATTTAACTCTGTATTATAATCATTAACCTTTTTTATATTATTATTATCTTCTGCTGATAATTCGCTAATTTCTTTCTTATTTATACTTGTTTCTTTAATTAACTCTTCCTCTAAAGTTATTAAATCACTAACCTTTTTTTTTTGTTCATTAATCATCTTTTGATAATCAGTTTTTGCTACTACTAGCTCTTTAGCATTAGCTAATTTTAAGTCACACTCTTGTATGTCTGCTTCAAATAAGATTTCTTTTTTCTTATATTCATCTAGTTTGCTAATGCTATCCTTTATATTCTTAACATGTTTTTTGATATCTTCGTCTGGGATGTCCTCATAATCTTTACATATATCTTTTTCTAGCTCATAAAATTTAATATTCCCCTCGTTATAAGATTGAAACTTTTGTTGAGCATTTTCTAGATTCTGATTATCTGTTCGATTTCTCCACAAAAATTTTCCTATACCGCCCCTACTTCCTCGTTTAAATTCATATAACTTATTAATAAGTAGTTTAGTTTCTTCTTTTCTCTTATTGATATCTTTAGATACAACAGCTTTCTCAGTTTTGTTCTTTTCTTTCTCTTTTGTAAGCTTCTCTACATTATTCTGTTTAATATTACTCTCATTTTCGAGATTATTTAATTCTTTTTTTTCTATTTCTATATTTCTTTTTATGTCACCAGTCAATATTCTCAGTTTTTTAAGTTGATGTTCTTTTGTATTTTTGTCTTTAATTATCCCTTCTAATTTATTACTCATATTTTCATAAAACTTTTTCATACATAAAAACCTATCATTGACAACTGAGTTTAGAGATCTATTATCACCTATTTCATTGTTTGCCTTATCCTGTTGATCTTGAGAAATATTTATTTTTCTAATTTCTTGTCTATAATTCTTTGTATATTCTTTTTCTGCATTTATTAATGATACAAGATTTTTTTTTACTTCTTTTAATATATTACTTTCTTTTTCTGAGTCTTTATATCCTGAAACTATGATTTTTTTTAGTGCATCTTCTATATTTATATGTGCTGAAAACTGTTTAAGTTTATTTATATTTGTATCTTCTTCAACTACTTTGTTTCTCATTTTATTAAAATCCCTATCAGATGAACTTTTAGCATTAATCTCCTTTATTTTATCTATTTCTACTTTTATGGCATTCTTTATATTTTCTTTATCTCCTGTTGTATTTTTAATTATTGTATCTGCTGTTAATATATTATTGTTTAGTTCTAATATATTTTCTTGTTTCTTTAATATATTATTTTTTAATGTACTCAATTCTTTATGTAATAAATTCAATTTTGATGCTTTTTCTTTATCCAAAGTGATTTTATCTTTATTAAAGTTTTTTATATTGTTATTGTTTTTATTTATATCATTAAAATTATTTATTATACTATCAGTTGCTGTTTTAATATCACTATCTTGTAAATCAAAACTCAAGCTATCTTGCTTAATCTCTATAAATTTTGTCAAACATTCTTCTAGAGTCATTTTCAGATAATCCCCTCGTGTAACAGATTTCTTTTCTTCTTCTGAAAAATATTTATATAACTCATTTTTATTTACCTCACTCATATTATATAGGTTAAGTATATTTTTAATATTTTGAACATAGCTTTGTATCTCTTCATCTAGACCTTCCTCTTGCAAATTGTCACTAAAACTTTTAATGTTTTGCTTATATTTTTCATTATTACCATCTTCTTTATCTTCTTTATCTTCTTTATCTTCTTTATCTTCTTTTCCTTTTTCTAAGTTCTTAATATTTACTTTTAATCTTTCTACTTCTGTATTTTTTATTGCTATTAATCCTTCTTCTTTTTGAATTTCTTGATAATATCTTGTTTTATAATCACATTGTAATTTAATAGTTCTATTTTTTTCTGTTATTAACTCAAACTGCTTTTCAACAAACTTATTTAAAGATGTTACTGATTTGTTTAAAATAGAATAATCAGATTCATCATCATTTTTAAAATTATCAACCAATGCCCTCTTATATTTATTATTCTGAGCATTATTATTATAATCTTGATTCCACTTTTTTTGAAATACTTTTATATCATTCAATGTTTGACTTTTTTTATTCTGAGTTTCATTCTGAGTTTCATTCTGAGTTTCATTCTGAGCTTCATTCTGAGTTTCATTCTGAGCTTCATTCTGAGTTTCATTCTGATCATTAACAAAACTTGATAAGTTATTATTATTAAAGTTAAGTGCAAGATTTGTATTACTTTTTATATTAGATCTCTGTGTTTTAAACATTGAATCATTATTTATACACTCTATGAAAGATTCTTTTTGCTTTTCATTTTGAGTGTCATAAAGGTTTTTAGCTTCTGCAGTTAAAGTAATAACTATCTTTTCAGAAGAATTTACTTCTTTTCTTATTGTTGCCGTAGCACCTCTAAGAAATAAGTGTAAAGCATTTGTATTATTTTTTACTGGAGATTCATCTTTTTTATCTACTCCTGCTAATGATTCAAAATCACACTCTTTATTCTTTAAATTTTGTAATAATTCTGTGTTACCTTTTGTATTTATATTAGATGCACCAATTTCTAAATCTGGTGATCTATTACTAGCAGATACAGCTTGAGTAAAAATTGCATTAAATTCATTTGTTTTACTTTCCCAATTTATATCTTCTTTTTTTGCATTATTATTAGAGGTAAATAATTCTAGAAAAAAATCAATCCAACTATCTATTATATTTTTTAATGCACCTTCTATTTTACCATCAATATTACTATTAATAGTATCTTCATAAAGTCTTGTATCATTCTCTTTCTTCTTCATTAATTGACTAATAAGATTAACTTTACCTTGATAGTTGGACTTTTCATTTTCTTTCTGTTGATTTAAATCTCGTGAAAAACCTTCCTTCTCTTCCTTAGTTAAAGAAGCAAGACCGTCATTATTATTATTAGGCATATATTATATTATCAAATTAAAGTTATTATTTTAATATTAAATTCTAAAATCAAAAATGAATCAAAACATTTAGAACTAATCTCAATCATAGCACAAAATAATAACCCTTGCAATATTTATTTTTAATTAATATAATCTAATGCAAAAATCTCAAAATTGGTTATCAATCATAGATGACTGATTTTAAATAATTTGATCTTTATAATATGCTAGAAGCACTACAAAATCTTTTTACTTCAGATATAGCATATGTTATGCTTAGCATTATTATTGCTATTTTTTTATTGTTCTTTTTATTAAGAATTTTTAGATTTATTTATAATTTAATTAGGTATTTTTTTTTAAGTTATAAATATAGAGTTAGATATAGCCAAAAAAGTAAAAAAGTAAAAAAGAAAAAACCTAATTTCTTTTCAGATGAATTTAAGGAAAAGAACAAGGAAAAAGAAGAAAAAAAAATCGCAGAAATTGGACAAGAACAAAATAAATCATTATTTACACAAGAAAGCAGGATTGTATCCATTACTGAGCCAATCGGCAAATGGACACAATTTGTTACTAATCAAAAAATGTCTTGGCTAATGGCAATGGTAGGAACCAAAACTGAAAGTGATAAATTTTGGCAAAATATGATAATAGCACAAGACAAAGCCAAAGGAAAAAGAAAATCAAGACAAAGATAGTTAAATTCCAAAGGGGTTCTATGTTCAAAAAAGGATAGAATTGCAAGTTTAGTATAAAGTTGTATATTATCCATTTGGTGCAGTCCGATAACTAATACTATTTTAGTTTTATAATTGACCTATACCTTCAATCTGCTCAACATAAATTGCTTTTTTTAATAATCTGTTAACTATGGCTAACAAATAATTAAAAAAAGGACAAATAGTGGTAATGGATAATTGCTCCATACATAAATCAAATAAAATTAAAGAGTTAATTGAAGAAGCGGAATATAGATTAATTTTCTTGCCTCCATACTCTCCTGACCTCAATCCTATAGAAAACTATTGGGTTGTTATGAAAAATCAAATAAAAAAAATTAAAAATAAATTTAATCATTTTATTGAGGCTATTGACCATGTCTTGATACATAACAAAAATTACTTTACTAGTTAAAATACTATAGTATTACAAATCAAAGCAACTTTCCTTACCCAAATGACAAGTGTTTCCTTCTGGCTTTACTTGGATTAGAATTGTGTCTTGATCGCAATCTTCTGCTATGCTTATTAGCTCCAGAATATTCCCTGACTCTTCCCCTTTTTGCCATAATCTATTTTTTGTTCTACTAAAAAAAGTTACCTTTTTTGTCTCTAATGTCTGCTTCAAGGCTTGCTTATTCATATAACCCAACATCAGAATTTTCTTACTTTTATAATTTTGAATAATAGCAGGAATTAAACCATCAGTTTTTTGCCAATCTAATTTATCTATATCAAATATTTTTTTCATATCTTTCTTATATTAATATTATTGTTTTTTAGAAAATCTTTTAATTCTTTAATGGATAAGATCTTTTTATGAAAAATACTAGCAGCTAATGCTCCTTCAATATTTATTTTTTGAAAAAGATTCAAAAAATCTTCTTTTTTTCCAGCACCACCTGATGCAATAAGAGGAATGGAAATTTGTTTTTTTATCAAATATAACTGTTCTAAATCATAACCTTCTCTCATACCATCTTTATTCATACAATTAAGAACTATCTCTCCTGCTCCCATTTCTTGAGCTTGCCTTGCCCAATCTTTAGTTAATTTTCTGCTGGATTGAGATTTCTCTTCTCTTCCTGTATATTTATAAACCACATAATCACCACCCTCAAATTTACTGTCTATTCCAACCACCACACATTGAGTGCCAAATCTTTTAGCAAACTCTTCTATTAATTTTGGATTTTCTAAAGCAGGAGAATTTATTGAAATTTTATCTGCTCCATAATTTAAAATTTCTTCCGCCTGTTGCAAAGTTCTAATGCCACCTGCAACACAAAAAGGAATATTTATTTTCTCTGCTATTTTCTTTACCCATAATTTATCTACAACTTGATTATCACTACTTGCAGTAATATCATAAAAAACCAATTCATCAGCTCCTTTTTTGCTATAAAACTCAGCAAGTTTTAAAATATCTCCTACTATTTCGTGATTTTTAAATTGCATCCCCTTTACCACCTTGCCATCTTTTACATCTAAACAAGGAATTATTCTTTTTGTTAACATTTTATATTTTTTCTAAAAATTCTTTTAATATATTTTCTCCAAAATCTGCAGATTTTTCAGGATGAAACTGATATCCCCAAAAATTATCTTTTTTGACCATTGCAGTTATTTCTGTTGAATATCTCGTCATAGCAACAGTATCGCTTGTTACTGCTGCATAATAACTATGAATAAAATAAGCATATTCTTTGGTTGTTCTTGTTCTTTCATCACTCCAAATAATTTTATTCCAACCCATATGAGGTACTGATAAATTTTGCTCCCCATTTGGTATTTTTTTTATTTTACCATCTATAATTCCCAAACATTCTACATCCCCCTCTTCCGAGAATTCATATAAAATCTGCATTCCCAAACAAATCCCCAATACTGGCTGTGTTAAAGATTTTATTGTGCTGATTAAATCATTCTTTTGCAAATATTCCATAGTCCATTTAGCAGACCCCACACCTGGTAAAAGTAGTTTTTCTGCATTTTTTATTTCTTGCTTATCCTTAGTCAACACCCCCTCAAAACCCAATCTTTTTAAAGCAAAAATTATTGAAGAAATATTAGTCCCCCCACTATCTATAATAACTATTTTCTTCATTCTTTTTTTAAGTTAAGGTTGTTAATAATATATTGGCAATCTATATAACATTTACACAGATAAAAATAGGTAAATAGTTATTAGTAGTAATTGCTTTTTAGCTTGTGTTGCAAAAATATTTTATAACATTCCTTTTGTAGAACTAACCTTATCTCCTGTTATTCTGCTAGCATCTTTTAAAGTTCTTGCAAATGCTTTAAAAGATGATTCTATCATATGATGTGTGTTTTTTCCTGTTATAATAATATGAGCATTAATCAACCCTGCCAAACAAAAACTATGATAAAAATGCTGTAACATTTCCGTTGGAAAATCACCTATAAATTCTCGATTAAACTTTCCCTCAAATAACAAAAAAGCTCTTCCTGATAAATCTAATGAAACTTCTGTTTTTGCTTCATCCATAACCAAAATTCTCTGCCAAGCATACCTTTCAATTCCTATTTTATCTCCCATAGCTTTTTTAAAGGCATCACCTAAAGCAATAGCCACATCCTCAATTGTATGATGCTCATCTATATACAAATCACCTTGACATTTAATCTCTAAATCAAAATTACTATGCTTTGCTAATTGCTCCAACATATGATCAAAAAACTTTAATCCTGTATCTATTTTATACTGCCCTTCTCCATCTAAATTTAAAAACACCCTTATCTCTGTCTCTTTAGTTTTTCTAATTATTTCTGCCTGTCTATTAGATCTTTTTAGAATCTTTTTTGTAATTTCTTGCCAATTCTGTTTTTTATTAATTAAAAAACCTTCTATATCTATATTTTTAGCAAATTCTAAATCAGTTTTTCTATCACCAATTACAAAACTATTTTTCTTATCAATGTTATTTTTTTCTAAAAATTCCTGCACCATTTTAGTTTTTGGTTTTCTACAATCACAATTATCTTTTTGATAATGAGGGCAAATAAAAAACTCTATAAATTCTACTCCCTCACCCAAAAAAACTTCTAACATTTTTTTATTAATATTATCAAAATTTTCGATGCTATTAGCCTCCGTTCCAAGACCATCTTGATTACTAATAATCACTAATTTATAATCATTATCATTAAGTTTTTTTAGAGAAGAAATAACATTTGGCAAAAACACCATCTCCTCCAACGAATTTACTTGATGTGTTTTTAAAGGCTCCAAAATCAAAGTCCCATCTCTATCTATAAACAATATTTTCATTCTTTTTTTAGTTTTCTTAGTTAAGGTTGTTTATTGCATATGTGCAATCTTTTTAACATTTACACAGATAGAAGAGAAACTTGGAGCAATTGTGACCCCCTGCAGACTGTGTTTCAATTAAAAAAATGCTTTGGTAATATTATACAAACAGAAAAGATAAAGCAACTATTTCCTAATGGTAATAGAATTTTTATGAGCTAATAAGCCTTCTTTTTCTGCCATAATTTCTATTGTTTTAGCAATATTTTCTAAACCTTCTTTAGTTGCAGTTTGAAAAGTAATGTTTTTACAAAAACTATCAACAGAAATTCCAGAAAAACTTTTAGCAAAACCACTAGTAGGTAAAGTATGATTTGTGCCACTTGCATAATCTCCCAAAGATTCACTAGTATATTTACCACAAAATACCGAACCAGCATTAATTATTTTTGCTAAATATTCTTGATAATTCTCTAAAGATAATATCAAATGCTCTGGAGCATAAATATTAGAGAATTTTATAGCATCATTAAGATTATCAACCAATAATGAAAAGCTATTTTTTAAAGATAATTCTATAATATTTTTTCTAACAGGAAATAATTTTTTTTGCTTAGCTAACTCTTTCATCACCTCCTCAATTTTAAACTCACTATCTGAAACTAAAATCGCCCTTGAATCATTGCCATGTTCTGCTTGAGACAATAAATCAGAAGCAACAAAACTAGCATTAGATTCTTTATCAGCAATAACTAAAACCTCACTCGGTCCTGCTGGCATATCAATTGCTGTTTTAGCAACAATTTTTTGTTTAGCAACTGTCACATAACTATTGCCAGGTCCAAAAATTTTATCTACTTTAGGAACAGTTTCTGTGCCATAAGAAAGAGCAAAAATTGCCCCCGCTCCACCTATTTTAAAAATATTTTTTAAATTCAAAAAATTTGCTACCCATAAAATTTCAGGAGCAATTTCTCCATTTTTATTAACAGGAGAGCAAATATAAATTTCTGAACATTTAGCAATAATAGCAGGCACTGCAAGCATTAAAAGAGTAGAAAATAAAGGAGCAGTTCCACTTGGAATATATAAACCAACTTTTTCTATAGCTTTTTTTGCTTTCCAACAAAATATTCCTTCACTAGTTTCTAGTTTTTTTGCATCATTTAAAAAGTTTTTTTGATGAAATTTATAAATATTTTTATAAGCTATTTTAATAGCCTTTGCCAATTCATCATCTATTTTAGCATTTTTTAATTCTTTTTCAGAGATTTTTAGATCAACTATTCCCGCTCCATCAAATTTTTCTATCATATCAAAAAGACTCTTATCACCTCCTGACACAACTTCTCTTTCTATTTTAGCTACCACATCAATTACTTCTTGGTTGCTAATATTTTTTCTTTCGCAAAGAGCTAAAACCTCTTTTTTGCTCAAATCATTATAATAATAATTTTTCATTTTTTTTAGTATTACACAAGTATTTTTTCTATTGGAGATACTACAATAGAAGTTGCTCCTGCTAGTTTTAATTGCTCCATTGTATCCCAAAAAAATTCTTCTCTGCACACTATATGCACAGCAACTCTAGCCATATCACTCAAAGGAATAATAGTTGGAGAATCGTTTTTTGGCAAAATTTGTAAAATATTTTCTAACTGATCTTTTGGAGCATTAAACATAATATATTTATTTTCTCTAGCATTAATTATGCCCTCTATTCTAGATAATAATTTATTGATTAATTCTACTTTTTGCTCTGAACAAGAATCTTTATTAGCTATCAAAACTGCTTGGCTGTTAAAAATAGTTGTAAGCTCTATTAAGGAATTGGCCTCTAATGTTGAACCAGTAGAAACTAAATCACAAATAGCATTTGCTATGTTTAATTGAGGAGCCACCTCCACAGAACCTTTCATATTAATAATTTGAGCTGTGATGTTTTTTTTTGCTAAAAAATCTTGTAAAATATTAGGATAGGATGTTGCAATTCTTGAGTTTTGCAATTGCTTTAAAGAAGTCTTTTCTTGATTTTTGGGAGTGGAAATTGACAATCTACATTTAGAAAACCCTAATTCTTTTTTTACTACAACATTAGAAATATCTTTATGTTCTGCAACAATATTTTTACCTACAATCCCTAAATCACAAATTTTACCCGCTACAAAATATGGAATATCATCGTCTCTTACTAAAAGAATATCAATATTCATATTGCTATCCCTACAAAGCAATTTTCTTTTATCAATATGTAATTTTAAACCACATTTTTTTAATAATGCTAAACTTTCTTCGCTCAATCTACCAGATTTTTGCACTGCTACTCTAAGATTTTCCATTTTTTATTCTATTTAAAACTAATTTATAACCTTGATAAATTTCATCATTCAAAAATCTAGCAACCCTTGTTACCGTTGTTGTGCTAACATTAAGTTGATTACTAACTTCTCTATAAGAAATGTCTTTTTTTTCTAGTAATTGAGCAACCTGCCACCTTTCCTCTAAAGATTTAAGCTCTTTTGGAGTACATAAATCTTTCAATAAATTACTCACTTCTTGCTCATTTTTCAAGCTAAGAAATAATTTTTCTAAAGAAAACAAAGATTCTTTCATTATAGTTTTTTGTCAAACTGCATTATCATACTAATACAATGGTAGTGGTAATAATATTATTTATCAAACATTTTAAATTCAAAAGTAAAAACAGCCATGAGAAATAGCTATTTTGTAAGTGAATTAGCTAATTTTTATACTATCTCAATAGATAAGAACATTCAAGATAAATAGAAAATTAGCTAATTATAGCATCTTTTAAAGTAAATTTCTTATCATACAGAGCTTTACCCACAATAACAGAATGAGCTCCCATTTCTTTTAATTTTTTTAAATCATCTAAAGAACTAACCCCTCCTGATGCTTGTAATTCTATTTTTGGATATTTTTTTAATATTTCTTGATAAAATTCAAAATTTGGACTAGTCAATGTTCCATCTCTTGATATATCCGTGCATAAAATATGTTTTGCATTTTTATAAAAATCTAATGCACTCCACAAAGACATTGAAGAAATATTTTTCCAACCACCTATGGCAATCATTGGAACTTTATTTACTATATTTACATCAAAGGCAAAAACTATTTTATCTACACCGAATTCTGCCAAAATTTTTTGAGTAAGCTCTAAATTTTTTACTGCCACACTTCCTAAAATAACTCTTTTTGCTCCTGCATCAAGCAAATCTTTTATATGATCTTTAGTTTTAATTCCCCCTCCTATTTGAATTTCTAAATCTGTTTTTTGAGCAATTTCTTTGATAATATTCTTATTAGAAATATCTGAAATAGTAGCATCCAAATCAATAATATGTAAATATTTACTACCCTCTTCCTGAAAATTTATTGCTACCTCAAGAGGGTTGTTATTATAAATAGTTTCTTGCAAAAAATTTCCCTTATAGAGCCTAACACACTGACCATTCTTCAAATCTATTGCTGGGATTATTTTCATTATTTTTTTTGATAAAATTGCTATGAATAGATTGTAATCTTTTAAGCATTTACATGCTTGTAATTTAAGTGGTTAGTAAAGATTGTAAGGGTTTTGTAACTACACTTACTTATTCAAAATATCATACTGATAAAATTGTAATATAAGAATATCATATTATCTAACTTAATTTTATCAAGCAATAAAGGTTAAAATTCATAACTTTTTTATACAATTGAGTTTTTATCTTTTATATTAAATCAAAGTTGGTTTATGATATTTATTCATAAATAATTTCAATACCTTCTTTGTCAGCTGAATAAAATTCTATTTTCTTTATTGAACAAACAAATTTTAAATCATTATTGGTCTCAATTTTATTTTTAGATTTTATAATTAACTTTTTTATTTCTTTTTTTATAGAATAATTTTTATCTGCCTTATCTTTTCTAATTTTATCTATGATTTCTAAAATATTAGAAAAATCTACTTTTTTAATATTTTTTAAATCACTTAAATCAAGCCAATTTCCTCTGCTATGAATTGAATGTTCTTTTTTAAAGATCAACTTATATAATTCTTCTGTAATATGAGGCAGGAATGGAGCATATAATTTTAAAATATTTTTTAAAACTATATAAAGTGTATTTTTAGCACTTGCCTTGCCCTGCTCTATTTCATTATCATTAAGATTTTTACAAGTAAGTTCTATTTGCTCTTTATTTCCATAAATTCTTACTTTTGAAATTTCTAAATAATAATCACAAAAATTTTTTAAAAAAAAATCATCAATAACCGATAATGCTTTAGAATATCTATATTCTGCAAAATATTTCTCTACTTTTTTCTTAACTTCCTGCAAAAGATTTAAAATCCATAAATCTGTTTGGTGATATATTTTGTCGGCTTCTAATTTTTGAAAATCTACTAAATGAGTATTAGCAAATTTACTGCTATTCCATAATTTATTAATTAATTTTTTTCCAATAGAAAGCAAATCTTCACTATAAGCAGCATCAGCCCCCAAAGATGAAGTTCCTGCCCAATATCTCACCACATCTGCCCCCTTTTCTTCAATCAATTTTACAGGAGTTATAACATTCCCCTTAGATTTTGACATTTTTGTTTTATCAGCAGCCAAACACCAACCAGAAATCATTACATCTTTCCAAGGGATTAAATTTTGATGTAGATGAGCTTTACAAATGGTATAAAATGCCCAACTTCTAATAATCTCGTGAGCTTGAGGTCTTAAATCTGCTGGAAAAAGTTTTTTATGCTTTTCTTTCTCTACAAAACATTCTTCATTTATTCCTTGAGATGATATTTGCGGAGTAAGCGAAGATGTCGCCCAAGTATCCATTACATCTGTTTCAGGGATTAATAGATAAAATTGTTTTTGCTCGTTTTTGTCATCTTTTTTTACCACTACAAACTCTTTTTTATCTGTGTTTATAGTTCTATTTTTAATATATTCTTTTTGCTCATCCTTCAAAAACTCTATTTCTTGTCCTGTTGGTTCTCTATAACCTTCTGGCAAATTATATAAAGGATCAAATGGTAAATCTTTATCTTCTACAATAATCTCGTCTTCTTTTCTTCTAACCTCCCCTATTCTTTCAGTCTTTAATTTAAAACAATACCAAACTGGAAAAGGCACTCCAAAAAATCTTTGTCTTGAAATACACCAATCATAAGCTAGACCTTCAATCCATTGCTCAATTCTAATTTTCATATGAGCAGGGTACCAATTTATTTCTTGAACCTTTTTTAAAAGTTCTTCTTTTTTGTCTAAAATTTTTACAAACCATTGTTTTGTTGCAATAATTTCTATCGGTTTTTCTGATCTCTCGGAACATTTCACTGAATGAACAATATCTTTTTGACCTTTAATCAACTTTTCTTTTGCCAATCTTGCCAAAACTATATTTCTTGCTTCAAAAACTTTTTTTTCTGCTATCTTTTGATATTCTTCTTTAAACACCGTACCACTTATACTACCAGTCCAAGCACTTGTAACTCCATCCCCTACTATTCCATTGTTATTTATAAAAATAGAAGTTAATTCTAAGTACGAACAAATTTTTCCATATTTACTAATAATAGTTCTATTTTCTAAATTATACTTTTTCCACCAAATAACATCGCTCATATCTCCAAAAGAACAACACATCACCGCTCCAGTTCCTTTTTCTTTATCCACCAAATCATCAGCAATAATTTTTATTTTTTGTTGATAAAGAGGCGTTATAGCATTTTTCCCAACTAGATTTTTATATCTATCATCTTCGGGATGAACAAATACTGCAATACAAGCAGCAAGTAGTTCTGGTCTTGTTGTAGCAATTACAACACTTCCTCCTCCTTCTATTTTAAACTCAATATCAATCATTTTAGATGGTAATTCTCGATCAATAATATCTGCTTGAGCCAAAGCGGTTTGATCTTCAACACACCAATAACAAGGTTCATATTTTCGTTCCAACAAACCTTTTTTGTAAAGTTCTACAAAAGATAATTGTGATATTTTTCTAGTTTTGTCTGAAATTGTTTGGTATTTTTGATGCCAATCAACAGAAAGTGCAATTGATTGAAAAAGATTCTTGAAATCTTTTTCAGCATCCAAAACCACTTCTTTGCACATTTCTACAAATTCTTTTCTTGGCAATCTTGATCCTTTAACCTTTTTTACTTTCTCAACCAATCTCTCTGTAGGCAAGCCATTATCATCAAAACCCATAGGATAAAACACATCTTTTCCTTTCATCCTCTGATATCTTGCAATAAAATCAGCTTGGCAATAACTAAAGATATGACCCATATGAAGTAATCCAGATACAGTAGGAGGTGGAGTATCAATTACAAAAGTTTCTTCTTTGCTTTTATCATTTTGCCATTGATAGACAGCTTTTTCTTCCCATTCTTTTTGTATTGCTTTTTCTCTTAATTGAGCTTGGTATTTTTTTGGAAAATCATTCATTGTTGCTAATGTTTTAAATTATCTATCTACTCCTAGCAGATTTAAAGCTTGAGGGCAATAATACAATAGGAAAATTATGTATGGGCAATTGCTCTATCCTTGCAGACTGTGACGAAATAGAAAAAAAGGATATTTTTTATTACTAATCAGAATCTAAAGAAACTAGAAAATTCCCCTTTTTCTCTATTTCGTCACAGCCCTAGTAGGAGGGAATAGTTAACCCCGAATTTTTTGCTTTCCTTTTCTACACAAAGGGACCCCCACCAAAACCACTTCGTGGTTTTGGCTCCTCTCATGGAGGAGCTATTATACCTAACCTTTTTTCTATTATGACACGGTCTAAATGTAGGGGTAAGGCTACACTAAAACATTTTTTACTAACTAGCTTTCTCTAACAATCTAGTAATTCTTTGAGAAAAAGAAATTGGATCTTTGATTGATTCTCCTTCTAAAATACAAGCCTGATCAAATAAAGTAAATGCAATTTCTTTAGCTTGAATTTTGTCTGTTTTAAATAAATTATCTAAATTTTTAACAATTCTATGATTTTTATTAATTTCTAGAATTTTTTTGCTAGCCTCTTTTAATTGACCTTGTTCTCTTAACATTCTTTCAATTCTAATATCCATTCCACTATCTCCTGCTACCAAACATACTGGGCTTGAAGTAAGTTTTTTAGAGATTTTTACATCAGCAACTTCATTTTTTAATTCATCTTTTAAATAAGCCAGTAAGCCAGATAAAACTGATTCTTTTTCATCGTCTTTTTTATCTTTTTTATCATCATTAGCTTCATCATCAACAGATATTCTTGTTACAGATTTAAAATCCTTTTCTTTATATTGTGTGCCTGTAGTAACCCAAAAATCATCAACACCATCTAAGAAAAATAATACATCTACATCTTTTTCTTTTAATCCTTCTAATTGAGGGCTATTTTTCATTACATTAATATCACTTCCAATTAGATAATATATCTCTTTTTGATCTTTTTTTATATTTTCTAAATAATCATTTATAGAAATATATTTT
Organism: Rickettsiales bacterium; assembly: GCA_965222515.1. GTDB lineage: Bacteria > Pseudomonadota > Alphaproteobacteria > Rickettsiales > JABIRX01 > CBDCUE01. The sequence continues at coordinate 74,836 of CBDCUE010000017.1, read as the reverse complement.
TCAGGAAATTTTAATGATTTAAATAATGAAATATCTAATATTTTTTCTTTATTAGTAGTATATTCACACAATCCTTCTTTTATTACAGCACCAAAATTATCCCAAAAAATTTCATAAGTTGCTCTGTCTTTTTCAAACTTCTTTTTTAATTCATTAAGAATCTTTTTTACAATTGCAGAGCTAATTTTAGTAATAATAGCATTACTTTGCAAAGTTTCTCTGCTAACATTTAAAGTCAAATCAGAAGAATCAACCACACCTCTTACAAATCTTAAATATGAAGGTAGTAATTTTACATTTTCCTCAGTTATAAAAATCTTTTTTGCATATAATTTAATATGAGATTTTCTATCAGGATGAAATAAATCAAAAGGCTTTTTATTTGGCACAAATAATAAATTTGTATATTCCAAAATTCCTTCTGCTTTATTATGAAGAGTTAAATATGGAGCTTCTATATCGTGCGATAAAGATTTATAAAAAGCTTCATAATCTTCTTTTTTAATAGAAGATTTATCTTTTGTCCAAATTGCTCCTCCACTATTTAAAATTTCATTAGCAATTTCTGTTTTATCATCTTTACTATCTTTTTCATCTTTTTGACCAATTAACTCAATAGTAAAAGGAATATGCTCTGAATAAGTTGTTACAATATTTTTGATTCTAAAACTATCTAAAAATTCTATCTCTTCTTCTTTTAAATGAAGAGTGATTTTTGTTCCTCTTATTTGCTCATCTAGTTCCTGAATCTCAAATTCTCCTTTTCCGCTTGATTGCCAAAGATAAGTTTTTTCTTCTCCTGCTTTACTAGAAACAACCTCAACTTTATTTGCTACCATAAAACTAGAATAAAAGCCTACTCCAAATTGACCAATTAATTCATTATTTTTAGCATCATCTTTTTTAGCAATATTTGCCGCAAATCTTTCAGTTCCAGATCTTGCAATTGTTCCAAGATTGCTGATCATTTCTTCTTTGCTCATCCCCACACCATTATCACTAATAGTCAAGGTTTTTGCTTTTGAATCAGTTGCAATAGATATTTTAAATTTTTGATCTTGTAAATTTTGTGCTAATTTCTCATCAGTATTAATTAAATATCTTAATTTATCACAAGCATCACTAGCATTAGATAACAACTCTCTTAAAAAGATTTCTTTATTTGTATATAAAGAATGGATCATTAAATCTAATACTTTGCTTATTTCAGCATCAAATTTCATTTTTTCTGTTTTATTGGTCATAATTAAATATTGTTATTTTTTTTGTTAATTTTGTAAACTTTCTCTAGCCACTAGAGTAGATATAATCATTGACTTGAATATTTCAAGGTTTTTTTTAAAACAAAAGAATTGTTCATAAATCTGCACTTAAATCAAACCCTTGTTTTTAGAGATAATTACTAATTTTTTTGGTTTTCTTGAGCTAATATTTTTTTTGCTTCAAAAGAATTATTTCGTGGATCAATATCTGTTTTAGGAACAGAAAAAAGAGCTTTTTCATTCCAATGTTCTAAATAAAATTTTATCTTTTCAGCTAAAAGTTCTGTATTTCTTGGGTCCATTATAAAAATTCCTATCCCCGATCTAATTATCTGAATTGGCATTTTTTGCAGGAATATACTTGAAACCCTAGTACCACTCCTTGATTTCTTATATAAAGATAATATTTCCAACTACTTCTTTATAAACTCCAAATACACTCTTATCAAAAATTGATGAATGTAATATTGCCCTATTTCTTAGCATATCAGCAACAGAACAAAAAACTCCAACAGAGCAACCTAATAGCCATCTATTAATGGGTCTGTTTTTATATTATTAGCACTATGACCTGTTGCACCCATAGCTATAACTGCAGGATAATTAATCGTAGCAACTCTTGTAAAATTTTTGAATAACTGTTTTCTATTCTTTAATGTTATGTTTGCTGTTTGTAAGAAATCAATATCCACTCCATATCTTTTTAAAAGAATCTTTCTCTGATATGATGACATTGGTGCTACGTCAAAGCTTATTATAACACTAGACATAACTCCTGTCATCACGGGTGGATATTTCTGTTGCATTTTATAATTAATAAATTCACAAGACATTTTTAACTATTGTCTCGGCTGTAAATTTACTTATAATTCCAGACACCATAAGTGATGGATGTTGATAAAGTGTTTTAAAAGATTGATATAAACCTTTATTATCAATAAAGTAAGACATATTTTTTGCTGACAAGCAATAATTCCATTAACACTAATTTATAGCATTATTGCAATTCCCTCGTTTGAAGTGTTTTTTAATATCAAAGATGTTGATAACTCATTATTATTGTCTGTCATACTAATAATCCAAAAAGAGTAACTTAAATTTTCTTTTAAAGAATAAAACAATAAATTCAAGAAAAAATTATTTATCATTTCTATTTTTTAATTTAAAATTGCTGTTACCTTTTCTTTTAAATTGCAAAAAGTTTTGATGAAGTTATAGTTCTTTTATCTTAACAAAAAACACAATATAAACAATGGATTCAACCAAAAAAAGACTAGTTTTAATTGACGGATATAGTTTTTTATTTAGGGCATATCATTCAATGCCACCTCTTACTAATCCTTATGGTGTGGTGGTTGGTGCTGTTTATGGTTATGCAAATATGATTATTAAATTAAGACAAGAGCTAAAAACTAGCCATTTAGCAGTTATCTTAGATGCAGGATCAAAAACTTTTAGGAATGATATTTATAAAGAATATAAAGCTAATCGCCCCCCTGCACCAGAAGATTTAATTCCGCAATTTTCATTGGTAAGAGAATTTAGCGAATCTTTAAATATTAACACTATTGATCAAAAAGGAGTGGAAGCAGATGATATTATAGCCAGCTTAAGCAAGCAAGCAGAAAAAGAAGATTTTGAAGTAACGATTATCTCATCAGACAAGGATTTAACTCAATTAATCAATGAAAAAGTTAAAATTTATGATCCTATGAAACAAAAAATAATAGGAAAAAATGAAGTTTTGGAAAGATACGGAGTTGAACCTAGTAAAATGAAAGATTTATTATCACTTGCAGGAGATAGTGCTGATAATATTCCTGGAGTTGCAGGAATTGGTCCTAAAACAGCAGCAGATTTATTAAATAAATATCAATCTCTTGCTGGAATATATGAAAATATTGAAGAAATAACTCAAAAAAAACGAAAAGAAACTTTGCAGGAAAACAAAGATAATGCTTTTTTATCAGAGAGATTGGTCACTTTAAAAACTGATGTTATTGTGCCTATAAATTCTTTAGATGACTTAAAAATTAAAGAAATAGATCAAGAAAAAATATCAAATTTCTTAAATTATCATAATTTTGCCTCTTTACTTAATAAGTTAAACATTAAAGCTAGTGAAAAACCTCGAAAACTGCAAAAAATTTATCAATTAATTGATATTTCTCATTTAAAAAATGCTGTTTTAAAAAAATTATCTATTTCTTCGGAGATTTTTATATTTTTTTACTTAAATAAAGTAATTTTGGCAAATTTTAGAGAAATTTACTATTTTGACTTAAAAGAAGAAGAAACATTAGATTTATTAGCTGTAAATAGTTGTAATAACATCAGTAAAAAACTGTTTTTACTAGAAATAGCAGATATTTTGGCAGAAAAATCAATAAAAAAGATATTTTTTGATTACAAATCATTTTATCGTGAGTTTTTTGCTCAAGAAAATGTAAAAATCAACAATATTTTTGATTTAAGCCTATCATCCTATGCATTAAATGATAAAATTAATCTAAAATTAGATAAAAAAACTGAATTTAACGAAGAAAAAATTAAAAATTTAATTTCTGAGATAGATAGTAAACACAAAAATGATTTAAAAAACTTAATAAAAGAAAAACAATTTGAGATTTTTTATAATTTAGATTTACTTTTTAATGATTTGATTTTAAAAATGGAAAAAAGCGGGTTTTTAATTTCTCAATCAAAATTATTAAGTTTAACTGATGAATTTACTAAAAAAATCAAAAACTTATCAAAAACAATATTTTTATTATCAGGAGAAGAATTTAATATAGCTTCACCTAAACAATTGGCAGAAATATTATTTAAAAAATTAAAATTAGAATCAGGAAAAAAGAACAAAAAAAGCAAAACATTATCTACTTCTGTGGATGTTTTACAAGAATTATCACAATCAGGGCATAAAATAGCAGAATATGTTTTAGAATGGAGGCATTTTAGCAAATTAAAAAGCACTTACACAGAAGCTTTACCTAAAGTAATAAACCCTATAACTAGAAGAGTTCACAGCAATTTTTTAAACACTAACACTAGCACAGGAAGATTAAGTTCTAACAACCCTAATTTACAAAATATCCCTATTAGATCAAAAGAAGGAGATAAAATTAGAGAGGCATTTATTTGTGATGACAATAATTTATTAATTTCTGCTGATTATTCACAAATTGAATTAAGACTTTTAGCTCATATTGCGGGGGTTAAGAAATTACAAGAAGCATTTTTAGAAAATGCAGATATTCATAGCAAAACAGCTAGTGAGATATTTGGAGTTTCAAATTCACAAATCACAGAAGAACATAGAAGAAAAGCTAAAACTATTAATTTTGGTATTATTTATGGAATGGGTAGTTTTGGTTTAGCAAATAGATTAAAAATAACAAAAAGTGAGGCAAAAGATTATATAGAATTATATTTTTCAAGATATCCAGAAATCAAAATTTATATGGAAAATATTGTAGAATTTTATAAGAAAAATAAGTTTGTGGAAACAATAATAAAAAGAAGATTATATATCCCACAAACTGGATTTTTTAATGAAAGAGCAGTTATAAATGCTCCTCTGCAAGGAAGTAGCTCTGATATTATTAAAATTGCAATGATTAATTTGGATAAAAAAATTAAAAAAGAAAATCTAAAAATAAAATTATTATTACAAGTTCACGATGAATTAATTTATGAAGTTCCAGAAGATTTTGTAAATGATGCAAAAAGCATAATCAAAAAAGAAATGGAGCAGGTGCTAAAACTATCAGTGCCGTTAATTGTTTCAATCAATCAAGGTAAAAACTGGCAGGAGGCTCATTGATTTTTTTTCTTAAAATTAAAGTTTAAAATAGGAAGAAGAAATCCTGCAAATCTATTTTGTTTTAGTATATCTGAATATTTTAATTAATAATCTATTGATTAACAATCATCTAACATCTATTTTAGATAAGCGAGGTTTTATAAGTAATCATTTACGAACAAGGTAAATTGCAAAAAAAACACCCAAAATCGTTATTCCTGCACAGGAATGAGGGTGTTTGGTGTTTTCAAAGAAATTATATTTAAAATATGAAATACAAAAATTTTAACATAGCAGTAGTTTATGCTGGTAAATCTAGTGAGTGGGAGATTTCTATTAAGAGTAAAAATGCTATTTGTGCAGGACTAAAAAAATTGGATTATGATTTTTGTGAAATAGAATTATCAAGAAATATTTCTTTAGATTTACAAAAAATAGAGAATCCTTTGGTGATAAATGCTACTCACGGAACTTATGGAGAAGATGGCAGACTTCCTGCATTGCTAGACATTCTTGAAATTCCTTATAGCCATTCAAATAGCAATAGCTCACAAATTGCTATGAATAAATTAGTTGCTAGAAAATTAGCAGGTGAAATTTTAATAAAACAACCACAATATTGCTATTTAACGGATTTTAATAATATTTCTAAACAAGCCATAGAAATAATGAAAAAGCCTTTTGTAATAAAACCTGTATCAGAAGGTTCTTCTGTTGGTATAGAAATTATTTTAGATAATTTCAAAAATTTTAAATTAAATCAAAATCATTTTAAATATGGAAATATTTTATTAGAAGAATATATTAAGGGACAGGAAGTAAATGTAGCAATAATTGATGATAAAGCAATTGGCACGATGGAAGTTGTACCAGAAAAATTATTTTATGATTATGAAGCAAAGTATCTCTCTAATAAGACAGATTATATTTATCCAGCAAAATTATCACCAGCAATAGAAAAAAAAATTCTGGAGCAAGCTGAAAAAATACATAATTTTTTTGGTTGCAATTATTTAAGTAGAGTTGAATTTCTAGTTAAGGATGGAGATATTTATTTTTTAGAATTAAATACCCAACCTGGATTTACAAAAACTTCTATCGTGCCAAAAATAGCGGCTAAAAACAATATTTCTTTTAAAAAAATTATTTTAGGTTTAATAAAAACAGCAAAACATCAATAATGAATAAAAAATATATTTTTCTTATAACTTTTATATTATGTATAATTATTATTCCTCAAACAAAATATGTAAAAAATATTTTTAAATTGAAAGAAATAGAAATTACTCAATTATCTTTTTTAAAAATAGAAGAAATACTAGATATAATTGCATTGCCAAACGATATTTCTATTTTAGATATTGATGTTTTACCTTATCAAAAAAAATTAGAGCAGAATTTTTGGGTACAAAAAGCAGAAATAACTAAAAAATATCCAAATATAATTAAAATTAATGTTACAGAAAAAAAACCTAAATATATTTGGGAAAATAAGCAAAAAATTTATATATTAAATGAATCAGGAGATATTTTAACAGAAATTTCAATAGATGAATTACCTAGGTTTGATAATTTAATTGTAGTAATTGGTAATGATGTAACAAAGTTTTTACTAAATCTAACAGGCTTCATTGAAACAGATCAATATATTTATCAAAAAATCAATTTATTAGAATGGGTTGGCAATAGAAGGTGGAATATAAAATTTGTTAATGATATGATATTAAAATTATCACAAGAAAACCCTAAAGGATCCTGGAAAAAATTTATTGAAATGAATCAAAAACTACATTTTTTTGATAATCAGATAAAAACTGTAGATTTAACCGTTAATAACAGAATATTTATTGGAGAATGACTAGAATTAGTTTTGTAAATAATAAATTCATTGATCACAATAAAGCATTTATTCATATTGAAGATAGAGGTTTTCAATTTGCTGATGGAATTTATGAAATAATTCTTTTTTCCAATAGAAATCTTATAGATAAAAAACAACATTTCCATAGATTATTTCGTTCTTTAAAAGAATTAGAGATTACTTTTGAATTAGCAGAAGAATATTTAACAAAAATTATTTTAGAATTATTTAAGCAAAATAATATTGATAATGGTTCTGTTTATTTGCAAATAACAAGAGGAGTAGCAAAAAGAAATCAAACATTTTCTAAAAACATCTCTCCTTCATTAATTATTACTGTTAGTCCTTTAGCAATAACAAGAGAATTAAAACCTCTATCTGTGATTAGCCATAATGATATTCGGTGGGGAAGATGCGATATAAAATCTATTGCTTTAATTGCCGGGGTTCTAGCCAAACAAAAATCCTTAGATCTAGGAAAAGATGATGCTATTTTGCTAAAAAATGGTTTGGTTACAGAGGGAAGCTTTTCTAATGTTTTTATAGTAGATCAAAAGAACAATCTAATAACAAGAGAAGTAAGCAACGATATTTTGCAAGGGATAACTAGAGACAGGATAATTTCTTTAGCAAAAAAAAATAATATTAATGTTATAGAAAAACCTTTTTCTATAACAGATGCTTTTGGGGCAAAAGAATTATTTATGACCTCATCAACTTTATTATTAAGACCAGTAATTCAGCTAGATAACAAAAAAATTGCAGATGGTAAAATAGGAGAAATAAGCCAAAAACTAGCAAATTTATATTTAGATTTCATTGGAGTTAGGTAATACTATTTCCAGTTCTGATGCAGGTTGCTGAATGTATCACAAATTCTTGAAATAATTGCCCCCACATCGTCATCCCTGCTTCCAGGCTGTGTTGCAATTAGTAAATTTATGTATTTGACAAGAAACCTCCCCCGCCGTCATCCTCGCGGAAGCGGGGACCCATTGTAGCAAAGGTCTAAAAAGACTGCAATCTTCCTTGGATCCCCGCTTCCGCGAGGATGACGATGTGGGAAGTTTTTCGTAATAAAATTCACTTTTTCTATTTCGTCACAGGCTGTCAATCAAGGGATTAAGGAAATGTTGCTTAGTTTACGAAATAGCTATTCCTACTTTGAATTTAAAATACTAGCTCCAATGTTGCTAATTCTGATAATGTTGGTATATTAAAGTTAAGTTGGTTTGTAGCATCCCTTAAATTTTAGTATAGTATAAATAATATATGAATAATATAATAAAAAACCTTCCATATTCCCCTGGTAAACATATTATTATGGATTTTATAGGAGCAAAACACCTAACAGATATAAAATATATAAAAAAAGCTTTGCAAGAAACAGCATTATTTTGCAAAGCAACAATATTAGAGATAAATCTTCATTCTTTTGGTGAAGATGCTGGTATTACTGGAGTTGCAATATTAGCAGAATCTCATATTACTATTCATACTTGGCCAGAAATAGGTTTTATTGCTTTAGATGTTTTTATGTGCGGTAATTGTGATTCGTCTCAAGCTATTATACCTCTAAAAAGAATGTTTCAACCAGAAAAAACTAATATCAAAGAAATTATCAGAGGTAATATATATGAAGAAAAAAGTTAATCTTACTTTTTTTGCAATTATTGGAAGTGTATTTATTGTTTCTTACATTCCTATTATCAACATTCCATTTACTTGGATAATGACTTTTTTTCATGAAATAAGTCATGCTATTGCAACTTTATTAACTGCTGGCTCTATTATTAAAATAAAACTTCATCTTTCTGGTTCTGGTTTGTGTTATTCTAGCGGTGGCATAAGATTTATTATTTTACAAGCTGGTTATATTGGGGCTGTTTTGTGGGGAATTTTAATTTATGAAATGGCTGATAATAAAAATGATAAATTAACTAATGTAATCACTATTTGTTTTTTAGCTTTAATTTTATTATCTGCTATATTTTATGCTCGTGATTTCCTTACCTGGATAATTCTAAGTATTATTTTTGGAATGTTTTTTATTATAAATAGGCAAAAACATAATTCTTTACAAAAATTATCATTAAAATTTATAGGAATTTATGTTCTATTAGATGCAGTTAAGGCCCCTCTTCATTTAATTGATGGTAGACATTATGGTGATGGAGCAAGTCTTTCTGATTTAACTAAGATACCAGAAATATTTTGGGTATTAATATGGCTAGCAATAGGAATTGCTGGCCTTATTTATATTTGGAAGACAAACAAAAAGCAAATTCCTAGCTAATTTAAAATTGTTAATTATATACTAAAATAAAATTTTTGTTTTAGTATAACTTGACAAAGTTATACTATATTAATATATATATAACAATATACTAAGGTGGAATTAGTATAAATAATAATTTATTATTAATAAAATGACTAATTTAAAACAACTAAGCAATCAATTGCTAGAACAAGTAAAGCAAGAAGATTCAGAAGTTAATTTTACTGCAGAACTAATATCTGGAGATGTTGATGTTCTAAAAATCACTGTGGAAGACAGAGAAGAGCTCCCTATTTTTATATCTATCTCTGAGAATCAAATTCTTTGCATTTCATATCTTTTTAAAATAGAGGAGGTAAAAGATGAATCAGTTAATGAACTTAATCATTCTATGATTTCTGCAAATATTTCTATGCCATTATCATCTTTTTCTTTAATTGATAATCAATATGTAATTTATGGAGCTTTATCTATAAATTCATCTATAAAAGATATCATTCACGAGATAGAAATCTTATCTAGCAATACTATAGATGCTATAGAATCTATTAGCGATTACTTAAAATAATAACTTAAATAAAATATTAATTATGACTATATTAAAAAAAATATTCACAGCAATTCGTGGTAAAGCAAGGGAGGTTGGAGAAGGAATTATAGATAAAAACAGTGTACGAATTTTTGAGCAAGAAATAAAAGAGGCAGAAGAGCAATTAAATAAATCAAAGCAAAATTTAACTTCTGTTATGGCAAAAGAGATGCAAGCAAGCCGTAAAGTTGAAAGCTTACAACAAGATATAACAAAGCATGAAAATTATGTAAGCTCCGCATTAGAAAAAGAAAATGAAGATTTGGCATTAGAAATTGCTCAAAAAATTGCAGATATTCAAAGTGAATTTGAAATTCAGAAAAAAGCACAAACAAGTTTTTCTGCACATAGCACTCGTTTAAAAGCAATGATTAAAAAAACCTCTAGATCTTTAGCAGATTTAAATCGTCAATTAGTTATGGTAAAAACAACCGAAAATGTTCAAAAAGCAACTTCTGCTATTACTAATAATTATGCATCTGGTTCTTCAAAATTGCTTACTGCTAAAGAATCTTTAGATAGAATAAAAAAACGACAAGACAATCACGAGGATCGTTTAAAAGCAGGTGAGCAGTTGCAAAACGAGTTTGACGGAAAAGACTTAGAAGCAAAAATGAAAGAAGCTGGTATTGTAGAAGATGACAGTAAGGCTACTGATATTTTAGCAAAATTAAAAGCTAAACAAAAAAATAAATAAATAAATAAGTATGTTTAGTTTTTTCAAGTCTAAAAACAATCAGCCAAAAGCTAGAAAATTATTTCATCCTAGTGATTTAAGGGCTGGTGACATAATTAAATTCCAATATCTTAAGCAAGCAGAAATAAGTGGAAAAGAATTTGAAGTATCACAGGTAAATACTTATATTTATGGTAATTTATGTTATCCAGAAATGGTCTTAAAAGATCGTTCTGGCAATTTAATTTATATGATGGTTGAAGATGATGATGGCGAAGAATATTTAGCATTAAGTAAAAAAGTTGCAAGGTCTGCAATAGATGAAATAATTTCTAATGAAGATTTAGCAAAAATTTTAGCAAAGGGTACTGGCACAAAATTAAACATTAAATCCACAAAACCTAAAAATCTTGAAGAATGGTTAGTTGATAGTTATAAAGAAGTTGAAGATGGCATCAAAGGTTCTTTTTTAAAGGGAGATGCTCGTTATTTATCTAATCAAGAAATAAGTCAGCAAGATTCTTTTATTTCTCACACTCTCGAGAGTTCTGATGAAGAATATGCTCTTGAATTAGAAATTTACACTTCAGGAGAGCGAGAGTTAAGTGTTACAATTTATGCTGAAATAACAGAAATAGAAGATATGTGGCCAGCAGAAAACTCCACACACAAATAATATTATGAATAAAATATTTTACTGGTTAGGAAGATTATACATAAAATCCCCTTTACCTATCTGGCTTTCCGTTTTACTAACTTTATTTATTTTTATATATTTACTTTACGGACTATTTTTTTAACCTGTTTTTTACTAATACTATTTTAATAATTTATAGGCTGACTCTAAATTTTTAATATTGGCACACATGACTGTACAACCTCTCCATCCACCTATTTTGCTAACAGGGTTATTCTCTTTGGTAAATAGTCGCACCTAAATAGTAGCACCTAAATAATTACATTTTTAGTTAAATTAACAATTATTAAATAATAAAAAGTGTGTTTTTTCTTAAAAAAATACTTTTTATTACAAAAATTACCATTTGGATTTTGGCAAAAAGATAACTATCTATGCAGTTTAACAGCTTTCTTAAGTTAAATCCCATAGCTGTTGCTATTGCATTCATATTATCTCCCACTTTCCCTTTAAGATAACATCTTGCCCCCCTTGAGCCATCATTTTTAATATGACCTATCACTGGCTCTATCGCATTTCTTCGTTTTTGATATTTCTTTTGCAAAATAGATAATGTTTTCTTTCTTGTTCTTGCCACAATAACATTTTTATCTTTTATTCCATGACCTCCTAACTTTGTCATATTTTAGTTATATGAAAAAATATTTTGTAGGATTGTTAGGGTATTAGGGTTTTTTTGTGGTTGTTTTTTGAGTGTAGTGCCTACCTATTCTTTTGTGTTGCATATAAATATTTTCGTGTTAGGATAGTCTTTTTAACCAAAAAAATATATTTAAAATGTTTATAAGAACAAAGAAATCACCAAAAAGCCCTAGAAAATCTGTGCAGATAGTTGAAAACATAAGAATTGGGAATCAAGTTAAGCAAAAAATAGTTCATTATGTAGGAGTTGCATCAGATGATCACGAAGAAGAAAAACTAAGGAATCTTGCAAAAGAAATAATTATCAAAAAAACTAAAGAAAGAGAAGTTCTTTCAAAACAAGGATCTTTATTTGCTGAAGAAGATTTACCCCATTTGATCCAAAAAAAACAAGGAAGAAAAAAACAAAAAAGCATAGAAGATATATTACCGACATCTAAAGTGTTATTAGATGATATAGAAGAAGAAAAAAGAATAAGTGATGGTATTTTTGAAGTAGGAGGAAAACTATTTGATGATATAGGTTTTGATCAATTGTTAAAAAATAGAAATGATAAAAAACTTTTGAAAGATTTAGTATTATCAAGAATAATAAATCCTACAAGTAAGCTAAAAACTCATAATATACTGGGGGAAGAATTTAACAAGGAATATGATTTAAATAGAATATATAGAATAATGGATAAATTGCATTTAGAGATTGATGAGATGAAAAATTTATCTTTTCAAAAGACTAAAAGATTGTTTGGAGGAAAAATAGATTTATTGTTATTTGATGTAACTACTTTATATTTTGAATCAATAAACACAGATGATTTAAGGAATTTTGGATATAGTAAAGATCATAGATTTAATACAACCCAAATAGTGTTGGCATTGGCTACTAATCAAGAGGGTTTGCCAGTTGGTTATGAGTTATTTAGTGGCAATACAGCAGAAGTAAAAACACTAATAACAACAATAGAGGGTTTTGGTAAATATTTAGATATAAAAGAGGTATATTTTTGTGCAGATAGGGCGATGTTTAGCGATGCTAATTTAGAGTTACTTGAGCAAAAAGGGTATAAATATGTGGTAGCAGCAAAATTAAGAAATTTGGATAAGAAAACAAAAGAATCAATATTAGATGAAAAAAATTATAGGGGAGAATTAGTAGGAAATGATTTTGGGTTTATATCAGAGTTTGAATATAAAGGTAGAAGACTAATTACCAGCTACAAATCAAAAAGAGCAAGAAAAGATTTAAAGCAAAGAATGAAGATTTTAGAGAAGTTAGAAAAAATGTCAGATAAGAATGGTAATATCACTGGACAAAAGTTGGTATCTAATAGTGGAGTAAAAAAATATGTTAAAAAGTTAGATGGACAGGTAGCTATTAATAATTTGAAAATAGTAGAAGAGGAAAAATGGGATGGTTTACATGGAGTTATTACTAATGATAAAACAGGGAAAGCGAGTGAGATTGTATCTAGATACAGTAACTTATGGGTTATAGAGGAATCATTTAGGATAAATAAGCATGATTTAAAAATGAGACCTATTTTTCATTTTAAGAAGGAGAGAATAGAATCTCATATAGCAATGTGTTATATGAGTTTTTCAATTATTAGAAATATAGAATATCAATGTAATTTAACTCAAAAAATTAGCCCTAAAGAAATTATTAGTTGTTTAAGAAAAGTTGAGTCTTCAATTTATATTCACAAAAAAACTAAAGATAGATATTTAGTTCCAGGGTATTTTAATAATAAAATGGCTAAAATTTATAAAACTTTTAATATTATTAGAAATAGAGATGCTCAAATTTACCTAAATTAATTCCACAATATTATAAAATAATGTAGTGCCTAAAAAATAGCAAACCCTTCTAACTCAAGGCTTTAGAGACCTTTTTATTTTTAAAAATGACAAAGTCGGGATAACATTTTTATCTTTTATTCCATGACCTTTATAACCTTGATCAACATAAACCTCCCTAAAACTCTTGCCACTCAACCTTTCTGCTTGTTCCAAATTAGATTTTAATGTATGTCCATCATACGGATTGTTATCAAATGATTTTGCTCCTAAAACAAAATTTGACCTAGAACTTACTACAAAACCTACTTTACAACCAAACTCATATTTCTTGTGAGCTTTTCCCTTACTTATGCAACTCACATCTTCATGCCATGAATAAATCTTATTCTTATCCGTTCTTTGCTGATTGTAAATTAACTTTGCTCTTAGCAATGCTTGAAATAATTTACTATTGTTTTTCAAATCTCCTTTCTTATTATCAATATCCCTTATTACTCTACCCAAATAATTCTTTACTTTCTTCTGTTCTGCTTTTGCTTTTCTACCCTTTCTTGACATACTGTATCTCGCTGACATAAAAAGACTCTTTTTACCAACTATTCTATAATTCTGTCTCAATTTTATACCCTCTGCTTCTGCCAACTTTACCAAACTCTCCCTTGCTTTATGGCACAGCTTAGTATCTGTAGGATAAGTTATTGCTTTTTTTGAACTGTGTTATCCACTGTTACCCTCTTAAAATCAGCTTCTTTTAACATCAATAATCCACACATTAATCTTATAGGTAGTCCTCCTCTTCCCAAATTACTATATTTTATAGAAAACTTCTTTTCTATGCTTCTCCAATCTACTAATTTTGACAATATTACTAATTTATGTTTCATATTTATGATATTTACTAATTCATTTCTGAACATATCCATATCATTTCCTGTTTGGTGAGTTTTGTGTAACATTTTTGCAAGGTTTTAAGAGTTATTGGTAATAAGCTTGTGTTTTTACTATGCAAATTATACAAAAAAAACCTTATACTGCAAGGCTTTTTATAGTTTTTTAGAAACGACTAATTAAGAAAAAATTTTATAGAGATAAAAAATGTCATATGGAGTAGATTTAAGAAAAAAAGTATTTAGTTATATACAAAAAACAAGGAATTATCAAACAACATCTAGAATATTTGGTATATCCATAAACACCATAAAGAATTGGGAAAGTTTATATTTACATAATGGGTTATTAGAGGGTACTCCTTTTAGGGCACTGCAACATAACTATAGATAAAAGTTAAGATTAAGATGTTTTTTATAGAATAACAGATTTAAACTAGCATAAATCATATCAAGGGACTTGGAAAATCTTTTAGTTTTTCTATTAAATCTAGCCAAATAATTCCTAATACTATTTTACACACTATTCCCTTTATTGTCTATAATTATGTCTCAATACCAAATTTTTTAATAAAAATATCTTGATTTTATAATTTTATAGTCTAACTATATTAAGAGTGTTTTAAATTATATTTAACAAAAACAATGATACTAAATACAACTATATTTTTAAATTTAGGGAGGGTTACAGCATTTATTGCTTTATATGTTGTATTATTTTTACTAGCAAAATGGTTAAAAGATTTTTGCACTACATATAAAATAAATGATGAGCTAACTCAAAAAGATAATTTATCTATAGCTCTTACTATGAGTGGTTATTATTTTGGGACAGTGGCAATTTTTGTTGGTGCATTACTTGGTCCAGAACAAGGTTTTGTTCAAGATTTATTAAATGTTTTTGCTTACTCTGTTTTAGGGCTAATATTTTTAAATATTTCTCGTCACATTAATGATAAAATTATTTTAAGAAAGTTTTGTAATATAAAAGAACTTACACAAGAACATAATAATGCTGTTGGAGCGGTGCAATTTGGAACTTATGTAGCAACTGGTTTGATTGCAGCTGGTGCTATTATGGGTACAGGTGGCGGAGTTGTTACTGCTATTGTGTTTTTCATTTTAGGTCAAGCATCTCTATTAATTTTTAGTTATATTTATGATATTTTCACTCCTTACTGTATTCACGAGGAGCTTGGCAAAAAAAATGTTGCTGTTGGGGTTGCTTTAGGTGGCACATTAATTGCCCTTGGTATTATAGTATTAAATGGAGTTTCAGGAAATTTCATCAGTTGGAAAGAAAATCTTACTAATTTAGCTATAATTAATATCATAGCATTCATTTTTCTTCCTATTATTAGATATTTTATGGATAAAATAGTTATTCCAGGAGATAATTTAAGTCGTGAGATTGTAGAAGATAAAAATATTGGAGCTGGATTATTAGAGGCAACTGTTGCTATTAGTTTTGCTATTGTATTAAAAATTTTATTATAAATAATCAAAAATGTCCTACAAACTTTCTGAAAGACATAAAAATTCTCAACATAAAGATTCTTCTGAAGTTGATTTAAATAAAATTGCATCTGTGTTTATTATATTTGGTGTGCTTAGTATTATTACTTCTTTTATTTTTACTATGGATAGGTCAAAAATTGTAGAAAAGTCTCTTCATCCTTATAAAAATAATAGCTCTAAATTAGAAATAGGACCTATTAATACAAAAAAATACAAAGAATCTTATAGTATAAAAATTAAAGCTGCTCTTTTTAGGCAATCTTGGTCTTTTGTAGAAGGTGTTGTTTTAGATAATAATAAAGAATATTTGTTTTCTTTTGGCAAAGAACTTTCTTCTTATAGTGGCTATGATGGAGAGGGTTATTGGGCAGAGGTAAAAAATAATTATGCAATGAATATAACTTTTCCAAAACCTGGTATTTATTATTTAATATTTTCTACAACTGGTGGTACAGTGCCAGATCAAGTAAAAATATCTATTAGCAAAAAAATTGGTAGTGGTATTCCTCACTTAATATTTGGAATTTTACTGATAATAATGGGTATTATTATCAATGAAATAAGAAATAGAACTATTAGTATTCTACTATCAGAGAGGTAAAATGAATAAAACTACAAAAGCACTATTAATTACCTCTATCTCCTTAGGGGCTATTTATTTATTTTTAATACCTTTAGCTTCCAATGGTTATGGTTATATGGGTTATAGAGGTTATCATAGAGGACCATCTTTCTGGTATTTTGGTGGACCATCGATGTATTATGATCGTAATGTTAGAAGAGGTAGTGTTAGTGGTTCTAGATTTCGTGGTGGAGGCCCTGCAAGTGGAAAATAATGAAAAACTTGGCAAAAATAAGCAAGAAGCATTCTATAACTTTAATCTATACAGCTTTTATAGCTGGTTTATGTTCTATAATTTATGAATTATTAATAGCAACAACAGCATCATATTTTTTAGGAGATAGTGTCAAATATTTTTCCTTAACTATAGGAATTTATATGGCATCTATGGGTGTTGGTTCGTTTATTTCTAAATATATTGATAAGAATTTATTAAAAAAATTTATAATTACAGAATTATTGCTTGGTTTTTTTGGTGGCATAAGCATACCAGCTATTTATTTTAGTTATGCATTTTTTGATAGTTTTATTCTATTATATATTTTTTTTACAGTAATTATTGGTTTTTTGATTGGTTTAGAGATACCGTTTTTAACTCGTTTAATGCAGGATTATAACAAGTTAAAATTTAATATTGCCAATATTTTATCATTTGATTATTTAGGAGCATTGATTGCTACTATTTCATTTCCATTCATTTTATTGCCATTTTTTGGTGTATATCAATCATCCTTAATATTTGGATTAGTAAATATGTCTATTGCCTTTGTAGTATTATGGGTATTTGCAAATAAACTCGGTAATATAGTTAAAAAACTGAAACTTTTTACAATAATACTTACCATCTTTATTATTATAATGATTATTTTTTCTAAATGGTCGTTAAAACATTGGAGTAATTCTTTATATGAGGACAGAATTATTTTTAGTAAGCAATCTCGTTATCAAAAAATAATACTAACTAAATATAAAAATGATATTAGATTATTTCTTGATGGTAATTTGCAATTCTCATCAATTGATGAGTATCGTTATCATGAGTCCTTAATACATATCCCTCTTGCAATGCAACAAAAAACACCAAGAAGAATATTATTACTTGGAGCAGCAGATGGTTTAGCAGTAAGAGAGTTGCTTAAATATTCATTTATAGAAGAAATTATTTTAGTTGATTTGGATAAGGAGATAATAAATTTAGCAAGAAACAACATTTTTATAAAAAAACTAAATAAAAATAGCCTTGCAAATAGTAAAGTAAAAGTGGTTATTGCAGATGCATTTAGTTATTTAAAGAAAAACCAGCATCTTTTTGATTTCATTATAAATGACTTACCTGATCCAAATAATGAGAGTCTAGCAAGATTATATAGCAAACAATTTTATCAATTAGTAAGAAATAATTTATCAGAAAATGGAGTATTTGTAACTCAAGCAACCAGTCCATATTTTGCTAAGGATGCATTTTGGAGCATAGTTAAAACGATAGAGGCATCATCTTTTAAATATGTGTACCCATATCACTCTCAAATTCCATCTTTTGGAGATTGGGGTTTTGTAATGGCATCATCGTTAAAAAAAAATCCAACTAAAGCAATTATCAAAGTAGAGACAAAATTTTTAGATAAAAACAACCTTAGTAAATTATTTATTTTTTCTAAAGATCAACAATCTAAAAATCAAAAAATAAATATGCTAGATCGTCCTGTTTTATTAAATTATTATTTAAGAGGTTGGAAAAATTATGCTCGTTAGTTTATACTAAAACAAATAGATAAAATCATAACATCATAACATCCTCAATTTCAAATTGAGTTTTAATTACTCCTTGCCATTCATTGATTCTAATTTTTCCTAAAAAAGAAAATGTTCTTTTTTTGTAATTTGACTCAATGTAGCTGTATAAATCATTATTATGAGCATTCCAAATGATAGCTTCTAAGGAGTCTTTATTATAAATTCCTCCTGCTTGTTCACTGATAATAAGTTTTAAATGTTTTTCTGCCATTAATTTAAAAAAAACTACTTTGCAATTATTGATAACAAATCTTGGTTCACTATTTGCCATTCCATAAGGCTCAAAAATAGTTAGTGAATGATATAATTCTATATTTTTAAGAGCAGAAATACTCAATATTGATTGATAAGTTATTTTTTGCTCTGCTACGGATTTTGTAACATAATTTTTTAAATGATTTTGCAAAAACTCCTCAAAATCGGTTAATTTTTCTGCTAAAATAGAAAATCCAGCTGCCATTTTATGACCACCACCTGCAATTAATAAATTATTTTCTTTAGCCTTTATAATAGCATCTCCTAAATCTACATTTTTAATTGATCTAGCTGAAGCTTTGCCTAGATTTTCTTGGTCAAAAGAAATGATTATAGTAGGTTTATTATATTTTTCTTTAATTCTTGATGCAACTATTCCTATCACTCCGATATGAAGATTTTTTTCTGCTATGATAATAACTGATTTATTGGCAAGTTTTTTATTCTCTACTTGAGAAATAGCAATATCTAAGGTCAAATTCTCAATTGTTTTTCTTTCTTTGTTATATTTTTCTAATTTTAAAGCTATATCATAGGCTTCTTGTTTATTATTTGTAGTTAATAATTTTGTACCTAAATATGATTCTCCAACTCTACCACCTGCATTAATTCTAGGACCAATAATAAAACCAAAATGATAAGCAGATAATTTTTCAAAATCTAAATTAGCAACATCAGCCAATGCTTTTATCCCTAATCTAGGTTTTTTTTTCATAACTTTGATTCCAGCAGAAACAAAAGCTCGGTTTAGTTCTATTAAAGGAACAACATCGCAAACTGTACCAAGTGCTACAATATCCAAAAGATCTAATAAATCAGGTGATGTTTTTTCTTTAAAAAAAACATCTGATTTTATTTTTTTGTTAATTATAACTAATAATAAAAAACAAACCCCAACAGCAGCCAGATATTTATATTCACCTTGTTCATCAATGTGATTAGGATTAATAACAGCAATGGCCTCTGGTTTTTTTCCTGTTGCTAAATGATGATCTATAATAATAACTTCTAAACCTATTTCATTTGCATATTTTATTTGCTGGATAGAGCTTGCTCCACAATCAACAGTTATTACTAGATCTATTTGTTTTTCTTGCTTAAGAAATAAAAAAGCATTTTTATTTGGTCCATATCCTTCTTTTTGTCTATCTGGAATATAACTAGTTACATCAATATCTAAAGATTTTAAATAATTAATTATTAGGGCAGATGAGGTTGCTCCATCTACATCATAATCACCAAATATGGCAATTTTTTTCTTGTTTTTTATGGCATCTATTATGTGATTACTGGCTTTATCAAGATCTTTGAGAATAGTTGGATCTTTCATATTATTTTTTAAATAAGGTGAGATAAAAGATTCTATTTCTGTTAAAGATGAAAACTTTCCTGCGAGTATTTGAGCAATAAAATCATTTAATTCTAAAAAATGATTTTTTATTTCTGATTTTAAAGAAGGACAAAAACCTTGTTTTTGCCAAGATTTTTTTTTTAGTGATTTATTTTGGATATTTTCTGTGTTTTCTTGTTTTTTTACTTCCATTTATATAATTATATGATTATTTTTATAGCCAAACTTTATAACCAAAAATTACAAAAAACAATGACTTCTATAAAATTTGCAGAATATCTTTGGGTTGATGGCACTGATCCAGTTCCGTTAATTAGATCAAAAACTAGAACTTTTCAATATAATGGGGCTAGCAAAACTACTCTTAAAGATTTTGTAGATTGGACTTTTGATGGTTCTTCTACAAATCAGGCAGTAGGAAAAGATTCTGATTGTATTTTAAAACCTGTAAATTTTGTTAAAGATCCTATTAGAGGAGAAGGAAATTATATCGTAATTTGTGAAGTTTTTAATCCAGATGAAACAGTGCATACAACTAATAGTAGAGCAATACTTAGAGAATCTTTGAATAAAACAGAAAAAGGAATGGAACCTTGGATAGGCTACGAACAAGAATATACTTTATATCAAAATGGAAAACCTTTGGGTTGGCCAGATAGAGGCTATCCAGCACCTCAAGGTCCTTATTATTGCGGAGTTGGATCAGAACAAATTGCAGGCAGAGAATTAGTGGAAGATCATGCACAAGCCTGTTTAGATGCAGAATTAATGTTTTTTGGTTTGAATGCAGAAGTAATGTTGGGACAGTGGGAGTTTCAAATTGGTTATAGAGGAATAGAAGGAGATGACAATTCTTTATTAAATTCAGCAGACCATTTATTGGTTGCAAGATGGCTTCTTTATAGAATTGCAGAGCTTTATGATATTGAAATAAAGCTTGATAATAAGCCAGTAAAAGGAGATTGGAATGGAGCAGGAATGCACACTAATTTTTCTACTAAACATACTAGAGATAAAAAGAATGGTAAAAAGGCGATTTTAGTTGCGATGAAAAAATTAGAAAAAACTCATCAAGAGCATATAGCATCATATGGTCATAATTTATCTGAAAGATTAACAGGAGAATATGAAACTTCTGATATGTCAACTTTTTCTGTTGGTTCAGCAGACAGAGGGTGTTCAATTAGAATCCCAAGATTGGTTGAGTTAAAAGGATATGGTTATTTTGAAGATAGAAGACCAGGAGCAAATAGTGATCCTTACATAGTAGCAAATATGCTAGTTAAAAGTGTTTGTTTGTAATTCAGCCTATTTAAAAATCGGACAATGTTATGTTGAGCCAGAATTCTAATTATATTTTAAGCTTACAACATCATAAAATTACCGGTATTGAGTTTGTGATTTATCATTTTGGATATGATGCACCCCTAAATTCAGTCAGTTTTTTGTAGATTTTTGTAGACAGATTGTAAGAAAATTACTATTATATTAATAAATAATTTAATGGTAAAAGAATTAAAATTATAAACAACCTCATAATAACCTATTTCACTAGAAAATCAAGAGCTTTTGAAATTCTTTAGAACGGCTCCTACACAAGCTCATCTCGTTTATTATTTATAATTACCAACAGAAAGATAAGATAGTTTTTTGCTGTTTAATAAGTCTTTTATTGCCTCATTTATTTCTTCTTTAGTAAATGACATAATAGTTTTGTTTCTGTTTTTAATGTTATCAAGAGGTATGTTTTTCAATCTTGCATCTAACAAATAACTAGAAATATTAGAGTTGCTGTTAAAATATATTGCAAAGTTTCCTAATAAAAATTTTTTTGCTCTATTTAACTCAACATCATCAATTCCTTCTTTGCTAATTCTAACAAATTCTTTTTTTAAAATATTTATTGCCTGATTATATTTTTCTTTATCTGTGCTAAATTCACAAATCCACACAGAAAAATCATTATAATCTTCAAAATAACTATGGATTGAATAAGTTAAACCATTTTTTTCTCTTATTGTTTGAGATAAAATTGAATTTAAACCAGAACCACCAATAATATAATTAGCTAAATAGTATTTATAAAATTCTACATTATTTTTAGCAATTGATTTTGCATAAGTTCTAACAATTATTTGCTGTTTTTCTAGTGGGATATTAGTTATTTCATTTCTATCTACAACATTCTTATTAAAAGATAAATTATTGTTATTTCTTAAATTGTCGCTAATTTCTTGATATAAATTTTTGGCATTTTTCTTGGAAATGTTCCCTGAAATTGCCATATTAAGATTTTTTTTCAAGAATCTTGTTTGTACTAATGATTGCAAATCATCAATAGTAATATTTTTTAAAGTTTTTTCATCACCATAAGGATTTTTACTCAAATCACTATTCTTAAACAATAATTCATTCATTCCTAATTGAGATTTAAAACTAGCATTACCTAAGTTTGCTTGATAAATTTGTTTTAAATTTTCTTTAAATTGATCTAAAAATTTTTCATTAAATATTTCAACAAGCAAAAACTCATTAATGATTTTTATTAAATCATCCAAATAAAAAGAAATAGATTTTATAGATATATAGAAATTTTCACTATCAATATGAAAATCTATATGTATTCCTTTTTCTTCTATAAATTCTTTTAATTTGTTTGGATTGCTGGTTATTTCTTGATTTTTGAAGAAATAAAGCAATATATAAGAAAGGCCTAATTTTTTTTTATCATCAATTGCATATCCAGCATTTTTAAATGCTAAATCAATAGTAATAATTGGATTACTCTTATCATATACATAATAAAAATCATTAAGATTATGTTGGCTCACCACTTCAAAATCTATGATATTAGCTATTGATATTTTGCTGTCTGCTTTAGAATTTTCTAACATAAATATATTTAATATTATAATAATTATTATTTTTTTAATCATAAAACAAAATTCATAATATATCCACACTCTTTTTTCTTCAAAGATAAATATATTTTTACTTTTGTTGTTTTTTCTTCTATGATAATATTTATAGTAGTTTTATAAATATCATCTGATGTTTTATGAAAACTTTCAATAATATTTTCTATTTCTGGAATTAATTCTGTAATATTTTTTTTTGCTAATATCTTATTTTTGAATAATTGTTGAGCTGATCTATTATATAATTTTATTTTATGATTCATATCAAAAACTATTATCGCAATAGCTTGGTTTCCTAAAATTACTTCTAATATATCTTTTTTATCTTCTTCTTTTGTTAAAGCAATATTTATTAATGGTAAAAATATTTTTTCATAAATATTAATAACAAATAACAAAACAATCAAAGCAAGTAAAGTAATAATTAAAGCAAAAATAGCAGAAAGTTGCTTTTGACCTCTCTTTATTTTAGATTTTATACCATTATAACCATTGATTGCTTTTTTATTTTCTTCTAAATAAGAGATTATTTTCTCGCTGATTGGTTTTCCTACTATAATGTAAGTGTTTTTTAGATTAGATATTTTAGTAATAGCTTTAATATAATTACTTCCTTCTTCATATTTTACATCATATCCTGTTCTATTAGGATGAAAGTTTTTTTTTATATCAAACTTTGTTATCTTGGTAGAAATTCTAGGTAAGTTTTTTGCCAAAAGAGAATTTCTTTTTTTTCCTCTTAATAAAATTACCGCCTCTTTTATTGAAAAATCTTTTACTTTAGCAATAAATTCTTTTTCAAAAGAATTACTATCTAACAAAACTTTTTTAAATCTTTTTTCTGTAAATCTTTTTAAAGCTTTTAAATCTTTAACTATATCTTTCTTACTTTCCTTAATATAAATTTCTGATATTTCAACAGAAGAATATAATGATTTATTAACTAATTTATCAAACCAATATTTGGAATTATTATTAAAAAATAATATGGCAGAAATAAAAGTAATAATAATGGGAATAATTGACAAAGCTCCAATTATTAAAATAATTTTTGTTTGAAATTTTAATTTAAAACTTTTTACTCGAGTAAAAAAAACATTTCTATAATTTATAATTAAATAAAATAATATTATAACAATAGTAATTATATCTATAGCTATTATTTTTGTTGGTATTTTATCAAAAAAAATATGCTCTACTTGCAAGTTATTTATGATAAAAAAATTATATATCGCAATAAAAGATACAAATATAATTAAAACCACTTCATAACTAGAAGTTATAATTTTTTTACTTATATTTTTAATAATATTATTAAACATCTATATTGTTTTTTTAGGTTAAATAAGATTTTTCAAAAGTAATAACTGATTATTTATATCAGTCAATTACTAAACTGTATATCTAAAAGATTTTTGTAAATACCTTCTTTTTTACTCAATGATTGATGAGTTCCAGAATCTACTATTTCTCCATTGTCAAAAACAAATATTTTGTCAGATTTTTTAATAGTAGATAGACGGTGAGCAATAATTATTATTGTTTTTGTTCTGTCAATTTTAGTAATTAATTCTGATAATAATTTTTCATTTTCACTATCTAAATTACTGGTTGGTTCATCAAATAACAAAATCTCTGCATCTTTTAAAATAGCCCTTGCTATTGCAATTCTTTGTTTTTCTCCGCTAGAAATTCTAACTCCTTTATCACCTAAAAAACTATTAAATTTTCTTGGTAGCATTTTTATAAAATTCATCATTTTTGCTTGCTCTGCCACCTCTCTTATCATTTTTTTATCAGCATTTTGATTAGCAAACAACAAATTATCATTAATAGTTCCTGAAAAAATCATATTATCTTGTGTTACAGGTGAAAATAAATTTCTTAAATTTGCCAAATCATATTTTTCTATTTTTTTATCATTAATTAAAATATTACCTTTATTTATTTGATAAAATCTTTGTAACAATTCTAAAATAGTAGTTTTTCCTGAGCCACTTAATCCAACAAAAGCAATAATATCTCCTTTATTAATTAAAAGATTAATATTTTTTAAACTATCCTCTTTTCTTGAAGGATACCTAAAAAATACAGATTTGAATTCTAATTTCTCAAAAAATTTAATCTTATCTTTTCCATATTTTATACTAGGTTTTTCATTCAAAATACTAAATAATCTATGAGATGCTCCTTGAGCCTTGGCAATAGATGAAAATACTTCTGCCATAGCTCCAAATGAACCTGCTAACATAATAGTATAAAATAAAAATGCAGAAAATTCTCCAATAGTAAAATTACCTGCAAAAACTTCTAATCCTCCATAATATAAAATCACAGCAACACCTGAAAACACTATCAAAATTACAATCACTGTTAAAATTGATCTCATAAAAATTCTTTTAAAGGATTCTGACAAAACTTCTTTTAATGAATTGTTGAAAACTTTTTGAACATAATTTTCATTATTGAAAGATTGAACTAATTTTACAAAACTAATATTTTCTTCCATAATTGAACTCATATTAGCAACTTTATCTTGAACAAGCAAAGATATTTTTCTTAATTTTTTTGCAACAATAATAATAGGCAAAACAACCAAAGGAACCAAGGCAAAAACTATAATTGTTAGCTTAGCATTTAAAAATAATAAGAAAGTTAAACAACCTATAAAAATAATTGTGTTTCTCAAAAAAATTGAAATTGAACTTGAGATAATATGTTGCAGGATAGTTAGATCACTAGTGATTCTTGAGAGCAATTCACCAACCTTATTCTTTTCAAAAAATTCTGCTGATAAACTTAGTAATTTTGCAAAAATATCACTTCTTATGTCACTAATTATTTTTTCAGAATAATAAGTAATAATAAAAAATCTACCAAAAGTGGCAAATGCTAGAATTATTATAATGGCAAATAAAATTAATAATGATTTAAGTAAAACTGCATCTATTCCACTTTTAATACCTATATCTACATAATAAACTAATCCCTTACCTATTGCCAAAATAGAGCTGGAAGTAAGTAAAACACATAATAGAAAAACAAATAATGGTTTTTTGTACTTTTTAAAAATATATGAATAGAGAGTTTTAAATTTTTGCAAAATTTTATTTATAATGTTTATTATTTCATAATTTCTTTATAAAACTTAATCTTTTCTTTCAACCATTTTATCTCCTCTTTATTCACAAATCCTTTTAAATTTTGTAAAATTTTTTTGTGATAATCAAATAACCATTTTTTCTCTTCTTGATTTAATAAATTTATATCAATTAAATTTTTATCTAGTGGAATCAAAGTAAGATTTTCAAAAGATAAATAGGATCCACTACCATTTTTTACCACCAATAGCAAACTTTCAATCCTAATTCCATATTGATTATCAATGTAAAATCCTGGTTCATTAGAAATAATCATCCCCTCTTCCAAAGAAGTATTTATCATTGCTTGGCTAATTGATTGAGGTGGCTCGTGAACTGACAAAAAACTTCCTACTCCATGCCCTGTCCCGTGAGCATAGTCTTTTTTATTCTTCCATAAAAATTGCCTAGCTAAAACATCTAAATGAACTCCTTTAGTTTTTTTAGGAAAAACTGCCTCACATAGTGCTATATGACCTTTTAATACTAAGGTGTAATCTTCTTTTTGCCTTTTATTCGCAGAACCAATAGCAATAGTTCTAGTAACATCAGTAGTTCCTAGTGTATTAGCTCCTGATTTATATTGCCCACCTGAATCAATTAATAATAAAGATTTCTTATTTAATTTTTTACTCTCTCCTTTTTTAAAATTATAATGAATAATTGCTGAATTCTCGGCAAATCCTGCTATAGTTGAAAAACTAGAAAACAAGAATTCTTTATTTTCTTTTCTAAACTCTAACAGTTTCTTACTAACTTTTTCTTCATCTAATTCTGATTTTTTAGGATATTTATCAAGCCAATGTAAAAATTTTGTTTTAGCTACCCCATCAAATAAATGAGCTTTTTGCATTCCTAAAATTTCAGTTTTATTTTTACAAGATTTCTGCTCTATTATGGGATCAATACAAATAGTGATTTTTATATTATTTTTATAAATAACATTATAAAAAAAATCACTAACATATTTTTTATCTAAATATATATTAGAATATTTTTTTGCAAGAATTTTACTAAAATCTATAAATGTTCTAACTTCACATAATTGAATATTATTTAATTTTAAATACCCTGCTATATTTTTAACTTTTCTTTTATCAACAAACAAAATAGCTTTATCTTTGCTGTATAAAAAATAACAATGAAGTAATGGAGAAAATTCCGTGTCTCTTCCTCTAATATTTAACAACCAACAAATAGAGCTAGTATCACAGGTAAAATATGCTTCATTCTTGTTTATTTTTTTAAAAAAATTATTTTTTTCTATCTTATCTTGATAAGTCATTCCTGTATTAGACAATTTATAAGCAGGCAGTGGATCAATTTCTCCTCTTTTCCATAAATCATCTACAAAACTTTCTAATACTGGTAACAACTCTATTTTTTCGTCTGGAAAAGAAGACTTTATTTGAAAAATTTCTTCTGCTGTAAATGCTTTATCATTATAAGCCACTCTTAATTTAGGCATAATGTTTCCATGACTAAACCAATATTTAAGTTTTGCTATATTTAAAATTATAAATTCTTGAGAAAGCTCTTTTTTGGCTTGAGATAAATATCTACCATCAGTAAAAAATATTTTATATTTTTGTGAAATAATGGCAACTCCATTTGAACCCGAAAAACCAGTCAGCCATTTTAATCTATTTAAATAATCAGGGGTCATTTCATCTAAAAATTCATCTTTAGATGAAACAAAATAAGCATTAAAATTATGCTCTTTTAATTTTTGTAATAGGAGATTTATGTTTTTTTGCAAATTTCTTTTTTGTTAGACATATAAGGAATTAATAATTCTGGCACTGTTATACTACCATCTTTATTTTGATAATTTTCCAAAATAGCAAGTAATGTTCTGCCCACAGCTAAGCCTGATCCATTTAAAGAATGTAAAAAATGTATTTTTTTATCTTTAAATTTTGCCTTCATTCTTCTTGATTGAAAATCCTTGCAATTAGAAATAGAGGATATTTCTCTATATTTATTTTGACTTGGTAGCCAAACTTCTAAATCGTAAGTTTTGCTTGCAGTAAATCCAGTATCGCCAGAACATAGCAAAACCACTTTATATGGTAATTTTAATTTTTGCAAAATATTTTCTGCAATTTTTAACATTCTTTGATGTTCTTCTTCTGATTTATTTGGATGAGTAATTGAGACCATTTCAACTTTATTAAATTGGTGCAATCTCATCATACCTTTAGTATCTTTTCCAGCAGATCCTGCCTCACTTCTAAAACAAGGAGTATAAGCACAAAATCTAAGAGGTAATTCACTAATATCTAAAGTTTTCTCTCTGACAATATTAGTTAAAGGGATTTCTGAAGTAGAAATAAGCCATTTATTGTCAGTCGTAACAAAAGCATCTTCGGCGAATTTTGGCAATTGACCTGTGCCATACAAACTTTGCTCATTCACAAGCAGTGGTGGAGATATTTCTTCTAAGCCATATTCATTAATATGAATATCTAACATAAAATTAGCCAAGGCTCTTTCTAACTTTGCTAAATCTTTTTTTAAAGTTACAAATCTAGTTCCTGAAATAATCGCAGTTCTTTCAAAATCCATCATTCCTAAATCTTCTCCTAATTCTGTATGATTTTTTACTTGATAAGAGAATGTTGGTATTTCTCCCCAGCTAGATATTTCTTTATTATCCTCTTCATCATCTCCTAAAGGAATATCTTCTTGCAGAATATTAGGTAATCTTACCAAAATATTTTTTAACTCTTGCTCTTCTGGGCTAGCCTTTTCTAATTCTATAATTTTATTTTTAATTTTTTCTGCTTCTTTTAATAACTCGCTAACATCCTTTTTTTGAGATTTACAAATTCCTATTTTTTTAGCAATTTTATTTTTTTCTTGCAGAATTTTTTGCCCTTCTGTTTTAGATTCTCTGATAATTTTGTCTAATTCAATAATTTTTTGAGAAATTTCTACCTCTCCTCTTCTTTTCATTTCCTGATCAAATAAATCAGGATTTTGTCTAATAAAATTTATATCGTGCATTTTATAAAAGAATCTAAAATTAAAAATGGAGTATAATAAGACTGTAGTTAAATTCTAGAAAAAATTATAAAATGTTGGTAACTATTTTTTGTTATTGGTAATATTAGAATTTTATACCAGATATGATTAGTATCGTGAATGATTTCCAGTAAGAATAACACTGGCAAGATCTTGAATTATAGTGTCAGGACTCTTTTTATACCATAAAGTAAAGAAGACAAAAGTAGCTACAATGCCAGTTATTACTTTCGGAATATTTATTTTTATTTGCTCTTTCCTTTCTGCTTCTCTTTCTGAATTCATTTCTGTTACTCTTGCTGAATTCATTTCTGCTGCTCTTGCTGAATTCATTTCTGCTGCTCTTGCTGAATTCATTTCTGCTACTCTTGCTAAATTCATTTCTGCTGCTCTTGCTGAATTCATTTCTGCTGCTCTTGCTGAATTCATTTCTGCTGCTCTTGCTGAATTCATTTCTGCTACTCTTGCTGAATTCATTTCTGCTGCTCTTGCTGAATTCATTTCTGCTGCTCTTGCTGAATTCATTTCTGCTTCTCTTGCTGAATTCATTTCTGCTGCTCTTGCTGAATTCATTTCTGCTGCTCTTGCTGAATTCATTTCTGCTGCTCTTGCTGAATTCATTTCTGCTTCTCTTGCTAAATTCATTTCTGCTTCTCTTGCTAAATTCATTTCTGCTTCTCTTGCTAAATTCATTTCTGCTTCTCTTGCTGAATTCATTTCTGCTTCTCTTGCTGAATTCATTTTTGCTTCTCTTGCTGAATTCATTTCTGCTGCTCTTGCTGAATTCATTTCTGCTGCTCTTGCTGAATTCATTTCTGCTTCTCTTGCTAAATTCATTTCTGCTTCTCTTGCTGAATTCATTTCTGCTTCTCTTGCTAAATTCATTTCTGCTGCTCTTGCTGAATTCATTTCTGCTTCTCTTGCTAAATTCATTTCTGCTGCTCTTGCTGAATTCATTTCTGCTTCTCTTGCTGAATTCATTTCTGCTGCTCTTGCTAAATTCATTTCTGCTGCTATTTTTTCTTTACTTCTTACTTCTTCTATTTCTTTAAGCCAAGAATTAATTTTCTCTATAAATTTATCTTCTTCCATACAGACAACCTTTATAATTTGATTAATAATTAAGAAAACACCTCTTAACAGAGTATGTCATAATAGCAAAAACAGTATTTTTCAGAAAATAATCTCGAAAATTGTCATCCCTGCTTTGGTGCGAGTTCCAAAGTAGATTACAGTCTTTTGAGACTTTTTCTACAATGGATTCCTCATCAAAAAGAAATGATGTCCGAAGATTTTTTTTGTTCAAATGCACAAATTTACTAATTGCTCCACAATCTGTAAGTGAATATAACATATCATAACAACACACATAATAATAATCAAATCAAATCTATAATTTCATCCAATATTTTACAAATTTTTATAATCCTATTTTCTTCCGTACTATTAATATCAATTATTAATTTTTGACTAGGGGTAATTTTACTGGTTAATTTATTGGCAAAAACATAATTCATTAAATTGCTAGGATTATGAAATTTATTCTCAAAAAATATTACCACTATTTTATCTTTTAAAAAATCTAACTTTTCAATATTTGCTTTCTTGCATTTATTTTTTACCCTAATCACATCAACCAAATTTACTGTCTGATTTGGAATAGAACCAAATCTGTCTTCTAGTTCTAACAAAATATTCTCTGCTTCTTCTTCATTTTTTAAATTAGCAATCCTGCGATAAAACTCCATTCTAACACTTACTTCCTTGATATAATTTTCATCTATAAAAATTGAAAAACCAATATTAATAATAGGTGAAAAGTTTTTTTCTTCTATTAATTCTGCTTCTTTTCTATGTTGCAATTTTGCAATCTCTTCTTTTAACATATCTTGATATAATTCAATTCCCACCTCCCTTATTTTTCCTGATTGTTCCTCTCCCAAAATATTTCCTGCTCCTCTTATATCCAAATCGTGACTTGCAATCATAAACCCTGCTCCCAAACCATCTAAAGTTTGCATAACTTTTAGTCTCTTTTTTGCATCATCGGTTAAAATCACTTTTTTATCATAAGTAAAATAACAATAAGCTCTAATATTTCCTCTTCCAACCCTTCCTCTTAATTGATATAATTGAGAAAGTCCAAAATTATTAGCATTGTGAATAATCATTGTATTTGCTTCTGGAATATCTATGCCTGATTCTAAAATAGTAGTAGATAATAATAAATCATATTTGCCATCACAAAAATCATTCATTATATCATCTAAATCATTCATTTTTAATTTTCCATGAGCCACAGCATATTTTATTTCAGGAACTAATTTTTTTAATTTTATCTCTATCATTTCTAAATCTTTTATTCTAGGACAGACAAAAAAAACTCTTCCCCCCCTAAAATGTTCTCTTAAAATTGCATCTCTAATAATTATCTCATCATATAACATTACAAAACTTCTGATTGATAATCTATCTACTGGAGCGGTAGATAAAAGGCTCATATCTCTAATGTTATTTAAAGACATTTGCAAAGTCCTAGGAATAGGGGTTGCTGATAAACTTAAAAGATGAACATTATTCTTAAATTCTTTAATTCTCTCTTTTTGTACCACTCCAAAATGTTGCTCTTCATCCAAAATTGCTAAAGCTAAATTATTAAACTTTATATTTTTTGATAATAAACTATGTGTTCCAATCACAATATCAACCTCTCCATTTTCTAGCTCTTCTTTAGTTTTTTTTAATTGTGTTTGGCTTACCATTCTTGATAATTGAGCAATATTAAAACCAAAATCTTTGAATCTCTCACTAAAATTTGCAAAATGTTGCCTAGCAAGCAAAGTAGTTGGCACAATAATTGCTATTTGTGGTTTTTTTGAACTGCTATGCGAACTGGCAACTGCAAAACTCGCTCTCATAGCAATTTCTGTTTTACCAAATCCTACATCTCCACAAATCAATCTATCCATATTTTTTCCAGATGCTAAATCATTCAAAACATCTTCAATGGCAAGTAACTGATCTTCTGTTTCATCATAAGGAAATCTTGCTACAAATTCTTCATATAAATTATCTTCAGCATTAAATCTAATCCCTTTTTTTAAATTTCTTTCACTAGCAATCCGTAACAAATCTTCTGCTATATCTTTAATTCTTTTCTTTAATTTTGCTTTTCTTCCTTGAAAATTACCACTGCCTAATTTGTCCAAAACAGCTCCCCCTCCTCCATATCTTGAAATTACATCTAAATTTTCTACTGGTATATATAATTTATCTCCACCTAAATATTCCACTTGAAGAAAATCGTGTTTTATGCCTGTTAGTTCTAATATTTTTAAACCAACAAATTTTCCTATTCCGTGATCTTGATGCACTATAAACTCTCCAATTGATAGGCTTGATATTTCTAGAATTAATTTATCTGTTCTTTTTTGTTTTTTTACTTCTTTTAAAATTTTTCTACCCAAAAGATCTTGCTCACTAACAAAAATTATATTTTTACTAAAAAAACCTGATTCTAGCGGTAATTGTATAAATTTTAATTCTTTATCATTAATTTGATATTCAGAAAAAATATTTTTTAATCTTTTTATAGAAATTTCATTATGACTTGCTACGATAATTTCTTGGATTTTTTCTAGTCTCTTTCTTTCTGCTAAAAACTCTTTAAATAAAGCAAAACTTGTCTTTTTCTTATCGCTACTTTGACTAAGAAAATTAGGAATTTCTCTAATATTAGAATTTTTTGCATATTTTGATGATGAATCAAAATTATTAAAAAATATTTTTTGATGCTTTTTTAATATCATACTTATCTCTTCTTCTGTGCAATATAATAATTCTGGTTTTATGGCATTATATTTTTGATCTTGGCATTCTATTCTATCTTGATAATGTCTATTTATTTCTGCTATTCTTTCTTGAAAGATGGATAAAAATTCTTCTTCTAAGAAAATAATAGGATTTTGTAAAAAATCCAAAATATGATCTAATTTATTATTATAAAAAAGCGGTAAATAATTTTCTATACCAATATATGAATTTCTTTTTTGGACTGCTTCATATAATTGATTACCCTCATGTATATCAAAATATTTTCTATAATTGTTTTTAAAATTATTGCAAAACTTTTCATTTAAAATAACTTCTCTTGCTGGCAAAAACTCTACTTTTTTTATTTCTTTTACAGAAATCTGAGTAATTGCATCAAATTCTTTTATTTTTTCTATTTTATCACCAAATAAATCAATTCGGACTGGGTTTTGATAGGAACTAGGAAAAATATCTATAATATCTCCTCTCACGGCAAATTCTCCTTGTTCATTTACAGTTGGAACTCTTAAATAAGAGTTTTTGATTAAAAACTCACTAAAATCATCAATTCTTACCGAGTTTCCCTTTTTCAAACTAAAAATATGTGTTTTAATAACATCCTTGGGCAAAACTTTAGTTAAAAAAGAATTTATGGTAGTAATAACAATAGTTTTTTCTTGCTTTTGAGCTAATTGATAAAGAGTTTCAATTCTCTTACTAATTATATGAGATGTTGGCGAATTATTATCATAAGGAACATTATCCCAAGCAGGAAATGATAAAACATTATAATCAGGTAAAATTTTTGTTAAGATTTTATGGACATATTGAGATTTTTTATCATCACTAGTAATATATAAAATAGGATTTTTTAAATTTTTCTTTACTTCTTGAGTCAAAACATAAAACTCTGCCGATTCTGGCAAGTTATCTATGGTTAGAGTATCGTTACTTTTTGCCATTTTTTAATAAACTAAACATCTTTTAATAATTGTATATGACCCAATTTTTTAACTTTTTCATAATGTTTTTTGTCAGCAGTAATAAAATTACAGTTGTTAATCATAGCTAAAGAATGATACACAGAATCATAAAAAGTTGGGAATCCAGAACTAACACTATCTTTTTCTGTAATATATAAAGCAAGCTTTATAATTTTTTTATCTAATTCAATATGTTTTAAATATAATTGATTAGAATAAAATTCTATAAACTTAAGAATTGTTTTTTTAGATATATTATGTTTTTTTAAAACCCCTATTAATTCATAAGTAAATATAGAAGGTAAGAACACCTTATGCTTTCTAGATATAATTTTTGATATAAAATCAACCGCCACCAAAGATTCCTTTTCATTTAAAACAAGTTTAGCATATACATTTGCATCTAACACATATTTCATTATTTTTCTAGCTCTCTTCTTAGCTCTGCTAATAATTCTTCACTTTGTTTTTTAGATTTAGGTAACGACTCTCTTATTTGCTTCATTTTTTTTAAATAGGACAAAGCTTTGTTTTTTTTTATTTCTTTATTAAGCTCATGCTTTATCGTACGATTAACAAACTCTGTTTGTTTCTTGCTAGGGATTAATCTCTTCATATCATCAGCATATTCACTAATAATATCAAAAGTTTTCTTTTCAAAAGTTTGGGTGTTCTTACTATACATAACAATAATATATAAATACTTATATACTCTCACTTGAGTATATATAGCATTGTATATATTTATACAACTTAAGTCAATTCTTTTTTGTATCCCCCACAAACAGCAGACTAATAGGCACAAATATACTAATCGTCTATCTCAACATTTTCTTGAGAAAATATACCTGTATTACTGCTATCTGCTTCTTCATTTTTTGAACTATGCAAATCTGTTCTGTAAATTTCTTTATTTTGATAAGAAGAAATAACATCAGCTAGCAACTCTTCTTTAGATATTTTATCTTCGGCTATTTCTCTTAGTGCAATTACTGGTGCTTTGTCATTTCTGTCTTTTACATAAATTGTAGCCCCTGATGCAATGTCTCTAGCTCTCTTGCTTGACAAAACAACCATTTCAAATCTATTAGATATTTTCTTAATGCAATCTTCAACTGTTATTCTAGCCATATTTTTTTGTAGTTTTTGTAATTATTAATTATAGACTAAAACAAAATTGATTTAGTATAAAAAACAGATTATATTGTTATTTTCATAAATATCAATCACTCTTTATAAATAACAGGGATTTATTTTTTAAAATTAACCTAAAATATTTTCATCACTCAAATACTATTAGTTAATAAGCTGTAATTTCTTGTCATAATTAAATATTTTTAGCAATATCTTAATTGCCATTCCTCTTGTGGAATCAAGATTAGGGTCTTTGTTTAGAATTAACTGTGCATCTTGATAAGATATTTTTAACAAATCTAAATGATCTTTTAAATTTGCTATTTTCCATTCTGGCAAACCACTTTGCTTAGTTCCTAAAATCTCTCCACCACCTCTTATCTTCAGATCTTGCTCTGCTATTCTAAAACCATCATTTGTTTCTTTCATAATTTTTAACCTGTCATAAGAATTTTGAGATAGGTTTTGCTCTAACTCATCATTTTTATCATAAATCAATATACATTTTCCAGCTAATTCTCCTCTTCCAACTCTTCCTCTTAATTGATGAAGTTGAGCTAAACCAAATCTATTGCTATGCTCTATCACCATAATTGTTGCATCTTTAACATCAACACCAACCTCAATCACTGTGGTGGCTATTAAAATTCTATATTTTCCTTGTTTAAAATCATCTAATGCCTGATTTTTATCCTTATCTTTCATTTTTCCGTGAACTAAGCCAACCTTATCTTTACCAAAAACCCTAGAAAATTCACCAAATCTCTGCTCTACTGCAGAAAAATTTAATTTTTGAGATTCTTCAACTAAAGGACATATCCAATATATTTTTTCTTTGTCAATCACTCTTGATAAAGAATTTATAACCTCATAAACCCTTTCACTAGAAATAATTCTAGTATCAATTTCTTGCCTTTTTTTAGGCTTATCTATCATAGTAATGACAGACAAATCACCATATAAAGATAAAGCTAGACTTCTTGGTATTGGAGTTGCAGACATCAGTAAATAATTTTGTACATCTTTACCTTTTTCTATTAATTTTATTCTCTGCTCAACACCAAATTTATGTTGCTCATCAATAATGGTTAAAGCCAAATTTGAAAAATTAATATTATCATAAAGCAAAGCATGAGTTCCAACAACTAAATCTATTTCTCCTTTAGCTATCTGCTCTTCCAAAACTTTTCTTTTCTTACCTTTTATCTCACCTGTAATCAAAGCAATTTTTAAACCTAATTCTTTGAAATATAACTCTAAAAATTGATATTGTTGTTTAGCAAGAACAGCAGTTGGCACCATAAAACTTGCTTGATAACCTGATTCAATTACATATAAAACACTAAGAGCTGCCACAACTGTTTTTCCCGAACCAACATCTCCTTGTAAAAGAGAATTCATAGATTTTTTACTATTTAATTGAGACTTTATTTCTAAAAAAGATTTTTTTTGTCCTTCTGTTAATTGAAAAGGTAGCAATGCTAAAAATTTTTTTATCAAACTCTCTTGATTAAATATTTTTAAACCAATTTTTATGTCATTTTTATTTCTTATCAGTAAAAGTGCAACTTGCATTGCAAGAAATTCATCATAAGCAATTCTTTTTACCAAACTAGAACCAACATCTAAATCATTTATATCACTAGGATTGTGCAATTTTGTTATAGTCTCCTTAAAAGATAAAAAATTATTTTTTTTAACAAATTCCTTATCTTGCCACTCTTCTATTTGATCAAAAAAATCAATATATTTTAAATGATTCTTAATAATATTTTGTATATCTTTTTGAGCCACACCTTGAACAAGAGAATAGATTGATTCATTATAATTCTTGAATTTATGAACATCTAATATCAAATCTGGATGACTAAACTGTTTAATATCTTGATAAATATTTATTTTTCCGCTAATGATTTTTTCTTGACCAACAGGTAATATTTTTTTTAAATAAGGAATATTGTAACGAAAAAAATCAATAAAAATTACTTCGTTATTTTTATTTCTAGCAAAAACTCTATAAGGAGCTCTTCTGTTAAATGGGTTATTATGCTCTTCTATTTTTATTAGCACAGTTGCATAATCTCCTGCTTTAACATCTTTTAAAGAATCAACTATTTTTCTTTCTATAAATTTATAAGGAAAATGAAAAAGTAAATCTATAATCCTATCACCAATAATTAATTTTTTTAATTTTTTATCAGTAACAGCAGAGTTAGTTATATAATTTTCAAATAAACTATTAGCCATAATAATTATCAGTTTTTTGTGTTTTTGCGATGATAGAATTTTCTATTGTCGGTCTTTATTGTGTTTTTGCAACAATAGAACTTTCTAACATTAACCACAGACTGGCAAGCAACTCCCTCCTCTCTACCTAGAAAACCTAGCTTTTCTGTAGTTGTTGCTTTGATATTTATGCTATCTAATGATAAATTTAAAATATTTGCTAAATTTTCTTTAATTTTTGTTTTATGAGGAGTTATTTTTGGAGCTTCGCAAATCACAATAATATCTATATTCACTAATTCTGCATTTTTATCTTTTAATAATTCTAATGCTTTGTCTAAAAAAATCTGTGAATTAGCATTTTCCCATTTTTTATTATTATCAGGAAAATAATCTCCAATATCTCCTAATGCCAAACTTCCTAATATAGCATCTACTAAAGAATGAATTAAAACATCACCATCTGAATGGGCTTTGACAGATTTATTATGCTGAATTTTTATCCCTCCTAAAATTATATAATTATTATCTATTTTATCAGTTATAAATTTATGAACATCAAAGCCAATGCCAACTCTATATTCTATCATTTTTTTACTTGTTTTTTTATTTTTATCTTATTATAATTAGTTCTTCTTTTATAAAATACAATTACTTAAAAATAAAATTTAAACAAATAAACAATATGGCTAATCATATTTCTTCCAAAAAAAGAATCAGACAAACAATCAGAAAAACAAAAATTAACACTAAAAGAAAAAGCAAATTAAAAACTGCTATCAAAAGTTTAGTTACCGCTCTTGATAAAAAACTAGATAAGGAGCAATTAACACCATTATTTAGAAAAGCAGAATCTCAATTAATGAAAAGTGTTTCTAAAGGAATTTTGAAAAAAAATACCGCTGCAAGAAAAATCAGCAGATTATCAGCACAAGTTAAGAAAGTATCAGCTTAAAGTCTTGCTTTTGCACTTCTTCTATAAATAATATGATGAATCAAAGTAAAAGGATACAACACTCCACAAGCTAAGTGAAAATATGAAGTAAAATTTCGCACAGCTAAAAAAGATGTGTAATATAAGATATAAGCAGAGACTATTAGCAAAAAATGTAACATTAACAATAAAAAAGCCGATTTTCTAACTGGCTTTATTTTCCAGCCATATCTTATATGAGATGGCAATAAAAAACCAAAGATCATTATCATCAAAAAAGCAGTAGCTCCATGCACCTTCATCAGAGGATATTGCAAGAAATGTTTTTGCATACCAAACTCCCCTTCAACCATAAACCATTTATCTAAAACAAAGAAAATCACTCCGCTAGAAAAAGCAGTAATTATCACTGCAAACAAAAACAATCTGTATTTTTTAGGAATCTTTGAAGTAACTGCCATCTTTATATTAGTTTACAATTGTTTTTATGAAGTAATGCTTTATAGCATTACCAATATTGATAACAATTATCAATATCATTTAATCATAAAAAAGTCAATAATTTTATAATTTTGTTATTGTTTATTAAAATAATTTTAATATAAATATAGTAAAACAAAATAAAAAAAATAAAATGAAAAAAACACTTGCCCTGGTTGTTCTATTTTTATCAATGAACAACATTCTATTTGCAAAAACTAAATTAGATCAATTCACTGATTACAAAAGATCATTATATAATCTTGCTGTAGCAAAAGATTTTGGCGAATATTTTTTGGATAATGTTTTCTTAAGCATAAAATACAACACAAAATTTGCTAAAGCAGATAAAAAACAATTTAAAAAACAAACTTTTTCAAAATATTACAATAAGGCAATCAATCATCAAAGAATAAAAAATGCACGGGAAGTAAAGAAAAACAACCAAACTTTATTAAGCAGCATTTCTAAAAAATACTCTGTCCCTAGCGAATATATCATAGCTTTATGGGCTATTGAAAGTTCTTTAGGTAAAAGAACAGGAAAAAATGTTTTGGTAAATTCTTTAGCAAACCTTGCTTTTGAAGGAAGAAGAAGGGCATTATTTGAAAAAGAATTTCTAGCTAGCTTAGAGATTTTAAGAAGAAGAAATATAGATGCAGAACTATTAAAAGGATCATGGGCAGGAGCTACTGGACAAACTCAATTTTTACCAACAACTTATTTAGAAAATGCAGTTGATTACAACAAAGATGGTTTTACAGATATTTGGAGAAACAAAAAAGACATTTATGCCTCTATCGCTAATTATTTAAAAAACATTGGTTGGAACAAAAAACTTCCTGTTGCTTTAAAACTTAGATTGAGGCCATATCAAAAAAGGGACTTGAATAAAAAATTTATTTTAGCAAAGTTATTAAAAAAATACAAAATAATTTCAGATTTCACAAAAGCAGAATTAAATTCTACTGTTAAAATAATGAAATTTGAAAACACCTACTACTTAATTTTTGAAAATTTTAAAGTAATAAAAATGTGGAATAATTCCAGCCATTTTGCTTTAATGATTGGTTTATTTGCTAATAAATTAATAGAATAATGAATTGCTATGAAAAGGGTCCTTCTTCTATTATTACCTACCATTTTATTATCCTTCAATGTTTATGCAAAAGAATATAGAGGGCATTTCAAAGTAGGTAACCCTTATCAAATAGCAGGCGAATGGTTTTACCCCGAAATTAATATTTCATATCAAAAAACAGGAGTGGCTTCTTGGTATGGTTCAAAATTTCATAAAAAGAAAACTGCTAATGGAGATATTTTTTACAAAAACAAAATAAGTGCTGCCCATCCTACCTTGCCCTTACCTTCATTTGTAAAAGTAATAAATCTAGAAAATGGTAAAAAAATAGAAGTGCTAGTAAATGATAGAGGTCCTTTCAAAAAAGACAGAATCATAGATTTATCTCAAAGAGCTGCTCAAAAATTAGGCTTTTTTATTGACGGAACAGCAAAAGTAAAAGTAGTGTTTTTAGCTAGAAAAACAAGAAATTTGCATAAAAAACTATTTGGTCAAACTATGTTCTAGCAACAATTTTCTAAAACAGGATACAATCATTCCTGAGCCTACTAGCAATTCTAATTATGAAAACTTGATTTGTTATTTTATGGAATTATGCTAGGTGTTATATCTCCTCCCTTGCAGACTGTATTGCAATAGAAAAAATAACATTTTTTAGAAAAAAACCTCCCTCACCATCATCCACGGAAAAGCGGGGACCCAAGGCAGATTGCAGTCTTTTCAGACCTTTGTTATAATAGATCCCTGCTTTCCAGGCTGTGACGAAATTAGTAAAAAAGAGTCATTTTTGTTACGAATTAAAAACTAAAGAGTACAAAAAACTCCCCTTCACTTGTGAAGGGGAGTTTTCTATTTGCTCTAGATTTTTATTTATGACAAAAATAACCCCTTTTTTTCTAATTTCGTCACAGTCTGTTGTAGAGGAGCTATCATACCGAGTCTTTTTTTTTGAATTACTGGATTTGATCTTATTGAGCCCTCAATCTAACATCTCTACTTTTATGCTACCCTTTACAAAAGATTTAATAGTATAAAAATTTTCTAAAAAAGTTTTCTTGTTATTGCAAATATTATTTAGATAAATTTTTTCAATATCAAGATTCTTTTCTTGGCATAAATATAGAGTATTTAAAGTATGATTTATTGTTCCTAGATAATTATCTGAAATAATAATTATTTTTATTTTTTTTAGATCTATGAGTAAATCTAAAATAGTTTTTTCTTGATTAATTGGAACATTAATACCCCCAACCCCTTCTATTAAT
Source organism: Rickettsiales bacterium (assembly GCA_965222515.1). Taxonomy (GTDB): domain Bacteria; phylum Pseudomonadota; class Alphaproteobacteria; order Rickettsiales; family JABIRX01; genus CBDCUE01. The sequence continues at coordinate 33,798 of CBDCUE010000017.1, read as the reverse complement.
CCGTAATCTCTATTATTTTCATTTAAAAAATTATTACAAAATGATAGAACTTTCTGATAATTTAAATATGGTTTTTTTTCTCTTTGAGCTGCAATATCAGGAGAGACAGGCTCTTGATAGGAAAAGGGTGATATGCTGTTAATATTTGCAGGACTTACTCTCTCCCCCAATGCAGATAAGATTTTTGTAGAATCGCAAAATGGATCATCATAACTCAACCCTGTAATAATAGGTTTGATAGCTTTTACTGTTTTGTTCTTGGCAAGAATTTGTTTTATGAATTTACAGATAAAAAATGTTTTGCCAATATCAGTTCCCGTTGCAGTAACAAAATATTTTTTCATATATACTATTTAAGCTTTATAATTAACCCATAGCCAAAAAGATGTTTATATTACACCAAATCAAAATTGATTTGCTATATTTTTACTTATTAATGACTGTTTAATCAAAAACCTGCAGAGAAAATAATCTGTTAACAAGTGTTTAGTGTATAAAAACATTGTTATGCAACCATTACATCACCTCCTCCATTATTATTATTATCGTCATCATTATCATTATCATCATCATCTTCTTCTTCAACTTTCAATAAATCACTAATTTTTTCAATTGTAATTTTTTTAACATATGATGCTTCTAATACAAAGCGGTTATAAGCACTTTCATATATAAGTCTTTCACTATATGATCTATCAGGGTTTTTTATGTTACGATGTAAATCTCTTATAACTTCAGCAATTGCCAAAACATCTCCAGAATTTATTTTTCTTTCATATTCTTGGGCTCTACGACTCCACATAACTCCCCTAGTAGTTTGAGCAACTTCACTAATAATCGCCACTGCTTCATCAATCAGCTCAACAGAACATAACCGTCTTAGCCCTATTTTTTCAGCTCTAGCAACTGGTACACTCAGAGTCATAGCTTCTTTTTCAAAGAAGATCTTATAGAGTTCTAGTGACATAGTCCCTAATTTTTCTGTGTAAATATTAATTATTTTTCCAACCCCATGTGATGGATAAACTACCAAGTCATTTTTTTTTAAATGCGATTTCATAAAACAAGCCTCATATAAAATTATGTTAATTTAAAGATAATGACATTGTAACATAAAAATAACAATAACAATAGTGTTTTTTTATTTTTTTTTAAAAACTCTTTTAAAACCAGTTGTACAAACGAATCTTGTTCTTTTTTTTATTACAATAAAGGGTCTATAATGTTGTTTTCTAAAAAAGCTTTGATTCTTAATTGACAAGAATCGCAAATTTTGCAAGGGTAACCATTTTTTTTAGGATTGTAACAGCTATGAGTTATTTTATAATTCACTCCTAACCCCAAACCTTTTCTTATAATTTCTTTTTTAGTTAAATTAAGTAAAGGAGTTTGTATCAATATTTTTTTACTCTGCCCTAATTTTGTTCCTAAATTAGCCATATCTTGAAAAGCTTTAATAAAATTAGGTCTGCAATCTGGATAACCACTATAATCCAAACTATTTACTCCTATAAAAATATTAGTGATGTTATAGCTTTCTGCAAAAGCTAATGCATAGGATAAAAACAAAATATTTCTAGCAGGAACATAACTATTAGGTATTTCATCGTCTATTTCTCTGTGTTCAGGAACTTTTAGGTCGCTAGTAAGAGAAGAATTAAGAAATATGTTGGAATTTATCTTTATAGTTAAATTGTTTTTTATTTCAAAAAAATCTATTACTTTTTTGACTGATTCTAATTCTATTTTATGCCTTTGACCATAATCAAAGCTAAGAGCATAAATTTGATAATTTTGTTTTTTGGCAATAGCAGTAACAGTAGTAGAATCTAAGCCTCCACTTAATAATATTAATGCTTTTTTCATTTTATTTTGAACTATTGATTTATAATCACTATATATTATAATGTTTCCATATTAAAAAAAAACATAATATGAAAGAAAATAAAGTTATTACTTTTGGTTGTAGATTAAATATTTTTGAAAGTGAAGTAATAAAAGATCAATTAAAAAAATCAAATCAAGAAAATACAATAATTTTTAACTCTTGTGCTGTAACAAGTGAAACAGAGAGAAAAGTTAGGCAGTCAATTAGAAAACATAAAAAACAATTTCCAGAAAAAAAAATCATTGTAACAGGGTGTGCAGCCCAAATAAACCCTCAACTTTATTCTAATATGAGTGAAGTTGATATGGTTTTAGGTAATAAAGAAAAATTAGAATTAAAACAACATTTATTTTCAAGCAACAATACAGAAAATATCCAAGTAAGTGATATTATGGAATTAAAAGAAACATCATCTCATATGGTTACTTCTTTTGAAGGAAAAGCTAGAGCTTTTTTAGAAATTCAAAATGGTTGCAATCATAGATGCACTTTTTGTATTATACCCTTTGGTAGAGGAAATAATAGATCTGTGCCTATTCCTACTATCATAAAAAATTGCCAAAGAATTTTAGATGAAGGATTTTTAGAAATCGTGTTAACAGGAGTAGACATTACTGATTATGGCACAAATCTACCTGTAAAACCAAGCTTTGCTTATTTAATTAAAGAAATTTTAAAACATTGTCCTAACCTTACTAGACTTAGACTTTCTTCTTTGGATGTTGCTGAAATAGATGATGATTTAAGAAATTTACTGGTCACAGAAAAAAGAATCCTGCCACATTTTCATATCTCTATGCAATCAGGAGATAATATGATTCTCAAAAGAATGAAAAGAAGACATAATAGAGAGCAAATTATTGATTTTTGTAATTTTATAAAAAAACATCGTAAAAATTCTTCCATTGGAGCAGATATAATCACAGGCTTTCCAACTGAAACAGAAGAAATGTTCTTAAATTCTGTGCAATTGGTAAAAAATTTACAAATATCTTTACTACATATCTTTCCATATTCAGAAAGAGAAGGAACACCAGCGGCTAAAATCCCTCAAGAAAAACAAATAGCCAAAAACATTAGAAAAGAAAGAGCCAGAATTTTAATTAATCTAGGAAAAGAAAATTTAAGAAAATTTCAAAAAGAATTCATAGGTAAAAAAATAGATGCTTTGGTTGAAAGTAAAGATTTTTTAAGAAGTGATCAATTCTTAAAAATAAAATTAAAAAATAGTTTTAAATCAGGAACAGTGGTTAAAGTTAAAATTATAGGATCTAAAGAGGGATATTTGCTAGCACAAGATAATGATAAATAGAATTAACCATTTTAATTCCTTTTATTGTTGGAGCCAAAAACTTTTTATCATATTTTATCAATCCTTCTTTTACTAAATCATCTAATTTTTGTTTATCAAAAATTTCAAATAAATCTTTTTGAAAATATTTTTGCAAGATCTCTGTTTTAATACCAAATTTTGTTCTCAGGCCCATCATTAATATTTCTTGCAAAATATCTTTTTTTTCTAATTTATTACTTGCCTGAATAGCATTACCATTTTTCTGCACCTCTTCTTGCCATTTTTTAGGTAAATGATAATTCATATTTGCAATCTTTTCTTTCTTTTTAGAGTAATATCGTGAATGAGCCCCTGCTCCAATTCCTATATAATCTCCATATTGCCAATAATTCATATTATGTCTAGAATGATAATTTTTCTTTGCATAATTTGATACTTCGTAAATATCTAAACCATATTTATTGCAAATTTCAGCTGTAACATCATATAATTGATTTTGCATATCTTCACTTGGTAAAGAGAATTTCTTTTTTTGAAACTCACTATAAAATTTTGTGCCTTTCTCAATAGTTAATTGATATAAAGATAAATGAGGAGAGCCAATTTTAAAAGCATTGTTTAGCTCATTTCTCCATTCTATAATGCTTTGATTTGGTCTTGAATAGATTAAATCAAAAGAAAAATTCTTAAAATATTTCTGAGCAGATTCTAGTGCTAAAATAGCATTTTTAGTATTATGTTCTCTTCCTAAAAAACTTAAATCTCTATCATTTAATGCTTGAATACCAATAGATAATCTATTTATATTAGCCCCCCTTAGTAAGCTAAATGCCTTAATTTCTAGGGAAGTAGGGTTCGCCTCTAAAGTTATTTCTATATTTTTTTCTATTTCAAATAAATTATAAATTTTATCTAAAATTCCCTCTATAAGCTCTATTGACATTAAAGAAGGAGTTCCTCCTCCAAAAAAAATTGAAGTTATTTTTCTTTTTCCTAAGATATTAAAATAATATTCTAGTTCTTTTTTATATTCTTCTAAGAAGTCTACATTTTCTTCTAGTGTTTTGATATGAGAATTAAAATCACAATATGGGCATTTTGATTTACAAAAAGGATAGTGAATATAAATAGCTGTCATTCTTTTTTTAAATAGTATAAGATTCTTTAATAAGAAGAAAAGCCATGTTCTTTAGTTTCTTTAGCAGTTATTTTATTATTATGTATTTCTAAGATAATTTTATTAATAAATACATAATATCCAGGCTTTTGATATTCTTTTATAGTAAAAATATTCTTATTTTGTTTTACTAATTCATAAGAAAAATAAAATTTTGATCCTTTTTCTTTGTTAGATAAGTAAGCAATGACTGATTTCGTATAAGAAAATAAATTTATAATAGATTCTTGATGAAATTTTTTATTACATTTGTTTAATTTAGTTATTGTTGTTATTTTATGTCTTTTAGTCTTTGCCAAACAAAAAGGATGCATAATGTTATTACCTATAAACAATATAGAATCTAGGCTTTGTGAAATATCTTTTTTATCTTTACTAAAAAAAGATATTCTTTTTTTATAAACAGTTTTTAGACATTTTATGTTTTCTTGGCATTTTTTATTTCTATAAATAATCCAAATTCTTTGTGATGATTGCAAAATTTTTTTTCGTGGTTGACTTAAAGAATTATAATTTTTTTTATATAATTTGTTTAATTTTTTATCTAATTTAATAAGATTCTTATTGTTTTGATAAAAAATAACCTTTTCTGTTTTGTTGATTTTTGCATAAATTGATATAGGTGCAAATAAAATAATAATTGCAAAATATTTTAAGAAATTTAAAAATATCATATTATTAATATAGTTATACTATAATTCTAAATTAGAGCACCTTTTTCTATGCAGATTTTCAGCCCTAATTTCTATATAAAAAATTTGAATTAGATTTGGCTAGTCCTATGTTTTTTATATAAAAATTAGGACTAAAACTATTTTTATAAAAAGGCACTCTAATTTATAAAAATAGTATTAATATACTAATGCTAAGAAGATTGTAAGTCTATAGGTCAATTATAAAAGCTACAAGTAGTATTAGCTAATAAAATACTATTTTTAGTTAAAAATCTACAAAAAACTATCTGAATCTTGGAAGTGTTCATTAAGCATATACAGAGTATGATGCACCCCTAAATTCAGTCAGTTTTTTTGTAGACAGATTGTAAGAAAATTACTATTATATTAATAAATAATTTAATGGTAAAAGAATGACCAAAATAAGAAAAAGTTACAATAGTAATTTAAAATTAAAAATAGCCTTAAAATTTTTAGAGGGCGATATGAGTTGCATTGAGATATGTAATAAATATGGGCTAAGCAAAGCAGCTGTTTATAAATGGGTAAGGGTTTTGAAAAAATCTGCAACTAATATTTATGATAGCAAAAATAAATTTTTTTCAGAAAAAACATTAGAAGAAACCCAATCTTTATATGAAAAAATAGGACAATTACAGGTTGAAAGAGACTTTTTAAAAAAAGCATTAGAAAGCTAGATACTAGCAAAAAAGTTATGTTAATTTTACATAATGACAGTTTAAGCTTTATTTGTCTTTTTAAGAAAATAATTTATATTTACTTTTGTAGCACAGGCAGAGGTGCCGATAGCTATGAGAGGGGATGGTTTTTATAATCATCTTATTTTTAGGTTAGGTTTATTTTTGTTGATTTAACCTAAAAACTTATGGTAGTTTTCCTCCTTTTTGTCTACAACTTTTCTAAAAAAGCTGTCTGACCAAATGAGTGCATCATACTTTTAGAATCACAGAATTTGCACAATATAGACATAAGAATTATTTTTATTATTAGATTTGTTAAAATAACTATTTTCACATTATTCTCTTTATTGTCTATAATTATGTCTCAATACCCTCCCGAATCTTACAGTTTTTTCCTTTATAAAAAATAATTCAATAAATTTTCTGCTAGAACATAATTTTACATTGAATTATTAATTCAAATAATATATTAATATATTTTTCAAATAAATATATATAGAAAATGACTACTAAATTTGATATTATTGTTATTGGTGGAGGTCCTGGAGGTTATGTTGCTGCCATTAAATCAGCTCAATTAGGTTTAAACACGGCATTGGTTGAAGAAAATCACCTAGGTGGAATTTGTTTAAATTGGGGCTGTATTCCAACTAAAACTTTACTGAAATCAGCGGAAATAGCTGAGTTATTAGAGCATCTTGAAAATTATGGATTTTTGGCAAAAGAAACATCTTTTGATTTTAATAAAATTATAGCAAGATCTAGAAATATTTCTCAAAAATTATCTAGGGGTATCAAACATCTGATGAAAAAAAATAAAATTACTGTTTTTGATGCAAGAGGAGTTTTAGACGGAAATAAAAAAATTAGGTTGTTTGATAAAAAAGGAGCAACAATTGATAATTTAAAAGCAGATAATATAATTATTGCAACTGGTGCTAGAGTAAAATCATTACCTAATTTAAAAATTGATGAAAAGTTTATTTGGGGATATAAAACAGCAATGTCTCCAACTAAGCAACCCCAATCTTTATTAGTAGTTGGAAGTGGAGCAATTGGAGTTGAATTTGCAAATTTTTATAATGCTTTAGGCACAAAGGTTACCATAGTAGAGTTACAAGAAAACATTTTGCCAGTAGAAGATAAAGAAATTTCAGCAATTGCTCAAAAAGAATTTGAAAAAAAAAACATAGAAATCCTAACAGGTTCAACAATATCATCACTAAAAATAAATAAAGATGATATTATAGTTGAAATTAAAAATCAAAAAACCAAGAAGAAAAAAACTTTAATAGTTGAAAATATTATTTCAGCAGTAGGAATTATGGCAAATAGCGAAAATATTGGTTTAGAAGGAACAAAAATTGAATTAGATAGGGGGCATATTATTACTGATGATAATTGTCAAACAGCAGAAAAAGGTATATATGCAATTGGGGATGTTGCAGGAGCTCCTTGGCTTGCACATAAAGCCTCCCACGAAGCTATAATTGCAGTTAATCACTTGGCAGGCAAGCATAATCATAAAATGAAAAAAGAGAATATTCCTGGATGTACCTACACTAGCCCACAAATTGCATCAGTAGGTTTGACTGAAGAAAAAGCAAAAGAGCAAGGCTTGGAGTTTAACATTGGTAGATTTCCATTTATGGCAAATGGTAAAGCAATTGCTATGAATAAAGAAGTTGGGTTAATAAAAATTATTTCTGATAAAAACACAGGAGAAATAATAGGGGCTCATATGGTGGGTAGTGAAGTTACAGAATTAATACAAGGATTTGTGTTAGCAAAAACATTTGAAGCAACAATAGATGATATAAAACAAACAATTTTTCCTCACCCTACCCTATCTGAAATGATGCATGAGGCTGCTTTAGATTCATCTGATGAAGCCATTCATATATAAAAATATTAGGTTATGTTGTCTATATTAAAAAAATATTTTTATTTTAACAGAGCAACTTTGCTGATATTCCTTTGTGGTTTATTTACTGTATTAATATTCGCTCCGTTTAAATTGTTTTTTTTAGCATTTCTTATCTATCCTTATTTTTTATATAGAGTATTTAGAGAAAAATTTCAGATTAATGTATTTTTTAACAATTGTTTTTATTTCTATTTAGGGTTTTATTTTAGTAATTTTTACTGGATATCATTTTCTTTCTTAACAAATATAGCTTATAAAGACTTTTTTCCTATAATATTAATAATAATTCCTATCTTTGGTGCTATATTAGCATCTTTATTTTTTCTAATTTTTTATAGTATTTTTAAAAAATTAAATAAATATCAATTTTATCTAGTTTTTTGTGTATTCTTTATCTTTTACGAATATATCAGAAGTAATATCATTCCTTTTGTTGATTTACAAGGTTTGCCTTGGGGATTGCTTGCATATAGCTTATGGAATCAACTAAACATTCTTCAGATAGTTGGAGTAATTGGAACATTTCACTTTAGTGCATTATTAATTTTTTTATATTCATCACCTTTCTTAATATCTAAAGAAAATTTAAATGTTTCATTTATAGTAATTATAGCAAATATAGCAATATTTGCTATCTTACTTAGTTATGGAAAATATCATATAAAATATGATCAATTAGCAAAAAAAGCTCCACCTGTAATTATGAAATTAAAATTAGTTCATAGTAACATCATCACTCACCATAATTTTGATGAGCAAACAATAACAAATAATATTGAAAGAATAATAAAGATAGCAAATCAATCCTCTCATGAAAAAGTAGATTTTATTGTTTTGCCAGAAGGAGTAATAGCAGCACCTGTAATTAATAACAATAAGGTGATTTTAGATTATATATCAACAAAGATACAAAATTATAATTATCTAGTGGTAGGAACTATTAGAGTATCAAAAAAAAAATATGAAGATTTTAAATATTACAATAGTTTATTTTTACTAGATAATAAAAGTAAAGTTCAGGCTATCTATCATAAAAAACATTTAGTTCCTTTTGGAGAATATAACCCATATTCTAACTTAATATCTTCTCTTGCAACTCAAAGAGGTTTTTCGGCAGGTAAGTATATAAAGGAAATACCTTTTTATATCACTAAAGAGATTATAGAATCTTCAAAACAAAATACTAAAAAAGAAGAAACAACGACAAATGAAGTAGCAAAAAAAACAGAAAACAAGCAAGAAGATAAAGCAAAAATAGCAGAAACAGAAATTACAAAAGAAAATATAATTGTAAAAAAAATAAGAAAAATAAAAAGAACATTTTTACCACTAATTTGTTATGATGGTATTTTTGAAAACTCTATTTCTAATCAAGGAGATTTTTTATTAAATATCACTAATGATATTTGGTTTACTAAAAAAATAGCTGGAAAAAACATTTCAGTAGGTCCTTGGCAACATTTTCAGCATATAAGATTTAGAGCAATAGAAAAACAAAAACCATTAGTGAGAGTAGCAAATTATGGAATAACAGCAGTTACTGATAAATATGGAAAAGTAGAAAAACAGTTGGATTTTTATGATGAAGAACAAGTCATTATAGTTGATATAAAACTTTAAGGTTCCTCCTTATACTATTTACCACTTAATAATAACTGGAGATAGTATAAGAATTAGTGATTTTTAACTCACAATAGTATTAAAGGCTAACTGCTCTATGAGAAATGACATCTACTAACTCTTGTGAGTGTGATATGAATAAATAAGAAATTTTATATTTTTTTTGTAAATCAATTAATAACTTAATAATCTTTTTTTGTGAGATAACATCAAGAGATGCAGTTGGTTCATCTAAAACAATAAATTTTGGAGACAATATCAAACTTCTTGCAATAGCTATTCTTTGCCTTTGTCCACCACTAAATTGATGGGGGTATTTATACAAATCTTTTTCATTTAACCCCACTTCAAGCAAAACATTTTTTATTAATTTTTCTTCATTTTTTATTTTGTGTGCTTTTAAAGATTCTAATAAAATAGCAAAAATATTCATCTTGGGGTTAAGGGTAGCATATGGATCTTGAAAAACTATTTGCATATCTTTTCTAAGCAACCTTAATTTTTCTTTAGATAAAGTTTTTAAATCAATATTTTGAAAAAAAATCTCTCCTAAATAATCTTGTTTTAATTGCAACAAAACTTTACTGATTGTTGTTTTTCCACTACCACTATTTCCAGTTAAAGCTAGAGTCTCTCCTTGATAAATTTTTAAAGAAAAGTTTTTGATAATATTTTTTTTCTTCTTGATAAAAAAACCACCAATATCATAATTAATATCTAAATTTTTAATTTCAATTAAAGGATATTTACTAATATCAGTATTTTTAGATAAATTAAATTTATGAGCATTTAGTAATTTCTTACTATATTGATTTTTAGGTTTTTTAAATATTTCTTCTGCTTTGTCATATTCAACAATATTACCTTTCTCTAATATTAATAATGTATCAGCTATATTTTTAACTAATAATAAATCGTGAGTGATAAAAATTAATCCTATTTTATATTTTTTAACTAAGTTTTTTAGTAAATTTATAATTTCAGTTTGAGCATCATTATCTAATGCTGTTGTTGCTTCATCTGCAATTAAAATTTTAGGTTTAGCAATGACAGCTAATGCTATCATTACCCTTTGTTTTTGTCCGCCTGATAATTGATGTGGATAGGTGTTCTTATCTATAACATCATCAATACCCACCTCTGCCAAAATTTCTGTAGCTTTTTTATAAGCTGTTTTTTTAGATGCCAATTTATTGCAAATCAGCCTCTCTGCTACTTGTTTATATATATTATGTAGAGGGTTTAAAGAAACAAAAGGATCTTGAAAAATTATTCCTATATCTCGCCCTCTAAACCTATTTATTTTTTTTTCATTAAATAACAAAATATTATCTTTTTTATCAAAAATTATCTCTCCTTGATAATTAAAATATTCTTCATTATTTAATCTAGTAATAGCTTTTGCAATTAGTGATTTACCAGAACCGCTCTCTCCTATTATAGCCAAAATCTCCGATTGTTTTAAATCAAATGAAACATTAGAAACAAATTGCTGATCTTTGCTAAAAATATCCAAATTCTTAATTTCTAATAGATGCATATTTTTTAAAGTTAAGATTATAATTTTTTTAAAAAATCTAAAGCAAAATCAACCCCTTCTTTATTGATAGAATGAGCTAAATTATCTATTAGTTTTATTTCAAAATTATGTTCTTGCTGTTCAAAAATTTGAGCGGCTATTTGTGAATAATCACAAGGTAAAACATCATCATCTTTCCCGTGAATTAGGCAAATAGGAGTTTTGTTTTTTATAGATTGCTTTATGTTGGGAAGCACTCCTCCAGAAAAAGCGATAACAGCAAAAAAATCTTTTTGAGCTTTTATTAATGCATATTCTATAGCAAGCAAGCTTCCTTGAGAAAAACCACATAAAATAATATCTTGCTCGGCAATTTGATATTTTTTGATAATATCTTTGATAAAATTATCTAGAATTGGCAAAACTTTATCTAATTGAGATGAAAGATATTCTTCACTCCAATTTTCTAAGGGAAACCAATAATAAGAATTTTCCATAAAATCATTTTTATTAGGTGCATCAGGAGATATTGCTAATAAATCTTTTTCAAATTCTTGAAAATATGGTGCTAACCCCAAAAGATCTTCTCCACTTGCTCCAAATCCGTGAATAAAAATAATTGTTTTTTTAGTTTTATTTCCCAAAAAAAGTTTTTTGTAATTAAGATTCATAATTTAATGCCATTTTTTATAGCTTCCTGCTCTATTGATCTTGATTCATCTCTAGCAATAACCACATCAATTTTTTGTTCTCCAATATCATCATACAAAGAAGATATATAATTCATCTTTTTATCAAATAAATCATCTTCTTTATTAGGAGCTTTTATGTAAAGATCTATATCACCTCCTCTTTTATTATCATCTACTCTACTACCAAATAAAAAAACTTCTGTTTTATTGCCAAAAATTTCTAAAGCATTATTTTTTATAGCTTCTTGTTCAAATTTAGTTAATCTCATATTTTTTTAAGCAATTTGTTAATTTTATATATATTTCTTTCATTTCAACATAAACGATTAAAGCATTTTTAATTCCTTTGATTAATTCTTGATAATCATCTGGGTATTCGTGAGTTAATATATTTCTTAAATCTCTATAATCCTTCCATTTATGAGCATCTTCTATTAATTCTAATTTTTCTAATTTATTAAGGATATCAATAAAAAACATATTTTTTTCATACTCCCCTATCTCTTCCAAAAAAATTCTAAACAATTTATTTCCCATCATATCTTGAATCTTTGTAAATCTATAAATAAATAAATCTATAATTTGTACTTTTTCGTCATCACTAAAAATATTTTCTTTAATATTCTTCCATTCTTTTATAATAATATATTGTTTTTCTATTTTTTTAAATAATAAATCCAAAGATTCTATAATATTGATAATTATTTTTTTAGACATTTTTTACCTCACCTAAGATTTTAGCTTTTTGATAATTATATTTTTCTTGTAAGATCTTTAAAATATTTGAAGAATTGTTATTATCTGCAATTATCACCATACCAAAACCACCATTAAATACCTTATAGAACTCTTTATTGTTCAAATTAGACTTTTCTTTTAACCAGTTAAAAAGACTAGTTAGCTCTAGCTTATTATAATTTATATCAAAAGAAAGATTTTTAGGTAGAATTCTTGGAATGTTTTCTATAAACCCTCCTCCTGTAATATGAGAAAATGCTTTTACTAAATTGTTTTTATGCAATTCCAAACAAGGCTTAGCATATAATTCTGTTGGAATTAAAAAATGATCTGCATAGCTTTTACTATTATCAAATTTGGCCATTTCTTGATAATCAAGCTGATATTCTGACATTATTTTTCTAACTAAAGAGAAGCCATTGGAATGAACTCCACTAGATGGAATACCAATAATTACATCTCCTGCTTTTATTTCCTCTGTTTTAGGCAAAACTTCACTTCTCTCAACAGCACCTACTGAAAATCCTGCTAAATCAAAATCTTTCTTTTTATACATATCAGGCATTTCAGCAGTTTCCCCTCCAATCAAAGCACAGTTTACTAAAGCACAAGCTTTAGCAATTGATTTTATGACTTGTTGAGCAATTTTATTGTCTAATTTTGCACAAGCATAATAATCTAAAAAAAACAAAGGTTCTGCACCTTGAACCACTAAATCATTAACACACATTGCAACCAAATCTTGACCTATATAATCAAATTTTTCTGCCTCTATAGCAATTCTTAGCTTTGTTCCAACTCCATCAGTTCCTGCAACTAATAATGGATCTTTATATTTGCATTTTGCTAAATCAAACAATGCACCAAAACCCCCTATATTATTAATCACCCCTGCTCTATTAGTATTTTTTATATCTTGTTTTATATTATCAACTAGCTTATTTCCAGTTTCAATATCCACTCCAGAAGATTTATAAGAAATAGTTTTTTTCGTCATTTTTTTGATGTTGAGGTTAAAATCAAAATAACAGAGTAATTTAATTTTGTCCATACTAAAACAAAATTGATTTAGTATGGTGTTTAAAAAAATAATATCTTGACTTTTTTAAGAAAAAAATTTAATTTTCGTTGCAATATAGCAAAACAAAACATTTTATATTTTAATATAATCAAAAAATGTCAAAAAATTTATACGAAAAAATTTTTGATTCTCATACAGTTAAAAAAATTGGAGGAGATCAATATCAACTCTTTATTGGACTTCATCTACTTCATGAAGCTACAACCGCTCCTGCATTTTCTGCAATTAGAGAAAAAAAACTTTCTATAAAACATCCTGACAGAACATTTGCAACAGCAGATCATGTTATTCCAACAACAAAACAAGCTAGACCCTTTTTGAACGAAATTGATGAAGCAATGGTATCTACTTTAGAGCATAACACTGAAGAATTTGGTATTAGATTTTTTTCTTTAGAAGATAAAGAAAATGGAATCGTGCATGTAATCGGGCCTGAAAGAGGACTAACTCAACCTGGAATGACAATTGTTTGTGGAGATTCTCACACCTCAACTCACGGTGCATTTGGATCAATTGCAATGGGAATTGGAACAACTCAAGTTAGAGATGTTTTAGCTACTCAATCACTAGTTACTCAAAAATTAAAAGTTAGAAAAATTGAAGTTACAGGAACTTTGCAAAAAGGAGTTACTGCAAAAGATGTTGTATTACATATAATTAGAGTTTTGGGCATAAAAATAGGTTCTGGATATGCTTATGAATTTTCTGGTAACATAATCAAGAAAATGACTATGGAACAAAGAATGACTGTTTGTAATATGGCAATTGAAGCGGGTGCAAGATGTGGTTACATCAATCCTGATGAAATAACTTTTGAATATTTAAAGGGCAAAGAATATGCACCAAAAAAAAAAGACTGGGATAAAGCAATAGAATATTGGAAAAGTGTTGCAAGCGATGAAGATGCAAAATTTAATGATGTCGTTAATATAAATGCAGGCACAATTGAACCAATGACTACTTGGGGAGTTAATTTAGAACAAGCCATCAATATCACGGAAAACATACCTGCATTAACAACTATCAGTGAACATGATAAAAAAGACTTTTTGGATGCACTTGAATATATGCAATTTGAAGAAGCAAAAAAGATAGAAGGAACGGCTATTAATGTTGCTTTTATAGGATCTTGCACCAATGGAAGATTATCTGATTTCAAGCAAGTTATAGATCTACTAAAGAGTGGTGATTATAAAGTGGCAGATGGAATTAAGGCATTAATTGTGCCTGGTTCTCAATATGTTGCAAAACAGATGAGAGAGCAAGGTTGGGATAAAATATTTACAGAAAGAGGTTTTGAATTCAGAGAACCAGGTTGTTCAATGTGTTTAGCGATGAATCCTGATAAATTACAAGGAAGACAGCTATGTGCTTCATCATCAAATAGAAATTTTAGAGGAAGACAAGGGTCTCCTACTGGTAGAACTTTGGTTATGTCACCTATTTCAGTTGCAGCTTGTGCTGTGACAGGAATAGTTTCAGATCCTAGAAAAATTTTTAAATTATAAAAAAACTATGGTTAACAAAATCACAAAAATAGTTGGTAAAGCAATCACTTTAAAAGGTGATAATGTAGATACTGATAGAATTATCCCAGCAAGATTTTTAAAAGCATTAACTTTTACTGAATTAGGTGATAGTGCCTTCATAGATGACAGAACTCAGTCAAAGATTTCTGGCAAGCTTCATTCATTCGATGATCCCAAATTTAAAGGATCTAGTGTTTTGGTTGTAAATGACAATTTTGGTTGCGGATCGTCAAGAGAGGCAGCTCCTCAGTCATTACATCGTTATGGAATAAAAGCTATCATCGGATCTTCCTTTGGAGATATTTTTCTTAGTAATTCTGTGGCAATAGGAATGCCTTGCCTTGCAGTAACTACAGAAGATACAGAAAAAATTCAAGCTCTATCTAATGATGGTGGCATGAAAGTAGCAATAAATATTGAAAAACAAACTGTTGAAGTTAACAATGAAATTTTTCATTGCTCATTAAATAAAGGAGTAAAAAGCCAATTTTTAGATGGAAGCTGGGATGCTTTAAACGAGTTAATTCTTCAATCTGATGTGGTAGAAGGATTGTATAAAAAGATCCCATATACATCTTGGTAATAAATATTTTATTTTTAACAAATAATACTTGTTATTTTAAATAAACATTATTATCTTAAATAACAATTATCTTACTATTTATTGGTAGGAATATTATATATTAATTAAATTTATAGGCAAAATTATGAGTGATACTTTAAACAGAGTAAAAAAAGTTGTTTCTGAAAAATTAGGTGTTGAAGAAGGTAAAATAACTGAAACATCAAGTATAGTTGATGATTTGGGAGCTGACAGTCTTGATCAAGTAGAATTGGTTATGGCATTTGAAGAAGAATTTGATTGCGAGATTCCTGATGAAGTAGCAGAAAAAATATTGACTATCAAAGATGTTTTAGAGCATGTTCAAAAAGCTAGCTAATATTTAGAGTTAGTTTAATTTTATAAAAGCTATATTATAATTAGTAATTTTAAAAAATTACTAATTATAATAAGCTAAACAATCACAAACATTAGACATAAAATGAAAAGAGTTGTAGTTACTGGTATGGGCTTAGTTACTCCTTTTGGTTTGGGATTATCTCATAACTGGGATTCTCTTATATCAAAAAAGTCTGGAATAAGACCTATAGAAAGCTTTGATGTAAGTGATATACCATCAAAAATAGCAGGTCAAGTGCCAAGAGGAACTGAAGAACATCTGTTTGATGCTGAAAGAGATATGTCCTTAAAAGATTATAGAAAAACATCGGATTTTATTGCTTATGCTGTTTCTGCTGCTTCTCAAGCAGTAAAAGATTCTGGGTTAGATATTAATAATCAAGAAATATTAGACAATACAGGAGTAATTATTGGTTCTGGTATAGGAGGTTTAGAACAAATCTATAATAATTCTATTATTTTAAAAGAAAGAGGGGCAAGAAGAGTTTCTCCTTTTTTTATTACTAGTAGTTTAATTAATTTAGCATCAGGTCATGTTTCAATAAAGTTTGGTTTTACAGGTCCAAACCATTCTGTGGTGACAGCTTGTGCTTCTGGAACTCATGCGATTGGAGATGCTAGCAGAATTATTAAATATGGAGGTGCTAAAGTGATGGTTTGTGGTGGAGCAGAATCTGCGGTGTGTAGATTAGGAGTAGCAGGTTTTGCATCTGCCAGAGCTTTGTCCACTAGTTATAATGACAATCCTGAAACAGCATCAAGACCTTGGGACAATAGTAGAGATGGTTTTGTTATTGCTGAAGGTTCTGGAGTATTAATTTTAGAAGAATACGAACATGCTAAGGCAAGAAATGCTAATATTTATGCCGAAGTTTTAGGATACGGTATGTCAGGAGATGCTTATCATATCACCTCACCTCATCCAGAAGGGAAAGGTGCTGAAAAAGCAGTAATTGCTACTTTAAAAGATGCCAAGCTTAACACAGAAGAGATTGATTATATTAATGCTCATGGAACTTCTACACCCGTTGGTGATAAAGGAGAACTTAACACTATTGCAAGAATTTTTCAAAACAAAAAAGATGGTTTATCTATGTCTTCAACAAAATCTTCTATCGGGCATTTGCTTGGAGCTGCAGGAAGTGTAGAAGCTATTTATTCAATCCTTGCAATGAAGCATAATGTTAGACCTGCTACTTTAAATCTAAACGATCCTATTGATAATTTAGGTATAGATTTAATGGCAAATCAAGTGCAAGAGAAAGAAACTAACATTGTTTTGTCTAATTCTTTTGGTTTTGGAGGAACTAATGCTTCTGTTATCCTTAAAAAAATATAATAATTGATTGGCTTTATGTCTGTCCTAAAAAAAATACTATTTTTTAGTAGTATTATTGCTTTCATCATAATAATTTCTTTATTTTTTAGTTTTACTAAAAACTTTAACAAAGAACAAATCGTAGAAATCCCTTTTGGTTCATCAAAATTAAAAGTTTTCAGTATTTTAGAGAAAAACAAAGCTATTCATAATGCAAAACTTCATTATTTTTCTTTAAAAATTATAGAAATATTCAAAAGAAATATAGTTTTTAAATCAGGAGAATATTTAATATCTAAAGATGATGATTACATTTCTTTATTAAAAAAAATTATTATTGCTGACAATTATTTAAGAAAGTTCACTATTCCAGAAGGATATAGTACTGCTCAGGCAATAGAAGTTCTAAAAGAAAACCCTTATTTATCAGGAGAAATAACTTCAATTCCAGCAGAAGGAACTTTATTGCCTGAAACTTATTTTTTTAATAAAGGTGATTCTAGGCAAAAACAAATAGATATAATGAAAAACAATATGTCTATATTCTTAGATAAGGCTTGGAAAACTAGAAACATCAATATTCCTTTAAAAAACAAACAAGAAATGTTGATTTTAGCTTCAATTGTAGAAAAAGAAACAGGCATAAACACAGAAAGAGCTAGGGTGGCAGGAGTTTTTATCAATAGATTAAATAGAGGAATGAGATTACAATCAGACCCTACTGTAATATATGCAATAACTTTAGGAAAATACAAACTAGACAGACAATTAAGCAAGAGAAATCTTAGAATAAATTCTCCTTACAACACTTATGTTATTAAAGCACTTCCTATAAAGCCTATTGCAAATCCAGGAAAAGAGGCATTGATTGCTGTTGCAAACCCAAAAAAAACCAATGAATTATATTTTGTATCAGATGGTAATGGACAACATAGATTTTCAAAAAACTTAATAGAACATAATAGAAATGTGAAAAAATTAAGAAAATTTGAAAAAAACTCAAAAAAAATAAATAATAATAAATGATAATACCTTATATAAGATCTATTTTAATTCATACAACTATTGTGGGCTGCAGCATAGTTGTGGGTGGAAGCTTGTTAATCCCATCATTACTATCTAGAAGAGCTGCTCAAAAAACTTGTTATTATTGGGGAAGTTCTATAATTTTAATTTGTCAATTATGGGGAATAAAATTTAAAGTAGAAGGAAAGGAAAACTTAAAGAAGGGAAGTGTAATTATTGCTTCAAAACACGAGTCAGCTTGGGAAACTATGTTTTTCTTTTATCTTTTTAAAACTCCAAGTTTTGTTTTTAAGAAGGGTTTGCTTTGGACTCCAATTGCAGGTCAATATTTATATATGTCAAAAATGATTTATATTGATAGACAAAAAGGAAAGGGATCTATTAATAAAATTATTGCTCAATGCAAAGAGATTATCAAAGATAAAAGGAGTGTGGTAATATTTCCTCAAGGCACAAGAACAAAACCAAAAGCAAAAATGTCTTATAAATCAGGAATTTATGCCATTGCCAAAGAAACAAATTTACCTGTAATTCCTGTAGTTTTAAATTCAGGCTCTATTTGGCCAAAAAACCTTTGGGTAACTTATAAAGGAGTAATCACGGTAAAAATACTACCTGCCATAACAAATATAGAAGACAAAAAAAAATTTATGAATAATTTGGAAGATAAAATCGAAACAGCTTATAAAAAATTGTAACCCTTATTCAGATTGTCTTATAATAGAAAAAAATAGTGTTTTGCAGAAAAAAACTCCGAAAATTGTATCCCTACGAAGGCAGAGATCCAAGGCGAATTGCAGTCTTCTAAAGCCTTTATCGCAACGGATCTCCGCTTTTCCGTGGATGATGCCTCATTAATCAATTCTTTTTATCAAGAATCCAAATTAGCATTCAGTGCATTGCTTTGAATAAATTCTCTTCTTGGTTCTACTACATCACCCATTAATGTAGAAAAAACTTCATCTGCACTCTCTACATCATCCATTTTTATCTGTAATAAAGTTCTTGAATCGTGATCTAAGGTAGTTTCCCATAATTGCTCTGGATTCATCTCTCCCAAACCTTTAAATCTTTGAATAGATAAACCTTTTTTAGCACTAGAAATAGTTACTTCCAACAATTCCGATGGTTTTTTTACTATTGATATTTTCTCTTTAGTAAGAAATTGAATTCTATTATCCTGAAAAATATCAAAATACTTTTTTGACATCTCGGCTATCTCCTTACCTTGAGTAGAGTTCATTAAACTTTTTTTGAAAACAAATTTATCTGTAATTCCTCTAGATAATTTTAAAACCTCCAACTCACCCTGCTCATCATCTGCAACTGACCATTTTGTTCCATATTCATCACTTAAAAATTTTTGTAAATTCTTTGTCAAAACATCTTTTGAAAAACTATCATTTTGATCAAATAATTTTGATAAAATAGCAACTTCAATTATATCTTCTGGAATATGGCAATCAGCAGAAATTCTAGTTATAATTTTAGTTAATTTATAAATAACTCTAATTAAATTAGCCAAATTCTCACCAGATATTTCTTCCTCCTCCCCTACTAATAACTTACTAGAAATTAAAGAATTATTAATTAAATATTCTTGCAATTCAGAATCATCTTTTAAATATACCTCGCTTTGCCCTTTTTTTACTTTATAAAGTGGAGGTTGTGCAATATATAAATATCCTTTTTCTATTAATTGTGGCATATGTCTAAAGAAGAAAGTCAGAATTAATGTTCTAATGTGAGATCCATCAACATCAGCATCGGTCATAATTACCACCTTGTGATATCTCAATTTTTCAATGTTAAAATCTTCTTTTCCAATAGAAGTTCCCAATGCACTAATTAATGTTCCTATCTCTTGAGAAGATAACATTTTGTCAAATCTTGCTTTTTCTACATTTAAAATTTTTCCTCTAAGTGGTAGAACTGCTTGAGTTTTACGATCTCTTGCTTGTTTTGCCGAACCTCCTGCTGAATCTCCCTCAACGATAAAAATCTCTGAAAATTCTGGATTTCTTTCTTGGCAATCAGATAGTTTTCCAGGCAAGCTAGAAATTTCTAAAGCTCCTTTTCTTCTAGTTAGATCTCTTGCTTTTCTTGCCGCCTCTCTTGCTATTGCTGCTTCGTTAATTTTTGTTAAAATTATTTTTGCATTTTTAGGATTTTCTTCAAACCATTTAGTTAATTTATCATATACTATATTTTCTACCACTGGTCTTACTTCAGAACTGACTAGCTTATCTTTAGTTTGTGAAGAAAATTTAGGATCTGGAGCTTTTACTGAAATTATTGTAGTAAGCCCTTCTCTAATATCATCTCCCGTAATATTTACTTTATCTTTTTTGCTAATTACTACTTTAGAAATGTAATTATTTACAGTTCTAGTAAGAGAACTTTTAAATCCTGACAAATGAGTTCCTCCATCTGCTTGCTTGATATTATTGGTAAAACAATAAACAGATTCGTGATAAGAGTCATTCCATTGCATCGCAATATCTACTACAATTTCATTAATTTCTCCTTGAATAGTTATTGCCTCAATCACTTTAGTCTTTGATTTATCCAAAAATTCTACATAAGCTTTAATTCCTCCTTCATAACAAAATGCTTCTTCTCTTTCCTTTCCTGCTCTCAAATCTACTAAATTAATGTTTACTCCTGAATTTAAAAAAGCTAGTTCTCTAATTCTTCTTGATAAAATTTCAAAAGAAAATTCTATAAATGAAAAAGTATCTAATGATGGTAAAAAAGTTACCTCTGTTCCTGTCTCGCCCTTAGCTTCTCCAGTAACTCTTAAATGCTCTGTTGTAAATCCATCTTCAAATTTTGCAAAATGCTCTTTATCATCTCGCCATACTTTTAATTCTAAATATGTTGATAAGGCATTTACCACAGAAACACCAACTCCGTGCAATCCTCCTGATACTTTATAAGAATCTTTGTCAAATTTCCCTCCTGCATGAAGTTGAGTCATTATTACCTCAGCACCAGAAACACCTTCTTCTTCATGAATATCAACTGGCACCCCTCTTCCATTATCTTTAACACTAATCGAACCATTAGCATTAATTGAAACATCTATTTGAGAACAATGCCCCGCTAAAGATTCATCAATCGCATTATCCAAAACTTCATATACCATATGGTGTAGCCCAGAACCATCATCAGTATCTCCGATATACATACCGGGTCGTTTTTTTACGGCTTCTAAACCTTTTAAAACTTTAATAGATGATGATTGGTAGTCTTTTTCTTCTGTCATTGTTGCTTCTTGAGTCATAAAAATTATATTATTTATTGTGTTTAACACAGATTGATTATAAGATGTCTCTATCGTAATAGCAATTATTTATTGCGAAATTATTAATAAAAAACATTCATAAAAAATGAACATAGACAAAATATCACTTGGAGAAAATGCACCTGATGAAGTAAATGTAATTATAGAAATATCACAAGGAGCAAATCCTGTAAAATATGAAATAGACAAGGATAGCGGGGCTATTTTTGTAGATAGATTCTTAACAGTTTCAATGTTTTATCCTGCAAATTATGGTTTTGTCCCTCACACTTTATCTGATGATGGCGATCCAATAGATGTTTTAGTATTGTCAGAAACTCCTGTTATTGCTGGAAGTGTTGTTCCTTCTAGACCTATCGGAGTTTTATTAATGGAAGATGAAAGCGGAATGGATGAAAAAATCATCGCTGTTCCAACTGACAAAATTCATCCTTTTAGCAAAGATATCAAAGAAATAAAAGATCTTCCAGAAGCTACTTTAAACAAAATAACTCATTTTTTTGAAAGATATAAAGATTTAGAGAAAGGCAAATGGGTAAAATTATCTGGCTTTGCTGACAGAAAAAAAGCTAAAGAATTAATTTCTACAGCGATAGAAAATGAAAAAAGTTAAAAAAGCAATTTATCGTAGCTCTCACAGAGGTTGCCGAGAAACTGACTTTATATTAGGAGATTTTGCCAAAGAAAAAATTTTTTCTTTTGAGACAGAAAAATTTTCTCTTTACGAAAAATTTATTGAAGAGGATGACTGGAATATTTATGCTTGGTTTGGTGGGCAAATTCCTACTCCAAAAAAATACCAAGATCTTATTTTGGAAATAAAAGAATTTTGCAATTTTAAATTATCAAAAATCTAATGAAAGTCTTGTTCTTGCTATTTTTGTTTATATCAAGCTCTTATGCTGGCACTAAAAAAGGCATAACTCCATTTTTTGTTTCCACAAAAGTATCAGAAGCAAATATTAGAATCGGCCCTAAAATAGATTTTCCCATCAGAAGAATCATTATAAAAAACAACATACCATTACTAGTAATAGATAAATATGATGTATGGTATAAAGTAAAAGATATTAACAAAAAAACTGGTTGGATTCACAAAAGCTTAGTTTATAGAAAGAAATATATAATTATCAAAAGTAACAAAGCTTTCTTATACCAAAACCCTAAATATAACAAAGTTTCTTTCAAATTAGAAAAAGGTGTTTTTGGCAAAGCACTTCACTGCAGAGCAAATTGGTGCAAAGTTAAAATAAAAAAATACAAAGGATGGGTAAAAAAATCTAATATTTGGGGAATATTAAAAAATGAAAAACTTTAATTGTCCTCTCTAAGGCTGGTCATTATCAGCAATTTTAAATTTAAAGAAAAGCTTGGAGCGATTGCTCCAGAGTATAATTTGATGCAACACAACCTGCATGGGAGAGCAATTATTCCGAGCTTTTTTCTAATTTCGTCATAGATTGCAAGGAAAATTTTCTGTATTTTTTATTTTTTAATCACTTTTTTCATAGGACTTAAATTTATTTCATCTAAATTAAGATTATCTCCTAATGCTAAAATTAAATCTACTATTCTAACAATATCTAATTTTTTAATATAATTATGCTCATCGCTTCCGTGAGTAAAAGATAAATTATCATAAAAGTTGCTATTTACCATACCTGTATTAATTATAGTAACATTAATATTTTTGCATTCTTTTCGTAATGATTGAGCAAAACCATTAAGTGCAAACTTACTTGCTGAATAAATTGTGGATTTTTTTGCCCCTGAAAGCCCTGCTTCACTTCCTATTAAAATAATTTTGGCATTTTTCTGTTTTTTTAAACTAGGAAGTAAATGTTTTAACAAAATAACCTGTTGAACAAAATTCACATTAAATAAATCTACTATTTCTTGATCAGAAAACTGCTCTAACTCTTTAAAAACACCATATCCTGCATTTATAATTATGGTGTTAATATCATTATGGCATTTAGATATTTCTTTAATTTTATCAATAGATTTATTTTTAGAAAAATCATATTGATAATGAATAAAATTTTTATTTTCTAAATTATTTTCTCTTGATAAGCCTACAACAAATTGATTTTTTGATAACAAACACTCTGTTATCTCTAGTCCAATACCTTTAGAACTTCCTGTAATTAATGTTTTCATATAAATTGATTTTTGATATTAATAATATTATAATAATGTATACTAAAGTAAAAGTGATTTGAATAATTTCTTCACTTTAGTATAATTATCAACTTATAGAAAAAATATAAAAAAATGTTGTCTTTTCTGCAATACTTATTTTCCTTCATTGCAATACTTTCTTTCATAGTATTTATCCACGAATTCGGTCATTATTTCTTTGCCAAAAAATTTGGAGTAAAAATTGAAGCCTTCGCAATTGGTTTTGGTAAAACTTTATTTTCTTGGCAAGATAAATCAGGTACTATTTGGAAAATATGCATTTTACCTTTAGGAGGTTATGTAAAAATGTATGGAGACACAGATGTGGCAAGTACTGGAGTAAAAAAACAAGATAAAATTTTAAAAGACAAAGCATTCTTTTTTAAACCTCTTTATAAAAAATTTCTAATAGTATTAGCAGGACCTTTATTTAATTATCTTCTGGGGATAGTTATCCTATTTTTTATCTTTGCTAAATTTGGTGTAAATACTTCTTCCACCATAATAAACCAAGTGCAAAAAGATATGCCAGCCTATGTTGCTGGATTAAAACCACAAGACAAAATTATTTCAGTTGATAATAAAAAAATCAAAAATTTCTCAGAAATACAAAGAATAGTGCAAATCAGCCCTAACATACCTTTAAAGTTTACTGTTGCAAGAAATAAAAAAAACATTGATTTTACTATTATTCCTCAAAAAAAAGAGAGTAAAGATTTTTTAGGAAACAAAATAAATATTGGCTTGGTAGGAATAACAGTAACAGGTGCAAGTTTTAAAGAAGTTAGCTATTTTCAAGCATTGCCCCTTGCAGTAACAGAAGTTTGGGATATTAGTGTTCTTACCTTAAAAACTCTAAAACAATTAATTTTAGGACAAAGAAGCATCTCTGATTTAAGCGGACCTTTGAAAATAGCAAAATATTCAGGGCAAGTGACTAAAAAATCATTCAGTAAAGATAAAAATGGTGATAGAAATATATATCTATTATTTTGGTTTATAGCTATGATATCTATTAATCTAGGGTTAGTAAATTTATTACCAATTCCAATATTAGATGGAGGACATTTATTTATCTATATGTTGCAAGCTATCAGAAGAAAGGAAATCTCGGCTAAAACTCAAGAATATATATTTAGGTTAGGTTTTGCATTTTTAATAACTATATTTATTATTGTTTTAATTAGTGATTTAAAATTTATATTTTCGTAAATCTATGAAAAACATTAATGTAAGAAATATTGTAATCATAATTTTAATTACCATATTCTCTTTTTCATCTTTTGCTAAAAGCAACAAAACTATAAAGATTGTTGGTAATAAAAGAATAGAAAACAACACTATAAAATCATATTTCAAAGGATATAATATAGATAACATTGCTGACTTAAATAAAGTCTTACAAAAATTATATAATTCATCTTTATTTGCAGATATTGGCTTTAAAATTACAAAAAAAACTTTAACAGTTAATTTAAAAGAAAATCCTACTATTCACACTGTTGAATTAATAGGTAACAAAGCTTTGAGCAATGATGTAATTACTCAAGAAATAGAACTTAGTGAAAGATCAATTTATACCAAAGCACAATTAATCAAAGACATTCAAAGAATTACAGAAATTTATAAAAGATCAGGAAGAATAAATATAAAAATAACTCCTAAATTAAAAATATTAAAAGATAACAGAATTGATTTAATTTTAAGAATAAATGAAGGAAAAAAAGCAAGAATTAAAAAAATATACTTTCATAATAACAAAAAATTAAGATCAGAAGAATTAAGAGATATTTTAATTAGTAAAGAAACCAAATGGTATAGAGGAAGTTCTAGTTTTTTTGATCCTGACAAAACTGCTTACGATAAAAGGTTAATAACTAGATATTATTTTAATCAAGGATATGCAAACTTTAAATTAATCAACTCCACTGTTGAATATCTAAAAGAATTAAATAGCTTTATTATTAACTTTTATATTAAAGAAGGAAGTGTTTACAAGTTTAAAGAGACGGAGATAACATCTGCTTATGATGATATTAATGTATTAGAATTACAAAAATTCATCACTTTTAAAGAAGGTAAAAGATTTTCATTAGATAAAATTGAATCATCTGTTGATAAAATACTTAGCCACTTGAATGACAAAGGCTTTGCTTTTGCAAATGTAAACTATGACATCTCAAATAATAATGAAGCAAAATTTTCCAAAGTTATTTTTTCTATCAAAAAGAATAAAAAAATATATATAAGACAAATAAAAATAATTGGTAATAATATCACCGAAGATCAAGTTTTAAGAAGAGAAATAAGGATTTTAGAAGGAGATATTTTTAACAATACAAAATTAAAAAGATCTAGAAGAAGATTAGAGAATCTTAGATTCTTTAGTTCAGTTCAAATAAAAAAGTTTCCTGTTCAAGGAACAGACTTGATGGATATTGTTTTTGAGGTAAAAGAGCAATCAACTGGTGAATTAAATTTTGGTTTTGGATATTCTACTACAGAAAGATTTTTAGGGAATGCAAGTATAAAAGAACGAAACCTAAAAGGAAAAGGGCACTCCATATCATTAAACACTCAAAAAACCAGTAGAAGTCAGAATGTAGATATTAGCTATGTAATACCTAATTTTTTTAACAGAGAATTTTCTTATGGTTTTGATATTTTTGACAGTAGAAGAAATTTAGAAGAGAGTGATACAGAAATTATATCTCAAGGTATTTCTAATAGAATTTTTTATGATATAACAGAAAATCTATCCCAAAGCCTTTCTTACACTTACAAAATAGACCAAGTAAAAAATGTTTCTTCATCATCTTCTAACTTTTTAGCTGGTCAAGAAGGAGATTTTATCTATTCTGCATTAGTACAAAACCTATCTTTTGATAAAAGAGACAGAACTTTTGATACAAAATCAGGTTATGTTCTGAGATTTGGAACAAGTTTTGCAGGAGTTGGAGGTGATACCACATTTTTAAAAATAGAACCAACCTATGCTCATTACTTTCCTATCTGGAAGAAAAAAATAGTTTTTAGAACTTTATTAAAAGGAGGAGTAATAGAAGATTTTAACAAAGAAATTAGGATTAATTACCGTTTCTTTTTAGGAGGGGCTAGCCTAAAAGGCTTTAGAAATGCTGGTATTGGTCCAAGAGATGAGTTTGGAGCTTCTTTAGGTGGAAAATATTATTATAAAGCATCTGGTGAATTATTATTTCCACTTGGTTTACCTGAAGAATTAGGGTTCAAAGGTAGCTTGTTTTATGAAGCAGGAACAGTAACTAATGCTGGTGTTGATAATAACACAGGAATTTCTGACAATGGTTCTTTAAGACAATCAGTAGGTTTTGGTATTAATTGGAGATCTCCACTAGGACCAATTAGATTTGATTTTGCCAAAGCTATAAAAAAAGAAGAATATGACAATATAGAAACTTTTAGAATTAATTTTGGTACTAGATTCTAAAAAAACCATTACTATTGCATATTTGACAAGAAAAATTCTACATGGATGAGGGCGGGGGAAATTATTTGCTAAAAAATGTTATTTTTTCTATGACACAGCCTGTTAGCAAATGCTATTATACTATTTTAGCTTTATAATTGACCTATACTAAAAAGATGTTTAGTAGAAATTGTTTTTTTTAATTATTTGTTAGCCATAGCTAACAGATTATTAAAAAAAGCAATTTATGCTAAGCAGATTGAAGGCTATAGGTCAATTATAAAACTAAAATAGTATTAGAATGCAATAATACATTATGTACTCTTAAATAATCTACATAATTTGCTATTTTTTTAGAAAATTCTAAAGTTAAATTATCTTTATCAGATAAATTTTTAGGAGTGAATTTATTTAAAAATGATTTTCTGGAATGTCCTATGTAAAGAGGGGTTTTTAGAATTTGGAATTTTTTTATATTAGCCAAAATTTTTAAAGATTGCTCTTGATCTTTGCCAAAACCAATACCTAAATCTATAATAATGTTTTTTCTTTTAATGCCATTATTAATTAAAAACTCTATTTTTTCCTCTGCCCAATTTATTAGAATTTGACAAATATCTAATTTTTTACCTATAATTTTTTCAGGAGAAGCAGGTAGTCCTAAATTATGATTTATTACTATTGGAACAGAAAATTTTTTAGCTAGCTTGATGATTGCTAAATTATTACCACCTGAAACATCATTAATCATATCTAATCCTAAATTAAGAGCTTTTTCTATTGTTTCACTATGTCTACTATCTAAACTAACTTTTTTTTCTGATTGGTGACATAAATTAATTAATTGAGGCAAGATGTTTTCTAATCTCTGCCATTCTGTTTTATAATCAATTAACTTTGCTTGTGGTCTTGTGGATTCTGCTCCAATATCTATGATATCTGCTCCCTCTTGCAGTAGTTTTACTGCTTTTTCTAAAGCTTCTTGTTGCTTATTAAATTTTCCTCCATCAGAAAATGAATCAGGGGTAATATTTAAAATGCCAACTATTTTAACCATAAAAGTAAGTTGTTTTGCTTCAAAAGATCATAAGCAGAGTTACCAAAATTATTTACTAAATTAATGTCAGCCTTATGCTCCCTTAATAATAGAAACATATTTTTGTTTTTTTTAGTGATAGCTAGAAATATAGGTGTGTTACCGCTAGTGTTTTTCAAATTTACATCAGTGCCATATTCTAATAATAATCCTGTTGTCGTAATATCATTATGCCAAACTGATAAATGAATAAAATCTGTATGACCTAAATTATATTTGTTTCTAACCGTGGTTTTAGCACCTTGTGATAATAAAGATTGAACTTTGGAAGAATTGCCAAAAATAACTGCTTCCACTAAATCTTCTATCAATTCATCTACTGTTTTAGATTCTTTTAATTCTTTTTTTTCATCTTTTGGAGTTGTAAAACCTTGAAAATTTTTATCTTCTGATAATTCTTGCACTGCATATTTAAATTCATTTTTATATTTACTTAATAAGCCAGCATTTTTTATCTGTTTTTTGACCATATGATGATATTGCTCTATATCACATTTACAAGAGTTTATTAAAACTTTTATAAAAATTCTTCTTTCTATTTTGTGATGAGGAGTTAATAAAGATTTCATTAGATGGTAATTAACTCCATTTTTTAATAGTATTTTTATTATGGAAGGAAAGCTTTTTGTTACTGCAAAGACAAAAGCTGTATTACCTAAATTATCTTCAATATTAATTTTTGCTTTGCTTTTAATTAAAAGATAAGTGATTATTAAATCCCCTCTTTTGCAAGCTTTCATTAAGGCTGTTTCGCCATCTATATCCTGATGATTAATATTAACACCTGCTTTGAGTATTATGTCGCTTAAAATTGCATTACCTTTTTCAACCGCTAATGTCAATAAAGAGCTTTTGTTCTTATCAGTTAAATTAATATTCACTCCATTATTTAATAGAAATACAACGGATTCTAAATTAGAGATCTGAATAGCATTGATGATCGCTTTATTAGGATTTGCACCAGAGAATAATAATTCTTTGGTGATTTTAAAGAAATCATAACCTGATTCGTTGGAGGTTAGATATAAAGCATCATTTAATTTAAATTTAAATTCTTTTAAAATAAAAACTAAACTATTATCATATTTTTTTTTAAAAAAAGATTTCTCTTTAATAAAAAGGGCTAGATCTTTGGAAAAATAATAAATAAATAATAAAAACTGTGGGTCATTATGATAAATCTTATTATATTTTTTAAATAAAGATAAGAATTTTTCATATTTATTACTATTTTTAATTTTACTAAAAATAGTTTGTAAATTTAAACTTTGTTTTATTTCTTTTGATGGATTGAATTTTCTAATTTCATAATCTGTTGAAACAAGAGCAAAACAAATTCCAAATTTATTATTAATTGTTAAGGTAATATCAAATAGTTTTAGAGCTATATATTTTTTAAATAATAAGAATTTTAAATTGTCATATTGAGCAATTGTATCTCCTATTTTTTCTAAATGCCTGGGAACCTCTCTGTTTTTAGCAGAGATATCATAATATAATTCTTTTAATTGCCTTTTGGATAATTGAAAGACTTTATTATCTAATTTTATTTCTATCATTTTGATGATTTTATATTAAATTAAGATGTTTTAAGGAATTATTAGTAATCCCTTTCAGCTTGCGGTAAATAGCAAAAACATTTGAGGAAATTTCTCTTCCCTAGAGCCTGTGTTATAATAGAAGATGACCCCGAGCATAATTTTCTATTGCTATGTAGGCTGTTTATATAAATATCACATAAAAAATAATAATGAATAACATTTTAACTATTTCTGGTTGGGCCCAAAATCCGTATTTTTTAAATCAAACTTTAAATATAGAAGCTGATATTTTGGATTATATGAAAGATGATATAGATCAGGTGTCTAAAAATCTAAAAGGTAAAAAATATGATAAGGTTATTGGTTGGTCAGAAGGTGGACAACTTGCTTTGAAGTTTTCAAGAATGCTAAAAGTAAAAGAATTAATTTTAATTGCTACTCCATATCAATTTATTGATCAAAAATATGGTATTAGAAAAGAATTATTTGATAATTTTTATGATGAGGTAAAAAAAGATAAAACAAAATTATTAAAAAAATTTCAGAGTTTGATATTGATTGGCAATAAAAATGCTAAAAAATTAAGAGAAAAGTTAGAATTAGGTAATTATAACCAAGAACAATTATTATATTGGTTATGTTTTTTGAAAAATTTTAATGGCTTGTTCTACAAAGATTTTGCTGTAAATACAAAATTAATTTATAGTAGGAATGACAAAATTGTTCATCATCAACAAGGAGAATTTTATCAAAATATTTTAGCAAATAGTGAATTATTTTTGCTAGATGATGCTGGGCATTTTCCAGTGCTGTAATAGTAATAGGAATATTATGCTCTAAGAAATTACCTTTCTCCTTTTCAAGCTGTGTCGTAATACTATTTGTGCAATTAATTATAAATTAATAGTGCAGTTTGTTGAAATTGAATAGAATGCTTATAAAAAACCTTTTATAAAGGTCTTTTTTTGTTAATTTATTCTCAATATTATTGTATATATATATAATAGCTATATAATAAGATTGCTTATAATTACAATTATATTTATGAAAAAGAAAACATTAAAATTTTTTACTATTAATTACATTTTTTTTGCTGTCGTTAATTTATTTTTAAACATACCAATAATAAATTCTAGAATAGATTCTTTAGAAATAAATTCTACTTATCTTGTTTTTTCATTTTCATTAGAATTAACAACCTTTGTTGTTTTTAATTTTTTGTTTTTTAATCTTCTATCCTATCTAAAATATTTTGGTAAATATTTTAGTATTATTATTTTATTTTGTAGTTTAGTAATTAACCATTTTGTTAGCAAACTAAATAAGATTTTTGATACAGGAGTGTTGGCTGATATGGTTGAAGTTGATATTGGACAAATAGGAGAGTTTATGGGTTTCTTTTTGATATTAAAAATTATTATATTAGCTAGTTTTTTTGTTTTTATAATAAAACAAGACTTTATTACAAAACATCAAAAAAAGTTATCTGCTATTGTCGTTACTATTTCTTTATTGATTATAACTCCACTTTTATATGAATTTAATGATGAATTCTTTGAGAATGGTTTTGCTAATAAAGCGACAATTCAAAAATACCCACCTTTTAGCATAATATATGCTACTACTGAATATAGAAAACAAATAAAATTACAAAATAACTTTACTGTCAAAATTGAAGACTTATATAAATATAGTGAGTCAGAAAAAAATGATGATTTGAATGTCATCTTAATAGTTGGGGAATCTACAAGATATGATTTTTTAGCAAAACTTTTGAGGAAAAAAAACAAAAAATTTCAATTATCAAAAGAAGAAAATTTAATTTCTTTTAAAAATTTTACCTCTTGTAGCACTTCAACTAGAGAATCCATTCCTTGCATGATAACAAGAAGTAAATCACCAAATTGGAATGAGAAAATTAATGAAACATCAATAATTTCTATTTTTAAAAAATTAGGATATAAAACAGCATGGATTGGAACTCAAAGTGTTAGAGGAGTTTATGCCTCTAGTTTTACTAAATATGTTTATAACACAGATTACACTATTACCAAAAAACATTTAAAATCAATATCTCCAACAGGAATATTATATGATAATTTATTATTGAAATATATTAATGTTTTTTTAGAAGATAATAAAAATCACAAAAAGAAATTTATTATTTTTAATCCTCAAGGTAGTCATTGGCATATAGAGCAAAGATATCCAGAAAAATTTAGAACATTAACCCCCGTATGTTCTAATAATGATCCTAAAAGATGTAGCAAAACAGAGTTATTTAATTCATATCAAAATGCAGCTACATATTCTGATTTTGTATATGCAAAAATAATAGACGATTTTAGAGCAAAAAATACTTTGTTAATATTTAGTTCAGATCATGGAATTTCTTTGGGAGAAAACAATTATTATGGTAGTAGTTATAGATCTGCTAATAAAAAAATACTAGATAAACAAAAAGATGTTTCTACATTTATTTGGTATTCTAATAAGTTCAAAGCAAAATATAAAAGCATTGCAGAAAAAATAAATAAATCTAGAGATAGAAAATTAAATCACGATTATATTTTTCATTCTATTTTAGGATGTTCTAGTATTAATTCCAAAATTATTGAAAAAAATCTTAATATTTGCAGCTAATTTTTATAAAAAAAAGGTAGCATTTTTATATAGTTTTTGATATTACTAATAAACATAGGTAACTTAAAGAAAACTGTGTAAATATGTTACAGATTGCATATCTGCTAATAACAACCTTAACTTAAAAAAATAATGATGGATGTTTTGTGTCCGTTTGATTTGAAAAAAATTGGAACGGTTAAAAAAATTGATAAAAATGATGTTGAAGAAATTTTGACAAAAGCCTATTCTTTGTTTAGGGATAGAGATAAATGGTTAGAGCATTATCAAAGAATTGATGTTTTGAAAAAATTGGCGAATTTGGTTGAGAAGGAAGCTGATAATTTTGCTATGTTAATTGCCAGTGAAGGTGGAAAACCTTTAATCGATGCTAAAATTGAAGTGGCAAGAGCAATAGATGGTATTAATCTAGCTGCAAAAGATTTAATGCATATTATGAAAGGGGAAGAAATTCCTATGGGTCATACAGTTGCAACTAAAGGAAAACTTGCTTTTACTACTTATGAGCCTATAGGTGTGGTTTTGGCAGTTAGTGCTTTTAATCATCCTTTAAATTTAATAGTACATCAAATAATTCCTGCTATTGCAGTTGGTTGCCCAGTGATTATAAAGCCTGCAAGTAACACTCCATTATGTTGTAAGAGATTAGTGGAGTTAGTTCATCAAGCTGGTCTTGCTAAAGATTGGTGTCAGCTTGCTATTTGCTCTAATGAGGTGGCAAGTATTTTGGTGGAAGATAAAAGAATTGGATTTTTTAGTTTTATAGGTTCAAGCAAAGTTGGTTGGTATTTAAGAAAAAAACTTGCAGAAGGAACAAGATGTGCTTTGGAACATGGAGGGGTTGCTCCTGTTATTGTTGATAAAAATATTGAGCTTGATAAGATAGTTACTAGTTTAGTCAAAGGTGCTTTTTATCATGCTGGGCAGGTTTGTGTCTCGGTACAAAAAATCTATGCAGAAGAATCTATTGCTTTAGAACTAGCAAAAAAAATAGCAGAAAAAGCAAAAAAATTAAAAGTTGGTGATGCAAGAAAAAAAGACACAGAAGTTGGACCTTTGATAGATATAAAAGAGGTGGAAAGAGTTTATGAATGGGTAAAAGATGCAGTTAATCAAGGTGCAGAATTGCTTGCAGGAGGTAATAAAAAAGGAGAAACCTGTTATGAGCCAACGGTTCTTTTCAATCCATCAGAGGATGCAATAATTTCAAAAAATGAAATTTTTGGACCAGTAGTTTGTATTTATAGTTATAAAGATAGAAAAAATGCAATAAAACTTGCTAATAGTTTAGATTATGCTTTCCAAGCAGCGGTTTTTAGCAATGATTTGAATGTGGCAATGGATAGTGTAAAATATTTAGATGCAACAGCAGTTATGGTAAATGATCATACTGCTTTTAGATGTGATTGGATGCCATTTTCAGGAAGAAGACATTCAGGT
>CBDCUE010000016.1:0-27192 GCA_965222515.1 Rickettsiales bacterium | reverse complement strand
GATTTTATAATTTTTTTAACATTTCTAGGAAGTTTTTTTAATGATACATAAAAATCACTTTTTTCAACAAAAACATTATTTTCTAAAGTAACCTGTCTTAAATTTTTTATAACTTGTGATCCATAATTACTATTTGGCATTAAGCTAGAAAAATAATTAGTGTTATTATTATCTATAGTGTAAGAAACAATTCTCTCTACTTGTTGTTTTATGTCTAATCCTAAGACATAAACATTGCTTGTGGCAAGTTCTAAATTATTGGAAAAAGAAAAAATGGTAATATTATTTTCTGCAGCTATTGGAGTAATTGCTTTAGTAACCTTGCTAAATAATGGACCTATGATAATTTTAATGTTTTTATCAATGATATTTTTCATAGCATCTATTCCGTCAAAAGAATTTCCTTTAGTGTCATAAGGATAGATTACCATTCTTGGATCTCCATAATCAAATAAAGCAAGTTGTGCAGAATAATATAGATCTTGACCAATTTTTTGATGTTTTCCTGACAATGGCAAAAACATAGCTATTTTTATTTCTTTTGAGCTATCAAAAGGAAGAGAAGCAACAACATTTGTTTGATAACAGAACCAGTTGTTCTAGCTGGTAACTTAATTGTTTTGCCAGACAGTCCCTTTTTTATAGTACAAGATGAAGTAAGCAGTAAGATGAAGATTGTAAATAATCTAATAAATATCATTTTGTTTTGAAATGTAATTTTACGATCAATAATATAGGTATTACTCAAAGAGTTAATCTGAGCAACATATCATCTAATTTTTATTAATTCAATAATTAGTTTTCTATTGCTTTCAATTCAAAAAATAGATATACTTTTGCATTTAGAAGCTCTGTTAGTTTTTTCTATCAATTGTTATATAACAAATTGCTTTTAGGATATCTTTTTCTTTGTTGTCTGGAAATGATTCTAATATTTTTAAAGATTTATCAATATATTGTTTAGCAATATTAATACATTTTGTTAGAATTTTTTTTTTTTTCAATTTTAATAAAATATAGTCTAAATCTATTTTTGTAGGTTGTGTCTTTTGAAAGAAATTTTTGATTTTTTCTTTTTTATTGGATGTTTTTATATAATAAAATAATGGGTAAAGTAATTTTTTGTTCAAAAAAATCATCACCTATGTTCTTTCCTAAAGATTGACTGTTTTTCTGATAATCCAAAAGATCGTCAATAATTTGAAAAGCTATACCTAAATTTAAGCCAAGCTGTTCTAAATTATTAATTTCTTCTTGTGTTGCACCAGCAAGAGTGCTACTTGCTTTAGTTGTTGCTCCAAATAATTCTGCTGTTTTAGCATTGATAATTTTAAAATAATCTTCTTCTTGAAAAGATTGACCTTTAATCTCTAATTGCTTAACTTCTCCCTCAGCAATAATTGCAGAGGCTTTTGCCAAAATGTACAAAACATCTAAAGATTTAGTCTTAACCATATATTTAAAACTTTCTGCAAACAATACATCTCCAACCAAAATAGATGCTTTGTTGCCATAAATAGCATTAGCAGTTTGCTTGTTTCTTCTTAAATTGCTTTCATCAATAACATCATCATGAAGTAAGGTTGAGGTATGTATTAATTCTACTGCTGTTGCTAAATAAAAAATTTTTTGATCGTTGTAATTGAATAATCTTGCAATTAATAAAGCAATAATAGGTCTGATTCTCTTTCCTCCACCAGAAAAAATATTTTGAGCAATAGAAGTAGTGATTTTGGTGTTATTTGCTACAGAACTACTCAATAATTCATTAATTTTAGTTAAATCATCTGCAAAATATTCTTTTATTTCTGCTAAAGTAATCTTTTTCATTGTTTTGAACTTAAAATAGTATTATCAACAGTTTTATTCTATAGCTTAATTTTTATAAACTCAATTTATTCTTGGCTAAAGGATGATGTTTTTCTAAGGTAGTTTTTAACTTTCCTGTTAAAAGATGAGTGTAAATTTCAGTTGTGGATAGATGTTGATGACCTAATAATTCTTGAATAGATCTTAAATCTAAGCCATTTTCTAATAAATGAGTAGCAAAAGAATGTCTTAAAATATGAGGAGATACTCTTTCTGCATTAATATTTGCTAATTTTGCTATTTTTTTTAAAATTTGTCCAAATCGTTGCCTAGTTAAATGTCCTATCTTTGATTTTTGTGATGGAAAAAGCCAAATATTACGATTATTTAATAACAATTTCTTATTAAGAAATAAATATTCTTCTAAAACTTCTTTAGATATTGTAGATAATATAACAATTCTTTCTTTATTTCCTTTTCCCGTTACTGACAAAAAAGGTTTTATTTCATTCTTTTCAAAATTCTCAAATCTAATAGAAGATATTTTTAATGTTACTAATTCACTAACCCTAATGCCCGTGGCATATAATATTTCCAGCAATAATAAAGTTCTTATTCCTCCAACTTTACAAGGAGTGTTTTTGCAGACATCAAGCAATGCTAATACTTCTGTTATAGTTAAGAATTTTGGTAATAATTTGGGTTTTTTAACTGTTTCTATCAAACTAATTGGATTATGAGTGATGATATTCTCTACTAAAAGAAATTTAATAAAACCTTTTATACTAGATATTTTTCTTAAATAAGAATTTTTACTTAAATCATTATCTGCTGCTAATTTATTAAAATATTTTATAAAAAACCCTTTGTTTAAATTATCAGT
The DNA here is from genome assembly GCA_965222515.1 of Rickettsiales bacterium. Classification (GTDB taxonomy): domain Bacteria; phylum Pseudomonadota; class Alphaproteobacteria; order Rickettsiales; family JABIRX01; genus CBDCUE01. The sequence continues at coordinate 24,500 of CBDCUE010000016.1, read as the reverse complement.
ATCAATATTTTCTTTTTTAAAAAAGAAATAAAAATCTCTTAAATCATTTTTGTAAGAGATGATAGTATTATTAGCAAGATTCTTTTCTACTGCTAAAATCTCTAAAAATTTATCAATTAATTCTTTCATTTTTTAAGTGTGTTAGTATTTAATCCTATATTAAAGACTCTATTTATAGTACAAAAAGTTACTAATAAATCAAGTAGTAAGAGTTAATTTAGATAGTTTTTTTAAGGCTTTTCCTAGTTATATAGCTACACCTTAAAAGAAAACACAACAAATTTTAACAATTTGCTTGACATAATAGATTGATAAGGTTACAATAGTGGCATAGACTCCATAGCAAGGGGAGGGAGGTCTTTGATTGGCTTTCCTCCTTTTTTGCAAATTATCCTTTTTTTTATTCAAACCAAACTTTAATATTTCCAGTTTTTTTTACTGGTTGTTTATAATATATATGTATCTTAATAAAAATGGACAAGAGATTTTTCAAAAATGGAGTTTTTTTTTGACACAGAAAAAAAAATTTTCTCAAAATACTGTTTCTGCATACCTAACTGATTTGCAAATATTTTTTAAATTTTTTTGTCAATATAAAGCAATAGAGTTTATAGATATAAAAGATATAGAAAAATTAGAAATAGAAGAGATTAGGGGATTTTTAAGTGAAAGAAACAATCAAGAAATAGATGCAAGCACCCGTTCTAGGGAAATATCTGCTTTAAAGAATTTTTTAAAATTTATTAAAGAAGAATGTCAGTTAAATTTACCAGTAATAGATTTAATCACTTATCCAAAATTATCAAAATCCTTGCCTAAGGCAATAAACTTTAATGAAATAGAAAAAATTTTATCGGTTTTAAATAAAGGAAAAGATTGGGTTTCTTATAGAGATTATTTAATAGTTTGGACAATTTATGCTACAGGTTTACGAATTTCTGAAATTTTAAATTTAACATTAAAAGATGTTAACAAAGATTTTTTAGCAATAAAAGGAAAAGGGGATAAAGAAAGATATGTGCCATTATTAGATGAAAATTATCAAAAAATCCAAATTTACTTAAAAAAAACACCTTATCAAATAAAAGATTATATTTTTTTAGGAGAAAAAGGAGCAAAATTAAATCCTAGAATTATTCAAAGAAAAATATCATCAATAAGAAATGAATTTTTATTACCAGAATGGACAACTCCTCACTCATTAAGACATTCATTTGCCAGTCATTTATTGCAAGATGGAGTGAATTTAAGAGAAATACAAGAAATGTTAGGGCATAAAAATCTTATTACCACAGAGCGATATACTGCAATTGATAAAGAAAAACTATTAGCCAATTATAAAAATTTTCACCCAAGGGAAGGAGAGTGATACTATTTTATTTCTTGTATATTTAAAGTTTTCTAATAGAATATTTAACAGGAAATCTTGATAAAAAATTGAGAGATTTATACTAATACTATTTAAGCTTTATAATTGACCCATATCCTTCAATCTGCTCAGCATAAATTGCTTTTTCTAATAATATGTTAGCTATGGCTAGCAAATAATTAAAAAAAACAATTTCTACTAAACATATTTTTGACTATAGATCAATTATAAAGCTAAAATAGTATAAAAAAGATTTTTTTTTGATAAAATAGAAAAAAAATAAAATGAGAGAAATTATTTTAGATACAGAAACTACAGGGTTCAGTCCTGCTACAGGAGATAAAATTGTGGAAATTGGTTGTGTGGAAATGATTGATGGAGTAATTACTGGTAATAATTATCATCAATATATAAATCCTCAAAGAGAAAGTTCAGCAGGGGCTTTAAGGGTCCATGGCTTGAGCAGTGAATTTTTAGCTAAAAAACCTGTATTTAAAGATATTGCTACTGAATTCTTGGAATATATAAAAGATAGTTCTTTAGTTATTCATAATGCAAGTTTTGATATGAAATTTTTAAATCACGAATTAAAACTAATAAAAAAAAAATTTTTGCCAAATAACATTATAGATACTTTAGTTTTGGCCAAAAAAAAATTTCCAGGAGAAAAGGTGAATTTAGATAGTTTATGCAGAAAATTAAAAGTAGATGGTAGTAAGAGAATAAAACATGGTGCTTTGCTTGATGCAGAATTATTGGCAGAAGTGTATATTGAATTAAATGGAGGCAAGCAAATAACTTTTGATTTTGGAGCAAGTGAAAAAAAAATAGAGAAGACAGAGGTAGTTTTATTTTCTTATAGAGAATTTAAGCTAAAACCTGAAGAAGAGCAAGCTCATCAAGAAATGTTAAAAAAAATTGCTAATCATAAATGGTAAAGTAATATGTTTGGAGTTTCCTTAAAAGAGCAACATTTTCAAGAAATTCTGGCTAAAAAACCAAAAATAGATTTTTTTGAGGTCCATAGTGAAAATTATTTAGAATTTGATTCTAATAATTTTGCTACATTCTATGAAATAGCTCAAAAATACCCTATTTCATTACATTCAATTGCTCTTTCACTTGGTTCTTATGAAGAAATTGATAAAAAACATTTGAATAAAATAAAAAAATTAATAGCTAAAATCAAAAACCCTATTTTTTTTTCTGACCATTTAAGTTGGTCAAGTAACAAAAATCATCATTTTCATGATTTATTGCCATTGCCATATACCAAAGAGGCTTTTGAAATAGTTTGTGATAAAGTCCAGTTTATTCAAGATTTTTTAGGTAGGCAGATGTTGGTTGAAAACCCATCTTGTTATTTCCCACTAAAAGATCATCAAATGAATGAAACAGAGTTTTTGAATAAATTAGCAGAAAAAACTGGCTGTGGTTTAATTTTGGATATTAATAATATTTTTGTCTCTAGTTATAATCTCAACTTATCAGCAAAAAAATATTTAGATGAAATAGATATTGATAAAGTAAAAGAAATTCATTTAGCAGGTCCTTCTTATTTAGAGGAGCATAAAATTTTTTTAGATACTCATAGTTGCAAAACAAGAGAAGAAACATTGCAATTATTAAATTATTATTATAAAAAACTAAATAAGGTTCCTGCTATTTTAGTTGAGTGGGATAATGATGTTCCTGAATTTGATGTTTTGTTAAATGAAATTATTAGAGCAAAAAACAGTTTGATAAAATGATGAAAAAGATATTTTTATATTTACTAATAGCTAATTTTTTTGTTTTCCCAAGTTATGGATATAATAATTTTGCTGATTATAATCAAGATGAGAAAAAGATTTTATTTGCTATAAAATTTTCTAAAAACAAAAAAACTAATTATTATATTTCTTATAAAAATGATGATAATATTTCTTTAAAATACAAAATAAACAAAACAAAACATAAAAAACTAAATTATTCTGGTTATCAAAATGTTGAAGGATTTAAGGATCATAGCAAAAGAGAAGAAAAAATTTTTGCAGGATTAGCTATTGGAGTTATTGCAGGAACGGTAATTTTAGGAGCTTTGACTATCAAAGCCGTTATTGATGCTTTTGAGTAATTAAATATGAAGGATATTTATGATATTTATGATTTAGAAAAAATTTCTTATCTACCTATTGCTTTGGGTTATTGGTTGGTTATTTTTGCAATACTCACAGGAGTTTTTTTATTCTTTTTGATAAAATTTTATCAAGAAAAAAAATTAAGAAAATGGCAGAGTAAAGCAAAAAATGAATTAAAAGAAATAAAAGATTTTAGTCAATTATATCAATTAATAAAAAAAATTATTCTTTATAAATATGGCAGAGAGCAGGTGGCTAATTTAGCTCAAGAAGATTTATTAAAATTTCTTCATAGTAATGATCCTCAAAAATTTAATTGGCAAAAACATCAAAAACATTTTATTGAAATATTTGCTCCCAAAAAAACAAATGATAGCAAAGATTTTGTAGAAATAAAAAAAGCAATTAGCAAATGGATTTAATTAATAATTTAATTTTTTTAAATAAATGGTGGCTGATATTAATGATTTTGCCTTTTTTTAGTTTTTTGCTAAAAAAAGATTCAAGCAAAGATGGGATATATTTTCCTAATCTAAGCTATTTAGAAGAGTATAATTCCAAAAATATTATTTTTCATAAAAACATCAAAAACTTTTTATATTATTATTTTATTTGGTTTTTATTGGTTCTTGCTTTGATGCAGCCCAATTTTATCAATGAAAAAACCCAGAAATTTTTTAAAGGATATGATTTAATGTTGGTTACTGATTTGTCAGGATCAATGAGATCCTTAGATTTTACTATTAATAAAAATAATATTATAACGAGATTAGATGTTAGCAAAGACATTATCAAAGATTTTATTTTAAATAAGAAAAATGCTAGAATAGCAAATATTATTTTTGCAGATTATGCTTATTTAGACACCCCTCTTACCACTGATTATAAAGCTCTTGCACATAATATAGATAAATTAGAAATTGGAATGGTAGGAGAGCAAACAGCAATTGGAGATGCACTAGCTCTTGCTGTAAAAAAATTATATTTACTAAAGAAAAAAACAAGAGCAATAATTTTGTTAACTGATGGAGAGAATACAGCAGGAAAAATATTACCTATCCAAGCAAGCAATTTAGCCCAAAAATATAACATTCCTATTTATACTATTGCAATCGGAAAATCAGGAGAGATTCCATTTTTGGATAAATATGGAAGAATTGGTTATAGTAATAATGTTTTTGATACAAGTATATTAAGAGAGATTTCTAAAAACACTCAAGGAATGTTTTTTCAAGCAACAAATAAAGATGAATTAAAAGATATTTATGATGTAATAGATAATTTAACCAAAGTAAAATCAAAAGCTAATATTTTTTTTCAATATAAATCATTATATCATTATTTTATAATCCTAGCCCTTTTTCTTTTATTTCTGCCAAGAATAATAAATTTTGTCAAAAGACAGGGTAGTAATTAATAAACCTCCCTCCGTTATTCCTGCTTCGGTGAGGAATCCAAGGAGGATTGTAATCTTCGAGAGTAGCAATTTTAATTATGGAAAAAATAGAAAAAAAGGCTCGGAGCAATTACTTCGAGGGTTTTTTTGTCACATTATCAACCTGCATCAAACAGCCCTAGGTAAATTGTAAAGATAGCATTTGGGTTGCTTTTATGACATAAATTTATGCATAAAATGAGCATTTACAAACTCATAATAAATTTTTATTTGCACTAACTTCATTTTTATGTTACTATGGATTTTATAACCTCTTTTTAAAAGAGGTTTAGAAGCATTAATATGGGGTCTTATTATGAATTTCTATAAAAAAACTATTTTATACACTATAATCTTATTTTTAAGTTTTATAAAAGTTTCAGCAGCAAGTAAATATAAATATTTTCCAAGAATAGATGTTAATTATAAGATAGGAAATGAAAGAAATCTGCAGAGAACAGAATTATTTGTGCCTATTTATCAAAACAAACAATCGTTGTTATTTGCAGATATCAGGGGTTGGTCTGATAATAATGATACTAGTGAAGGAAATATAGGGCTTGGTTTTAGAACAATGGTTGATAAAAAATTTATTTTAGGTGGTTATGGTTTTTATGATTTAAGAAATACCAAAAATAACAATAAATTTCATCAAGCAACATTTGGTTTAGAGTTTTTGACCAAAAAATATGATTTTAGAGCTAATTATTATTATACAGGACAAAAAAGACAAAAAATATCTGATATAAATAGCATTATACTTTTATCTACTTCTAACTCAACACAATCAATTGATGTGATTAGTAGAGAAAATGTTGCAGAGATACGATATAATGAGAATACAGCAAGCAGTAATATATATAATACAGCAAATGAAGTAGAAAGAATAACAACAATTACTACTAATTATAATTATAATGCAAGCTTAAAAAGCACTTCTTATGAGCTATCTTTAGATGGGCTTGATTTAGAATTTGGTTTTTCTATGGCATTTTATGAAAACTTATTATTTTTAAGAAATAATAAGTTTTTAAAAAAAGCAAAACCTGTTTTAGAAGATATAAAATTATATGCAGGATATTATCATTTTCAAAATACAAATTATGGATCAGATATAAAATTAGATGGGTATAGGTTAAGAGGAGAATATAATTTCTTTACTAATAATAACAATAAAATCTTACTAGAACTAGAATATTCAAATGATAATATAAGAAATGATATAAGTTTTTTTGGATTAAAATATAGCTATAGTTTTGGTGCTAATAATAGCAAAAAATTATCTAAATTAGAAAGAAGAATGACAGCAGCAATAATAAGAGATTTAGATATAGTAACTGATCAAAACATTGTCCCTGGTGCTATTACAAATTTTGCTAATCCTGTAATAAGTGACATTACAATTAGTTCACAAGAGGTGGATAGAACTGTAATATCAGAAGGCTATATTAATACTAGTGAAGATATAGTATCAGGAGAAGAAGCAAAAAGACAAAAAATCATATTTGTTGATAATAGTGTAGCAGTAAGTGGTAATGGAAGTTCAGCTAATCCTTATAATAGCTTAGCAGATGCAGAAAGTAATTCTGCACAATATGATATAATTTATGTAAAATATGGAGATGGGTCAAGATATAAGAGAAATATAAGTGGAACAATATTAGGTAATAATGTTGAAGATCATATAACATTAAAAGATAATCAACAATTATTTGGTTCTGGTAAAGATTTAACTATTTATGACATTACAGGTAACAGTGAGCATCAAGGAACGGGAGGGATTGTTGTACAAGGAGATAGTTCTAATGTAACTAGAATAACTAAAATCATTGCAGCTAACAATAGTAAAATTCAAGGCTTGGATATCTCAGCAGAATTTGTTAATACTGGTGGTAATCGTTTGACATCTGGAGTTATTGTAATAAATAAAGAGAATGTAATTATAAATAATAATAATATAAATAATAGTAATCGTGCTGTCTATATTGCTTATAATCATCTAATTGATACAGATGCTACAGATGGTATAGATGATAATTATTACCAAACAGTATCAACAAATATAAATAACAACAATATAAATAATAATAATACAGGTATTTTTGTTTTTGGCAGTCTGAATGCAAAATTTGTTTCTAATATATCTAACAATACATTAGTAGGGAAATCATCTGTAGGTAACGGTGTACGTGTCTATCTTAATGGAGGTGGTGGTGATTTTGAAGTTAATATAGATGGTAATGATATTAGTTCTTTTAATAATGCAGTAAATTTTGAAGATGCTGGTGTTGCTAATATGGATACAATAAAAAGTTCTATATCAAATAACACTCTATCAGGGGCAATAGCAGTAATTAACTTAGGAGGAACAAGTAGAGGGTTTGAAACAATTGATGATGTTAATATAGATTTGGGAGGAGGAAATAGAGGTTCAGTAGGAAATAATTCAATTATAGGTAATGTTAATATAGAAAAAAATAGTCTTGATAATTTCTCTGCCAAAAATAACTATTGGGGGCAAGAAAGTGGATTTAATGCAAGCAGTAATTTGATAGGAGTAGGAACAACAACTAATGTAAGTACGACGGATTACTTAGCAATATCACCAGTAACAACAACTAATTTAGATACAACAAACCATTTATCTGCTAGTCCTTTTTAAAGTAAATTTGTAAAGATAAGTTGGGTTACAACAACTTATCTTTAGCCCTATTAATTAACTCTGCAATATATAGGCTACCACCTAGATCAGGATGATTTTTTTTGATTAGTTTTTTATGTTGAGTTTTTATCTCTTCTTTGCTTGCTCCTTTTTGTAATTCTAAAATTTTATATGCTTCTGCTTTAGTCATTTTTTTATCAGAATTCATTGTTTGATTTTGTTTCTTTTTTAAAAAAGGTATCAAAAAACCTATGTTTCTTAACAAAAGACTCAAAACTCTTAAAAAAATAGGAAATGAAACAGTAAGAGTAGCAAAAATTATATTACCAAATCTTAAAAAAACTAATGCTAAAATTATTATAGCTAAAAAAAGAAACAATCGTTTTAGTCTACTTTTTTTATAGCAAACAAAGCCAAGAAGAAAAACAAGAAAAGGTAATAAAATATATAATAACATTTGTTTTAATATCAAGAAATAAAAAAGCTTAAGGTGATAAAGTGATATTTAGAAAATAGTAGATACTAATCTAATTACTGAATTTATATTAAGGAACATAAAAATAATTAATCAAAATGCTTTTGGCAAATTGTATTGCTAAGAATAATACAATTATTGAGATATCTATCCCTGCTATATTTGGTATATATTTTCTAATTTTTCTTAAAACAGGTTCAATTAATTTTACTAAAATTTGATTAATTTTTATTACCACAGGACTGTAAGAATTTATTATGTTAAATAGTAATAAATAATAAATTACTATATAAATAAAAAGTAAAAATGAGTAAATGGATAAGATAGATACAGCTAGTTCTATAAATGGGTTGAAGTTCATTTTTTTATTAAATAAATTTTTTTAATTCAATTTTTTTATTTTTAAACAAGATTTGATAAATATAATTTATTAAATCCAGGTTTTCTAAATTATTATTAACCATTATTTTTTTTATCGCTTTTAAAGTAGCAACTCCTTCTGCTACTGTTGCTCTATTATTTAAAATATCTGTTAATTTTTTTCCCTCTCCTATTTCATAACCAAGTGACATATTACGAGATTTTAGAGAAGAACAAGTCAAAATTAAATCTCCAAATGCACAAGGTTCTAATAATGTTTCTTTTTTACCTGAAAAAAATTCAGTAATTACTGACATTTCTTTCAATCCTTTAGTTAAAATAGCTGCTTTTGATGATTGACTAAAATTTTGTGCCTCCGCAATTCCCATTGCAATAGCAATAATATTTTTAATAGATCCTCCTATTTGTGCAGTGATAATATCATCGCTGAGATAAGGTTTAAAATTATCACTTTCTAATAAATTACTAATAAAAATTGCTTTTTTTAGATCATTGCAAGCAATTGTAGTTATTGCAGGCTGTAATTTTGCTATTTCATCAGCAAAATTAGGCCCTGACATTACTGCTATAGGATTTTTCTGAAAATTGTTTTTTGCTATAACTAAAGATAATGGCTGTAAATTTTTATTATCAATTCCTTTGGAACAAATTACTAAAATCACATCTTCTTTGATTAAATTTTCTTTTGCTATTTGCTCTAGAATATTTGTAGTATATGCAACAGGAACAACTAAAAAAACTACTTCAACATTTTTTAGATCTTTGAAATCATTGATTGCTATAATATTTTTATGCAACTTTATGTTTTTTAGGTAAGTTTTATTTTCTTGAACATTATTAATATCATTTGCTACTTCTTTTTCTAAACACCATAACAATATTTGTTTATCATTATTATTAGCTAATAAATTAGCAATTGCTGTTCCCCATGCTCCTGCACCTATAACTGCTATTTTTTTAGTCATTTTTTATAATTTTCATCAATATATGTTATGTTGCAATAAGGGCAAATTACCTTTCCTTTGGGAACTAAACTTAAAAAAACCTTTGGATGAGGAGAATTAGTTTCAGTTCCTTTACAAGATACTTTTTTTTTGTTAGAATAGATAACTTTAATCTCTTGGTTATTTTGCATTTTTTATTTCTTTTACTAAAATTGGAGCTATTGTCTCAATATTAAGAAACCCTAAAATATCATCACTTTTTTCATTTTGAACAAAATAATTATATTTTTTATCTGTTCCCGTAAAAATAGATTTGATATTTCTTATATCATCATCAGTAGCTTCTTCTAAAGGTTGTTTTTCCCCCAATTTATTGTAAGCACCTTTAGCATTTTTTCCATGAGATATAATAACTAAAACATAACCATCATCTACTAAAGAGTTCTTTTCCTTAACAAACATAGTGTTTTTATAATGTTCTATATAATCCCTTGATGCTCCATCAGAAATTTTCTTAGTTACAAAATATGAAAATTTATTACCCCATTTATCTAACATATATTTAGGATTAATGTCTAATTCATCAGTTGGCACTGCACCATAATAAGAAACTACTTTATTGTTTGATTTTATAATCTTTTGATTATCTAAATTATCAGGCAATCTATAGGATTGATTATATTTTCTCTCTCCATAAGCAATAGTTATGTCGGCAGGTCTTGGTATAGAATGACTTGATTTGTAATATAATTTAAAACTAGCTACTAATTTATTAATTATATTTTTAGTAGCAGAAATTTTAGCATTATTAATAATTTTAGTATAAACTTTTGTTATAGGAACTAGCAATATAGCAATAATAGATACTATTACCACTAATTCTAATAATGTGAATCCTTTATTATTCATTTAATACTATAATTGATTTAATATTTCTTTAGCATGATTTGTAACTTTTACTTTTTTCCAAATATTTTTTATTTTTCCATCTTCATCAATTAAAAAGCTACTTCTATCTATCCCCATATATTTTTTACCAAACATAGATTTTTCCATCCAAACATTATATTTTTGGCAAACTTCTACATTTTCATCCGATGCTAGAGTAAAATTTAAATCATATTTTGCCTTAAATTTATTATGCTTTTCAACATTATCTTTAGACAAACCAATTATTACAGTGTTTTTTGCTACAAACTCCTCTTTTAAATCTCTAAAATCTTTTGCTTCAATAGTGCAACCAGGGGTGTCATCTTTAGGATAAAAATATAAAACAACATTTTTTCCTTTTAAAGAAGATAATGAGATACTTCCTTGCCCATCAGTTGGCAAAGTAAAATCAGGAGCCAAATCTCCTATATTTAATTGAGACATATTTTTGTTTTTTTAAAAATTAAAATTATTGTATGCAATTTTGCAATTTAAAAAAACATTATATCCAAAAAAAAAATAACTCAAGAATTTAATTCCAAATATAAAATATATTCACTACCACCCACCTGCAACCTGTTAGCATGGATGTTTGAGGTTTTTTTCTAAAAAATTTTATTTTCTCTATTGCGATACAGGTTGCTGATTCAAAACTCAAACAATGTAGGGGGAGGGCGGTACAATCCTATATTATACTATTTTAGCTTATAATTGACCTATAGCCAAAAAGCAATTTATGCTGAGCAGATTGAAGGCTATAGGTCAATTATAAAACTAAAATAGTATTAATAATAAGATAACATTTATTTGTTGCAAAAAACATTAAAAACTTTCATTTTATAATTAATAAAAAAACAAAAAACATAAATATGAGTACAAAATTAAAAACGAAAAGGAGAATAATAAGTTTTATTATTATGTTAGGAATATGTTTTACTGTATCTTCGGTATTAATTTCTACTTATTTAGTGGAGGGCAACAGCATTAAAATTACAGGCTTACAAAAAAGAATTTTAAATAATGACAATTTAATTGATACTAGATGGAACGACAATAAAAGTTTTGAATCCAAAATCAACACTTCATTGTTATTATTAGCATCAAATCAGAGCAAGAGTATTAGCAAAAGCACTATTAGAAAAATTATCTATCCTGTTGAGATAAAACGCTTTGCTGTACAAGCTTTAATAGATATAAGAGATGATTATTATGATCAGGCAGTGGATGACATAGACAATGCTTATATAGAAAATTTAGAAATAAGAGATGAGATAAGTTATTTAGATCAAATCAACCAAAGATTAAAAATCATCTCCATATTTCTAAACATAATCGGCTTAGCATTAATTTTTAGTAAAGAAATTTTATTAGTTTAGAATTTTTCTTTTGACAAAAAAGATAATTTTATTTATAAACTTCATTCACACTGTTCCTCGGTAGCTCAGTGGTAGAGCAGGAGACTGTTAATCTCTTGGTCGTAGGTTCGAATCCTTCCCGGGGAGCCATTCTTTATAAGAGTTCACATTTAAGAACATATCAAAAGGCTTTCTTGCTGAAAACTCTAGCTTTTTACCGTCCATCTCCAAGTTCTGAAAAACCATATTGACAATTCTTCTCTTTTCATCAATTTCCGAACTTTTAAACAACTCATAAGATTTTGAAGCTAGTTCAAATATAGTAGATAAGTTTTCATTAAAGCTTTTATCTGCATTATTTAATTTATCTAACTTAACAGTTATATTTTCTCTCTCTACATTTAAATCAAGCATTGCTTCATCATATTCTTCTTTAGAAAAGCCACCATCAATATAAATATTTCTAATCTTTGTTGCTTTATTGTGTGCTAATGTATTTTGCTTTTGCAAAGCAGATATATGTTTTTGTTGTTCTTTATGCTCTTTTACCGATGATTTCTTTAATTCTGCATTTACTAATTTCAAAATATGCTCTGGAATATACATTCCTTGCAAAACCTTCTCTATTTGCTCTAAAATTTTATTTTCATTTATATGATAACAAAAATTACATTCACCTTTATTTTTAATAGGCCTCATATAAACATATTTTTTCTTTTTAAGTTCTGGGCTATAACTACATTTACAATGTTTACATTTTAAAATTTCTTTAAAAATAAAAGCTTTCTGTGTCTTTTTAGATGGGCTTCTTGCTCTTCCTTCCCTTACTCTCTGACATTCATCAAATAATTCTTTAGAAATTAATCTAGGGTAAATATGTTTATATAAAATCCCTTCATATTTCATAAACCCATAATAAAAAGGATTTGTTAAAATATTATTAATCACATTATTAGATATTTTATTACCTTTCTTACTAGCAAGGCCATCATTATCTATCATTAATCTAATATCATTCAAAGAATAAATACCTTCAGAATATTCTTCAAATATCTTTTTCACTAAATGCTCCCTCTCAATATCAATATAAACCTCTACTTTTTCCTTTTTAGTATCAATTCTTTGTTTATTAAGATAGCCAAGAGGAGAGTCTCCTAAAATAGTCCCTTCATCTAACTTTTTCTTAATACTTCTTTTAACATTATCAGATATTTTGTTTTTATAATCACTAGCAAGTAATACATCTAAATCTTTTCTAAATTTATCCCCACTATCCATATCTTTATGCTCTCTAAAGGAATTTTTTATATAAAAAACCTCCACCTTATCTAATTTTATTAATCTCTGTAATTGTAAATATTGTTCATCAAATTCTCTTTGGAGTCTATCCACTGAATAACATAAAATAATAACCTTTTCCTTTTGTTTCTTAATAAAAGCAATCATTTTAGCAAATTCAGGTCTATTACCAATAGTAGAACTTTCAACAATCCTAAATTGCTCTATTACTTGATAATTCTGTTCTATTGCATATTTATAGCAAGCTTGAATTTGAGCATCTAAAGAATGCCCATCTTCTTGCTCTTTACTTGATACTCTTGAGTAGATTATTGCTTTCGTGCTACCTCTTTTTCTATAATATTTGCTCCGTTATTTTTAAAAAAATTTACAAAATCTTTTTCTATTTCAGGTATAATATATTCTGTAATTGTCATAAATATATCTTGTATTTCTTTTGCTTCCAATAAAGGAAAACTGCCTTTTTTAAATTCTTTTACTTTCTTTACCATTTCTTTTTTATATTCAAATACTATACTATTTTTATCATATTGATCAGTATCAATAACATTAGATAAATCTATATTTACTTTTCTATTATTTTTTATTGCATAGGAAATGCACTTAATTGTTTTATAGTTTAGGTTAATATTTTCTTTTAAAATATGATAACTATGTAATGAATTTCTTATTTTTCCTAAATGTTTAAAAAAATCTAAAACATCGTCAGATAAAGAAAAGTTTATTTTTTTCATATATTTTAAAATTCTATCTAATGATTTATCAAATTTTCCTGCTAAAAATTTTTTATATTCTTCTTGTTCTTTATTACAATTAAAACTATTTAAATGTCCTGTTTTGTTTCTAAACTCTTCTATCAATGAAAAAATATACCTTTCAATAGAATTATATAAATCATCAATAACTTTTTTTGATATAAATCTTTTGTATAATAGTTGTGCCTGTTTTTTATCTTTGTCTATTTCTTTTTGCAAATCTTGGAATGGTATAATTAACAGCCCACCTTCATTTATATCTACAGTAGATATATTGCATATATCACATGCATTATAACTGAAACCAAAGAGAATATAAATTCTCTGTATTTGAGATAATACATCAATAATCTGCTCTTTAAAATCTATATATATTTTATTATTCATTACATTTTTATTAAATTACTATTTTTAACCCCAGTTATGCTTTTTTTAATAAAAAGCCTTGCAAAAAGTTAGCATAGACATTTTAATATTTTTTTTAACCTAAATAAAAAAAGCTATGCTAGTAAGTGATATTGAACTAATAAAACTATATTGTCAAATAGATGATTTTTGTAAATTATTTTTTAAGTACTTCAATCAAAAATCAAGGGGTTATAAGTTAAAAAAAGCATAACTGGGGTTAATACAACAAAAATTATTTCATTTTCTCTACGGTATTTATTATAAAACAAAGCTTTATTTAATTTGTATAATATATCTACATATTTTCTATGTAAAAGGTGTCTTTCACTATCTCGCATTTTATTAATCATATGAAACCTATCCATTTCTAGATATAATTCCCTCTCTTGACTCCTTATACCTTCAACTTCTTTTAAAATATCCCCAGGTGTGTTTTCATCACAATGCAGAAGAAAATTATTTGTATTATATATATGGAAATTTACTTTTGCTTTATTAAAAATTTCTTTTTTTAACTGCGGTAAAGGCATAATTGTTTTACTTTCTTTTCTTAATAACCAATCCTCTTTTAAATCATCAGAAATAAAAATAATATCCTTTTTTATTTCTTCTGCTTTATTAATAATTTGTTTCCAAATAATTAAATCTCCATACTTTGAATATTCTCCTTTCTTCTTCTTTCTATCTTCAAACCCAGGAGGGATTTTATTCTTATATCTCTCTTCCCCTTCTATCTGAATATTTTTTAATTCTTTTTTAGAAAATTCTTTTCCTATTCTATCTAAAAATAAAGTTTCAATGTCTTTTAAGATAGTGTCGTCTTCAAGATAGTCTGGATGTTTTTCTTCTTCTTTATTAATGAATTTCTTTATTGCTTTTAATGATTTATCTAATTCAAGATCTATACTATTTTGTTGGGGTAAAAGGTGTTCTTTATGATATTTTTTTAACTTTTCTGTTATAGAGTTCTTAAAAGATATTGCTTTTTTATCTATTTCATCTTTTAATTCTTTATATGATTTTTTATAATCAATTATAACTTTTAATCTATTTTGATAAAACTCATAACCAACTTGATAAGGAATCCATAATTGATTTGATTTTTGTAATTCCTGCAAAATACTTAAGCATTTATTTTTTGTGTTAGAGCTATATCTATACATATTTAATAAGATATTAGTATCTAAAACAAATAAAGCATTCTTACATATCTCTTTTAATTCATCCTCTGTATAAGGATAATATTCTTTAAAAATATTTTTCATATCTCATTATATTTTTTATTAAATTACAATTTTCAAACCAATTATAAAGCCAACATTCTAAAAAGCCGAGATTTTATTAATTATTTTCTAAATCAAATTCTTTCATTAATTTTGACTGTATATCTAGGTAATCTCCCATATAACTATCAATAATAACGGCCTGTCCCGTCTTATGCCCATCATTTTCTGCTAAGGCTATTGATAAGCTAATAGGATCACTAGACTTCTTCATTGCCTTTGTTATTGAGTGTCTAAAAGAATGAACTTTTAACCATCCTAAACCATTATCTACAAATGCTTTTTTAAATATAGCTGTTCTTATCCTAGAATCTGATGATAATTTATCTTTTGATAATGATAAAATTGATAATCCTTCTTTATTAAAACTAGAATTAATTTGTGGAAATAAATAATCATCATCTTTAAATCCTTTTGTTATTAAATATTTTTGCCAATTTATAACACTATTTGGGACTGTTGATTTTTTCAAGAAAAATGTGTATTTTTGCAAAAGATCTGGAAAATTGTAAATTTTTGCTAAAAATTCTAAAATTGGGGATAAATTAGAGCTATTTTAATCATTTTTTATCTAAATCTTGCTAAAAAAGCAAAATTTGAATAGACTTCTCCCTATAACATCATACAAATTGAGAAGATTCGTCATTTAAAACAACCAATCTTTTTAAATTAAAACTAATTGCATTCATAAATTCTGTAAATTGATTTTTGGCTATTCCTAAATATCTAACTCTATGGTTAGATTTTGAAAAAACTCTTTCATATGGTGATCTCATCTTACTATAAAACTTATCTAAATCCTTGTTTTTATATTTCATATTATTTTTTTTAATAGCAGCTAAATGAAAGCCTTTTTCTGCCGTAGCTCGTTTTGCATGCTTGTCACAATAACCCTTATCAGCATATACGGCACCTTGTTTTGGGGCTACTTTTTTTAATCCCTTGCTATCTATTAAATTTGCTTCTGTTACTGATACTTTGTTTATTAATCCTGATTGCATATCTACTGATGTATGTTTCTTAAAAGCATGCCAAAATTTATTTTTTCCTTTTGAACCAAATTTTGCTTCTTTATCTTTAGCATATTTGGGTAATAATTGATTATTTAATTTCTTGTGCTTGTCTTATATTGCCCTATCTCTTTCCTCCCATAATGTTGATTTGCTTATCAAATGGGATGCATCTACAAATGTAAATACTTCATTCATATAACCTTGTGATTGAAGCTTACTTTTTAGATTATCAAATATATTTGATAATCTTTTTGTCCCTAACTTCTTTCTGAATTTACTAAACACACTATAGTGAGGAGTATTAGATGTTAAAGAAAATCCACAAAACCATTTCATACTATTATTTTCTTGTAATGCTTTTTCTAATTCTCTATCGCTTAAATTCTCCATAAATTGCAAAAGTGAACATAAAAATAAAGTAAATGATCCAAAACCTAGCTTGCTTCTAGATATATCTAGTTTTGACATACTTTCTTCTACTTCTCTTAAATCCCATAATTTTTTAAATCTTCTATAAAGATGAGTGGCAGAAACTAATTCTTCTAAAGATATTATTTCTGTTTGATATTGAGAGCTTGACATAAAAATTTATTATTTTGATTAATATTTTATTACTTCAATATAACAGAAACTTTATTTAATTTTAACTTATTTCTTGATTTTTTATTAAAAAAAATCTTTTGCTTTTTTAGCAAAATTTAGATAAAAAATGATTAAAATAGCTCTAATTTATTCCCAATTTTACAATTTTTCAGATCTTTTGCAAAAATACACATTTTTCTTGAAAAAATCAACAGCCCCTAAAATGGCTTGAAAAATGCTCTTTCTCTTCTAAATTCATTACTTCTTTTGCTTTTTTACTATTTTCTTAATCTAAATCAACTTTTTGTAATAACTTTAATGTTTTATAGTTTAAATCCTTAACAGAATATATACCTTTTATTTTTTGCAAAAATACCCTTTCTTGGTATATTTCGTCAGAAACAAAAATAAATGTTTTATGACTTACAATTGTCTTTGCCTTTGCTTCATTTAAATCTATACCTAAAGTAACCTCTATTGTGATATCTATTTTACTTGTAATAGATGTTTTGATAAATTGCTTGTACCTCTCTCGTAAAGTCCTCTTGGCACCTATTCCATAGCTTTTTCCATCTATATCAAAGAAAAAATCATACTCTGTACTTTTATCATTACTATCATGTGTTTTTTGTATATTTTCTATACCCTCTGTTATTAATATAGATTTTATTCTTTCTTCATAATTTCTACCAGAATCAGAAATAATTGATTGATTAATTGACTCCGTGAAAATTAACATAAAAATTTGATTAGACTCTACACCTTTCCTTTTAAATTTTTTAGCTTCTTTAGATAAGTTTAATATAAAATTGCATGATTTTTCTGACATAAAATTAATTTGCCCTGAGTTTAATTTTTCAAAAAACAACAATGATAGCAAAGCTCCATTAATTCTTGTTTTATATGGTCTTAAAAGAGAAATTTTATCATATTCAAGAGATAATGGGTGCAATTTTGATAGTTTATCTAAATCTAATAACTCTTTCACTTATTAATTTTATATTTATTAATTTGTTTTGTGATTTTAAAAATATTTGTTCATTTTTTTCTGATAATAATATTAAATCATTTTGAAATAAATTAATATTTTCTAATATATTTAAAACTTGTTTATCACTAGGTTTTAATTTAACAATTAATTTTAAAAAAAAATAAAATTGTAGATTAATATCTACTATACTCTCTTTAAGCTTTAACTTGGTAATATCTATCTGCATAACTAAATAAATCTAAAATGGGTTGTTCTTTTTTCTTTCTAGGCTTTTCAAGAGCAATAGCAATCTCTTTAGCTATTGCTTCAATAACAGGTATAGCTACGGAATTACCAAATTGCTTATAACTCTGCACATCGCTAGAAACTATTTTAAAACTTTCAGGGAATCCTTGTAATCTGCTTGCTTCTCTAGGAGTAAGTTTTCTAGGGTTTTGATTTTTTTGTTCTATTAAAATTTCACTACCATCTTTATAATATCTTGCCGAAATAGTGCTTGTATACTTAGAATCATTATTAAATAGGCTATACCCAAAGCCGTTACCCTTTTTTTTATGTTCTTCTTTTCTTCTTTTATGCCCGGCCCACAATTTATCAGAAATAGTATATTTACTATCTACATCATTATCTAAAATATCACCTAATTTAGTATATTTAAATAATGAAGTAGGAAATTTAAAATCAAGATTTTCTAAAAAACCTACAATATAGATTCGCTCTCTATTTTGAGGAACTCCAAAATTTTTTGCATTTAAAACTTCTGTATGAATATTATAGCCTATTTCTTGTAATGTATTTACTACGGTTTTATATGTCCTGCCTTTATCATGATTTTTAAACCCTTTTACATTTTCTAAAAAAACAATTTGAGGTTTGTGATATTCCAAAATTCTAGCTATATGAAAAAACAAAGTTCCTCTTGTATCATCAAAACCTTTTTTCAAACCAGCATGTGAAAATGGCTGACAAGGAAACCCAGCTAATAATACATCAAAACTAGGTATGTTTTTTTCATCTATTTGTGTTATATCTCCATAAGGTCTATGGTCAAAATTTTCTTCATATGTATTTTGTGCAAATTTATCCCATTCAGAAGAAAACACACAGTTTTTTATAATTTTTTTAAAACCTAGTCTTATTCCACCTATACCAGCAAATAAATCAATACATTTAAAATTACTACTCATTACATTTTTTATATTTTTAATAAATCAAAAACATTATAAAATTATTATTTATAAATTCATTATCTTTATTAAAAAAAGCTAAGATAATCTTATTATCCAAACTTTGCTTGATTTCTTGTTCAAATGTTATAAATTTATCAATTCCCTCTTTTCATTGATTTTCGAACTTTCAAATAATTCACTGGCTCTATTTGCCAATTGAAAGACCGTTATAAGTGTGTCTTTAAAACTACCATTTGCTTTTTCGTGCATCTCCTTTTCTGTTTTTACCTTTGCTAAATCTTTTTCAAGATTGTTTTTTTTATTATGATATTCCTCCCTATTTATTACTCTTTCCAGGTGTAAATCTAATAACCTATTTACTTTGTCTGTTATTAAATTATAATCTTTCCTAAGTGCTATAATTTTATGTTTATGATAATTCTTTTCTGACTCATGAGATTGTTGTAAATGAGCTGTAATTCCATCAAGCATATCTTTAGGAACTGAAATTGATTTAAAAATATTTGATACTTGTTTTAAAATTTTGTTTTCTGGCACATAAAGCTTTTTAGTAATGTCTTGAGGGTTCCAAGTAATAAGATAAGTGTTTTTATAATTTTTTATTTTTTTATAACTACTACAAATTAAGAATGGAAAAAAAACAAGAGAGTTAGGCTTATTTAAGTAAGTATACTTAAATATTATAATGTTCTGGAGTTAAAAAATATAGTTTTGGTAAGTAACTAAAAAAAGCTCTACCTTTTTTTATTTTTATAATGAAATTTATAATTTTATTATGTAATATATTTAATATTAATTTAGTTATAGGATAAATGCAAAAAATTATAAAGAAGCCATATTTTCAAGGTAATAACTTTAGACTTTATCAGGAAGATTGTTTAAAAATTTTAGAACAAATGTCTGAAGATTCAGTTGATATGATTTTTGCAGATCCTCCTTACTTTTTATCTAGTGGAACATTTTCATGTAAAAATGGTAAAAAAGTTTCTGTAAAAAAAGGAGATTGGGACATGAGCGGAACTGTTCAAGAAAACTTTGACTTTCATTTGAAATGGATAAAGGCAGCTAGAAGAGTTTTAAAGCCTAGTGGAACCATATGGATTAGTGGGACATATCATTCAATATATCAATGTGGATTTGCCTTAGAAATCAATGAATTTAGGTTTTTAAATGATGTTTCGTGGTTCAAACCTAATGCTTCTCCTAATTTAAGTTGTCGTTTTTTTACTGCATCTCATGAAACTCTACTATGGGCAAAAAAAGAGCAAAAAGCTAAGCATATCTTTAATTATGATTTAATGAAAAATGGTAAATGGCCCGAAGATAAATTTAAGAAAGAAAACACTCAAATGAGATCTGTATGGTCAATACCTACTCCAAAGAAATCAGAAAAATTAAACGGTAAGCACCCAACTCAAAAATCATTAGATTTACTTCGTAGAATTGTGCTTGCTAGCACAAATGAAGGAGATTTGGTTTTAGATCCCTTTAATGGTAGTGCAACAACTGGAATTGCTTGCAATATGTATAATAGAAAATATATAGGAATAGAATTAGAAAAGGAATATCTTGATTTGTCCGTTAAAAGGTATGAAGAATTACAAAAAATTAAGCAAAGAGATTTATTCGAAGTAGCATAGATGATTACAACTCTTACCGCATTAAAAGAACTAAAAAAATATATAAACCATTATTTAACTGATTATGCGACTAAATTTAATATTACTATCTATAAAGATGGAAAATTAAATAAGGGATGGAAAGGTCAAGTTTTAGAAAAATTAGCAGGACTTGAAGGAGATAATAAAAAGGCTCCAAACGGATTAGGTTTTGAATTAAAATCTGTATCTTTTAAGAAATTAAAGAATGGAAAGATAGAGCCTAAAGAAACTATGGCAATAACAATGATAAATGAACAAGAGTTAATTAATACTCCTTTCTATAAAAGTCATTGTTGGGATAAATTAAAATCATTAAAAAATAATAAAAATATTGCATAAAAATAAAACATATTATATAATTTGTTATTACTTTAATTAAATTATTTGATATATCAAAAAATAATGAAAAAAACAATACAGATCATAATTTTTATAGCATTATTGCCTCTTGCAACAAATGCTTTTTCGGCTGAAAAGCAGGATAGTAAATCTACTCAAACTCAAAAAAAACAAAATAAGGTTAAAAATGTAGAGACAAAAAAAACTGAGTCTAAGAAAGTTAAAGAAGAAACTAGCAAAAAGATTAAGCCTAGTAGTTCTAAGGACAGAAGAGATAGAGATAGAGATAGAGATAGAGATAGAGATAGAGATAGAGATGATTACAGAGATAGAAGAGATAGAGATGATTACAGAGATAGAAGAGATAGAGATGATTACAGAGATAGAAGAGATAGAGATGATTACAGAGATAGAAGAGATAGGGATAATTACAGAGATAGAAGAGGTAGGGATGATTACAGAGATAGAAGAGGTAGGGATGATTACAGAGATAGAAGAGGTAGGGATGATTACAGAAATAGAGATACTGCAGATAGAAGTATTAATATTAACATCAATAATGATGCCAATCAATCTAGCGAGTCTAGTAGTAGTTCTGTAAGCAATAATCAAGGATATAAATATAATTCTTCTAAGTCTAAAAGTAAGGAGGCAGGTTACTTAGAACTTAATTATGTAGATTATTTTATTACATATAAATATAGTAATGATTATTTTGCAGGTTATGGGGTTTCTGATAATGTTGGATCGGCTAGTGGTTTGGGTGTGACTCTTGGTTATAGATGGGATATTGGTAAAAAATTGTATTTAGGGCCAAAATTTACTTATGATTTTATAGATGGTGAGTTAAAGAATGAAAGGAATGATGTTAGTGTTTTTGATATAGATGGAGCTTCTTCTGCTAGATTAGAGCTGTCTTTTTATCCAAATAAAAAGATAGGTGTGTTTGCTAATATTGGTGTTGGTAATATATATTTTGTTTCTCCTGCACTTCAATATAGCGAATGTGCTAGTTATAATTATAGTTATGATGATAATGGTTATAGTCGCTATTGTAGTTATTATGAAGTTTATCAAGATGTAGAGTTTGAAGCTAAAGGAAGGGTTTTTGGAGCTGGAATCAGTTATGATATTTTAGAAGGAACCTCTTTTCAAGTGTCTTATGAGAGATTTGAAGGGGAGTTGGAATTGAATGATGATAGATTTATCGGTGAAAGTATTTATGATGGTAATGAAGTGGAGTCAGAAATGATTCGAGTTGGCTTGGTGTTTAATTTCTAAAAAAAATAAAAAAAACAAATAGACTAATAATGTTTTTGCTATTATAATCCTTTTTTTAATTTATTCTAACGAGATGATATTATGGCAGTACCTAAGAAAAAAACTTCTAAATCCAAAAGAAATATGAGAAGATCTCATGATGCACTTTCTAGGGTTAATGTAGTTGTTAATAAAACTACTGGAGAATTGCAGTTACCTCATCAACTATCAGTTGATGGCTATTATAATGGCAAGCAAATTATAAAAGAGAAAGTGAAGAAAGAAGAGAGTCAAACAGATCAAGCAGAAAGTTAAAAAATAACATATATCAAAAAGCAGTCTATATATGTTATCTAATGATTCAATCAATAACAAAGAAATTTGCCTTGCTTTAGATGCTATGGGAGGAGATAATGCACCTGCTTCTGTTATCTTTGGTTCTAATATATTTGCTAAAACAAATCCTAATGCCAAATTTTTATTTTTTGGTAATCAAAACAAAATAAATCCTTTATTAAAAAAATGTCCTTTTTTGCAAGGAAAAAGTGAAGTAATTCATACAGATTCTGTTATCTCACCTGATGATAAAGCATCTGTTGCACTAAGAAAAGGAAGAAAATCAAGTATGTATTTAGCAATTGATGCTGTTAAAAATAAAAAAGCCGATGCAATAATTTCTGCAGGAAATACAGGGGTTTTGATGGCTATGTCCAAATTGTCTTTTAGAACTTTAGAAGGTATTGATAGACCAGCTATTGCTACTATAATGCCATCTAGCAAAGGTAAGGTTATTTTACTTGATATGGGAGCTAATGTTGTTTGCGATGAAAATAATTTGGTACAATTTGCAATTATGGGAGATGCTTTTGCTAAAGTTAGCTTAAAAATTGAAAAACCATCAATAGGGTTATTGAATATAGGATCGGAGGATTTAAAGGGAAATGAGGTAGTAAAATCTGCTCATCAAATTATGAGTGAAGAAAGATTTAAGTTTCTTAACTATTATGGTTATGTTGAGGGTGATGATATTATGAAAGGTACAACTGAGATAGTGGTTACTGATGGTTTTAGTGGTAATATAGCATTGAAAACTATTGAAGGAACAGCAAAGTTTTTGACCAAGATGTTTAAAGAAGGATTTAAAAAGTCTGTTTTTGCTAAGATAGGGTTGTTATTTGCTGCTTATTCTCTTAAAAAAACTTTTGAAAAAATCGATCCTAGAAAATTACAATGGAGCAATGTTTTTGGGTTTAAAAAATATTTCAATTAAAAGTCATGGTAATGCTGATGAAATTGGTTTTGCAAATGCAATGAAAGTGGCAAGTAATTTGGTTGAAAATAATTTAAATAAAAAGATAATAGAAGAATTGAACATAACTAATTATAAAAATAAATGATAGATTCTACTAATAATTCAATAAAAAGTAAAATTCTGGCAGTAGGTGGATATTTACCAAAAAAAGAATTATCAAATAGTGATTTTATCTAAAATGTTAGATACTAATGATGAATGGATTAAAACAAGAACGGGAATAACGACAAGATACATTGCAGATGATGATGAGCTTACTTCTGATTTAGCATATTTTGCTGCAAAAAAAGCATTAGAAAAAGCAAATTTATTAGCAAGTGAGATAGATTTAATTATTGTTGCAACCACTACTCCAGATCAGATTTTTCCATCAACTGCTGTAAAAGTTCAAAAAAAAATAGGTGCAAAAAATGCTTTTGCTTTTGATATACAGGCGGTATGCTCGGGCTTTGTTTATGGGTTAGCAACTGCTGATAAATTTATTAAAACAGGAAGTGCTAAAAATGTTTTAGTAATTGGTGCAGAAACATTGTCAAGAATCTTAAATTGGCAAGACAGGACAACTTGTGTGCTTTTTGGTGATGGGGCAGGGGCAGTTATTTTGTCAAGAAATGAAGATGGGGAATGATAGCAATATTATAGATAGCAAATTGCATTCTGATGGAGAATATTCTCATATTTTGCAAACCTCAGGCGGAGTATCAATGAAAAAGCTTGGAACTATAACTATGCAAGG
>CBDCUE010000015.1:0-119590 GCA_965222515.1 Rickettsiales bacterium | reverse complement strand
CTGCAGTAAAATTTTTTAGTAAAGAAATTCCTAGTTCTTTAAAAGAACAAATGTTAACACTTTCTGTAGATACAGCTTTGGTTATAGCATCTAATGCTGTTGATGAATATCCATTATGGTCGAAGAATGGTGATTATTTATTTTGTTAATGTAGCAGGTGATTGGTTAAAAGTTAATTTAAAAAATATTACATTGATAAGTGGTAAGTGGAGAAATAATCAAAAGATAGGAGTTATAAACTCTAATTCTATAACAGAAGCCTTAATAAATGAAGTTAAAAAAGCTAAAAAGAATACATTCTTTTTCCCAAGAAAATATATAACAAAAAACAATGATAAAATTGAATTAGCACAAAAAGGATTGCAAACACAATTTATTATTACTAAAAAAAACATGAAACCTAGAATAAAATGGTCTTCAAGTCTTGAGGAATTGTCATAGCTTAACATCTAATTCTTTTGAATATTTTGTAGCTTTTATATGTGAGGCAAATGGAGTATTAATATATAAAACATTCAACTAGATCAAAAAAGAAGGTTATAGTAATACAATATGATGAGCCCAAAAAGTTGGACAGGATTTGAGAAAAAATAAGGTAGAATATTTTTTGATTTATTGGTTAAAAAAAGATTAAAATAATTTTTAAAAACAAAATTAATAATCACAAAAATGTTAAGTAAAAAAATAAGAAAAACCCATAGTAATAGTTTTAAATTTCAAGTGGTATTGAAATATTTTAAAAGGTCAAGTTACGGTATCTGAATTAAGTCAAGAATTTAAGATTAGTAGCTCTTGTATTAATAAATGGGTGAAGCAATTTAAAGAAGGAGGTAAGGAGATATTTAGTTCAAATAATAACATTGAATTGTCAAATAAAAGCTTAGAAATTTCAAAACTTCATGAGAAAATAGGAGAGGTAATAATGGAGAGGGATTTTTTTAAAAAAAGTCTTGGGGGAGTAGCTATGGAAACAAGAAAAAATTTTATAAATATAGCACACCCCCATTTTTCTATTAACAAACAATGTCAGATATTAGAGGTTGGAAAATCTAGCTATTACTATCAACAAAAGCCCCCGAATAATTTCATCAGATTTACTTAATGATATAAGAGAAATATGGAGTAAGCATCCATTTTTTGGTTATAGAAAAATTTCAGTAATGTTATCAAGAATTGGTTATGATATAACCCCAGTTATGCTTTTTTTTAATAAAAAGCCTTGCAAAAAGTTAGCATAGACATTTTAATATTTTTTTTAACCTAAATAAAAAAAGCTATGCTAGTAAGTGATATTGAACTAATAAAACTATATTGTCAAATAGATGATTTTTGTAAATTATTTTTTAAGTACTTCAATCAAAAATTAATATCAGAAAAGAGTAGTAAATTAAGGAAAGAAGGGAAGGACAGGCTTAAATCTAGTGATATAATGTGTATATTAATATTGTATAATAATAGTAGTTATGATTGTTTTAAAAATTATTATATTGAGTTTGCAAAGCCTAATTTACAAAAGTATTTTCCTAATATGCCTTGTTATGCAAGGTTTACACATATTCAAAAGATAGCATTTATGCCACTTAGCTCTTTTTTATTAGAAATAATTAATAAAAATGAAAAAACAGGGTGCTATTAATATTGATTCAACATACATTCCAGTATGTAAAAATCAAAGGATAAGAAGGCATAAAACATTTAAAGGACTAGCATCAAGAGGAAAGTCAACTATGGGCTGGTTTTTTGGTTTCAAGTTACACTTGCTTATAAATCATAAAGCAGAAGTAGTTAATATGTCTATTACAAAGGGTAATGGTTCAGATCTAGATACAGTGCTTGCTTTAGCTAAAACACTAAAAGGAAAATTGTTTGGAGATAAAGGATATATAGTCGTCCCTAAAAAACTATAAAAAGCCTTGCAGTATAAGGGTTTAGTTGTATAATTTGCATAGTAAAAACACAAGCTTTTTACCAATAACTCTTAAAACCTTGCAAAAATGTTACACAAAACTCACCAAACAGGAAATGATATGGATATGTTCAGAAATGAATTAGTAAATATCATAAATATGAAGCATAAACTAGTAATATTATCAAAATTAGTAGATTGGAGAAGCATGGAAGAGAAATTTTCATTAAAATATAGTAATTTAGGTAGAGGTGGGCTTCCCATAAGGTTAATGTGTGGATTATTGATGTTAAAAGAAATAGAAAAGCAATCAGATGAAAAGATATGTGAGCTTTGGGTAGAGAATCCATATTATCAATATTTTTGTGGAAGTAGATATTTTGAGCATAAGTTACCAACAGTTCCAGAGAATTTGGTATATTTTAGAAAAAGAATAGGAGAAGAAGGAATGGAATATTTATTGTCAGAAACAATAGAAATAGCAAAAAATACAAAAGTTTTAAAATCAGCTGATTTTAAGAGGGTAACAGTAGATAGCACAGTTCAAGAAAAAGCAATAACTTATCCTACAGATACTAAGCTGTGCCATAAAGCAAGGGAGAGTTTGGTAAAGTTGGCAGAAGCAGAGGGTATAAAATTGAGGCAGAATTATAGAATAGTTGGTAAAAAGAGTCTTTTTATGTCAGCGAGATACAGTATGTCAAGAAAGGGTAGAAAAGCAAAAGCAGAACAGAAGAAAGTAAAGAATTATTTGGGTAGAGTAATAAGGGATATTGATAATAAGAAAGGAGATTTGAAAAACAATAGTAAATTATTTCAAGCATTGCTAAGAGCAAAGTTAATTTACAATCAGCAAAGAACGGATAAGAATAAGATTTATTCATGGCATGAAGATGTGAGTTGCATAAGTAAGGGAAAAGCTCACAAGAAATATGAGTTTGGTTGTAAAGTAGGTTTTGTAGTAAGTTCTAGGTCAAATTTTGTTTTAGGAGCAAAGTCATTTGATAACAATCCGTATGATGGACATACATTAAAATCTAATTTGGAACAAGCAGAAAGGTTGAGTGGCAAGAGTTTTAGGGAGGTTTATGTTGATCAAGGCTATAAAGGTCATGGAATAAAAGATAAAAATGTTATTGTGGCAAGAACAAGAAAGAAAACATTATCTATTTTGCAAAAGAAATATCAAAAACGAAGAAATGCGATAGAGCCAGTGATAGGTCATATTAAAAATGATGGCTCAAGGGGGGCAAGATGTTATCTTAAAGGGAAAGTGGGCGATAATATGAATGCAATAGCAACTGCTATGGGATTTAACTTAAGAAAGCTGTTAAATTGCATAGATAGTTATCTTTTTGCCAAAATCCAAATGGTAATTTTTGTAATAAAAAGTATTTTTTTAAGAAAAAACACACTTTTTATTATTTAATAATTGTTAATTTAACTAAAAATGTAATTATTTAGGTGCGACTATATAAGCAAAAAAATTAAAAATAATTTATTATCTCAGGGATTAGAATTATTTACAAAAACAAGAAAAAATATGAAAAAACAAGAAATAAGCAAGAAAAATAGATTTTTATTATCCAAAAGAGGTATTGTAGAAACTGTTATAGGTTCCATAAAAGGGTTTTTTAGCATTATTTCTCATAGATATAAAACTCCCGTCAATTTCTTTATGAATATTATTTCTGGGTTAATTGCATATGATTTTAAACAGAATAAACCTAAAATTAACTTTAACATTCAAAAATCAAGGGGTTATAAGTTAAAAAAAGCATAACTGGGGTTAGATAAAGATGAAATAGAGATAGGTAAGCCTAATTTAGATTTATCAAAATGTGAATTTAGTGCGGGATTACAGAATGGTTTTGAGTATTTAATAGACATAGATACAGGAGAGATATTGGATTGTATAGGTTGGACAAAATAGCAGTAAGTGAGTATGGGTAAAAAATGATAATTTGAGGATAAAATAATAAAAGGAATTTTATATAAAAGATCTATTAAAATAAATTTAAACATAATAGAGGTTGATAATTTTATTATTTTAAAATAATCTATTAGAAATAGGAATTTTTAAAGAAATCTGTGCAAAAAACAGCAAGAACATTTATATTATGGGTAACGGATGTAAAATTGCCTAAAAATACAGAGATAAGAACAGGAAGAGCAGGAAGTAATAGTTTTGGACAAGGAGAAGGACTACAGACAGAGATATTAGTACCTAGAGAAGACATTAATTCGAATTGGTTTAAAAATACAATTAAAATAAAATAAAAATGGGATATAAATTACATAAAACAAAGAAGATTTTATCTGCTGGGGAAGAGACTTTTGTAAATACTAATATAGAATTAGATAATAATTTAGTTATAAAAGCTCCTAATGAAATTAAATATTTAATAGAGTTACCAGATAGAATAATAATTTTATTAAATTGGTATCATGCAACTAATTTATACGAAATAAGTCAAAATCTCTTTTGCTACAGCAAACAGACAGGAAAATTATTATGGCAAGTAGCAGAATATAATCATAAGGGGTATAAAGTGAAAAGTGTATATGTAGGAATGGGTATTGAAATAAAAGAAAATGGAAAAGTTATTAAGGAATATGCAATAATGGTAGATAAACATGAAATAGAGATAGATGAGCCTAATTTAGATTTATCAAAATGTGAATTTAGTGCGGGATTACAGAATGGTTTTGAGTATTTAATAGACATAGATACAGGAGAGATATTGGATTGTATAGGTTGGACAAAATAGCAGTAAGTGAGTATGGGTAAAAAATGATAATTTGAGGATAAAATAATAAAAGGAATTTTATATAAAAGATCTATTAAAATAAATTTAAACATAATAGAAGTTGATAATTTTATTATTTTAAAATAATCTATTAGAAATAGGAATTTTTAAAGAAATCTGTGCAAAAAACAGCAAGAACATTTATATTATGGGTAACGGATGTAAAATTGCCTAAAAATACAGAGATAAGAACAGGAAGAGCAGGGAGTAATAGTTTTGGACAAGGAGAAGGACTACAGACAGAGATATTGTACGAAATAGAACCTAAATGGTATTTAAATACAAAACCTTTACAATAAAAATTATATGAGCATCAAATTAAATAAAAATAGAAGTATAGCAAAGTTTGGTAAATTTAAGGTAGATTTTAAAACTGCTATAAGATCATATATAGCATTACCTGATAGAATAATCTTTTTAGTTAGTCCATTAAATTTAGCTTATTATGCAAGAAAGAAAATAGAAAATATTTCACCAAGAGATGCCACTCCTGAAGAACGAGTAAGAGAAAATCTCTTTTGCTACAGCAAACAGACAGGAAAATTATTATGGCAAGTAGCAGAATATAATCATAAGGGGTATAAAGTGAAAAGTGTATATGTAGGAATGGGTATTGAAATAAAAGAAAATGGAAAAGTTATTAAGGAATATGAAATAATGGTAGATAAACATGAAATAGAGATAGATGAGCCTAATTTAGATTTATCAAAATGTGAATTTAGTGCGGGATTACAGAATGGTTTTAATTATTTAATAGACATAAATACAGGAGAGATATTGGATTGTATAGGTTGGACAAAATAGCAGTAAGTGAGTATGGGTAAAAAATGATAATTTGAGGATAAAATAATAAAAGGAATTTTATATAAAAGATCTATTAAAATAAATTTAAACATAATAGAAGTTGATAATTTTATTATTTTAAAATAATCTATTAGAAATAGGAATTTTTAAAGAAATCTGTGCAAAAAACAGCAAGAACATTTATATTATGGGTAACGGATGTAAAATTGCCTAAAAATACAGAGATAAGAACAGGAAGAGCAGGGAGTAATAATTTTGGACAAGGAGAAGGACTACAGACAGAGATATTGCAAGAAATAGAACCTAAATGGTATTTAAATACAAAACCTTTACAATAAAAATTATATGAGCATCAAATTAAATAAAAATAGAAGTATAGCAAAGTTTGGTAAATTTAAGGTAGATTTTAAAAGTAGAATATTATCTTATATAGCATTACCTGATAGAATATTTTTTTTAGTTAATTGGTTAAATTTAGCTTTTCATGAAAGAGAAAAAATAGCAGGAAGGGAACTTCTGCCAAGAGAAGCCACTCCTGAAGAAGAAGTAGATCAAAATCTCTTTTGCTACAGCAAACAGACAGGAAAATTATTATGGCAAGTAGCAGAATATAATCATAAGGGGTATAAAGTGAAAAGTGTATATGTAGGAATGGCTATTGAAATAAAAGAAAATGGAAAAGTTGTGAAGAGATATGCAATAATGGTAGATAAACATGAAATAGAGATAGATGAGCCTAATTTAGATTTATCAAAATGTGAATTTAGTGCGGGATTACAGAATGGTTTTGAGTATTTAATAGACATAGATACAGGAGAGATATTGGATTGTATAGGTTGGACAAAATAGCAGTAAGTGAGTATGGGTAAAAAATGATAATTTGAGGATAAAATAATAAAAGGAATTTTATATAAAAGATCTATTAAAATAAATTTAAACATAATAGAAGTTGATAATTTCATTATTTTAAAATAATCTATTAGAAATAGGAATTTTTAAAGAAATCTGTGCAAAAAACAGCAAGAACATTTATATTATGGGTAACGGATGTAGAATTGCCTAAAAATACAGAGATAAGAACAGGAAGAGCAGGGAGTAATAGTTTTGGACAAGGAGAAGGACTACAGACAGAGATATTGAGCACAAAACAACCTGAATGGTATTTAAATATAAAACCTTTACAATAAAAATTATATGAGCATCAAATTAAATAAAAATAGAAGTATAGCAAAGTTTGGTAAATTTAAGGTAGATTTTAAAAGTAGAATATTATCTTATATAGAATTACCCGATAGAATATTTTTTTTAGTTAATTGGTTAAATTTAGCTTTTTATGCAAGAGAAAAAATAGAAAATATTTTACCAAGAGATGCCACTCCTGAAGAAGAAGTAGATCAAAATCTCTTTTGCTACAGCAAACAGACAGGAAAATTATTATGGCAAGTAGCAGAATATAATCATAAGGGGTATAAAGTGAAAAGTGTATATGTAGGAATGGGTATTGAAATAAAAGAAAATGGAAAAGTTATTAAGGAATATGAAATAATGGTAGATAAACATGAAATAGAGATAGATGAGCCTAATTTAGATTTATCAAAATGTGAATTTAGTGCGGGATTACAGAATGGTTTTAATTATTTAATAGACATAGATACAGGAGAGATATTGGATTGTATAGGTTGGACAAAATAGCAGTAAGTGAGTATGGGTAAAAAATGATAATTTGAGGATAAAATAATAAAAGGAATTTTATATAAAAGATCTATTAAAATAAATTTAAACATAATAGAAGTTGATAATTTCATTATTTTAAAATAATCTATTAGAAATAGGAATTTTTAAAGAAATTTGTGCAAAAAACAGCAAGAACATTTATATTATGGGTAACGGATGTAAAATTGCCTAAAAATAGAGAGATAAGAACAGGAAGAGCAGGGAGTAATAGTTTTGGACAAGGAGAAGGACTACAGACAAAGATATTGGACGAAATAAAACCTGAATGGTATTTAAATACAAAACCTTTACAATAAAAATTATATGAGCATCAAATTAAATAAAAATAGAAGTATAGCAAAGTTTGGTAAATTTAAAGTAGATTTTAAAACTGCTATAAGATCATATATAGCATTACCTGATAGAATATTTTTTTTAGTTAATCCATTAAATTTAGCTTTTCATGAAAGAGAAAAAATAGCAGGAAGGGAACTTATGCCAGAGGAAGCCACTCCTGAAGAACGAGTAAGAGAAAATCTCTTTTGCTACAGCAAACAGACAGGAAAATTATTATGGCAAGTAGCAGAATATAATCATAAGGGGTATAAAGAAGATAGTGTATATATAGGAATGAGATTTTATATAAAAGAAAATGGAAAAGTTGTGAAGAGATATGCAATAATGGTAGATAAAGATGAAATAGAGATAGATGAGCCTAATTTAGATTTATCAAAATGTGAATTTATTGCGGGATTACAGAATGGTTTTAAGTATTTAATAGACATAAATACAGGAGAGATATTGGATTGTATAGGTTGGACAAAATAGCAGTAAGTGAGTATGGGTAAAAAATGATAATTTGAGGATAAAATAATAAAAGGAATTTTATATAAAAGATCTATTAAAATAAATTTAAACATAATAGAAGTTGATAATTTTATTATTTTAAAATAATCTATTAGAAATAGGAATTTTTAAAGAAATTTGTGCAAAAAACAGCAAGAACATTTATATTATGGGTAACGGATGTAGAATTGCCTAAAAATAGAGAGATAAGAACAGGAAGAGCAGGGAGTAATAGTTTTGGACAAGGAGAAGGACTACAGACAGAGATATTGCAAAAAATAGAACCTAAATGGTATTTAAATACAAAACCTTTACAATAAAAATTATATGAGCATCAAATTAAATAAAAATAGAAGTATAGCAAAGTTTGGTAAATTTAAGGTAGATTTTAAAAGTAGAATATTATCTTATATAGAATTACCTGATAGAATATTTTTTTTAGTTAATTGGTTAAATTTAGCTTTTTATGCAAGAGAAAAAATAGAAAATATTTCACCAAGAGATGCCACTCCTGAAGAACGAGTAAGAGAAAATCTCTTTTGCTACAGCAAACAGACAGGAAAATTATTATGGCAAGTAGCAGAATATAATCATAAGGGGTATAAAGTGAAAAGTGTATATGTAGGAATGAGATTTTATATAAAAGAAAATGGAAAAGTTGTGAAGAGATATGCAATAATGGTAGATAAAGATGAAATAGAGATAGATGAGCCTAATTTAGATTTATCAAAATGTGAATTTATTGCGGGATTACAGAATGGTTTTAAGTATTTAATAGACATAAATACAGGAGAGATATTGGATTGTATAGGTTGGACAAAATAGCAGTAAGTGAGTATGGGTAAAAAATGATAATTTGAGGATAAAATAATAAAAGGAATTTTATATAAAAGATCTATTAAAATAAATTTAAACATAATAGAAGTTGATAATTTTATTATTTTAAAATAATCTATTAGAAATAGGAATTTTTAAAGAAATTTGTGCAAAAAACAGCAAGAACATTTATATTATGGGTAACGGATGTAAAATTGCCTAAAAATACAGAGATAAGAACAGGAAGAGCAGGGAGTAATAGTTTTGGACAAGGAGAAGGACTACAGACAGAGATATTGCAAGAAATAAAACCTGAATGGTATTTAAATACAAAACCTTTACAATAAAAATTATATGAGCATCAAATTAAATAAAAATAGAAGTATAGCAAAGTTTGGTAAATTTAAAGTAGATTTTAAAACTGCTATAAGATCATATATAGCATTACCTGATAGAATATTTTTTTTAGTTAATCCATTAAATTTAGCTTTTCATGAAAGAGAAAAAATAGCAGGAAGGGAACTTATGCCAGAGGAAGCCACTCCTGAAGAACGAGTAAGAGAAAATCTCTTTTGCTACAGCAAACAGACAGGAAAATTATTATGGCAAGTAGCAGAATATAATCATAAGGGGTATAAAGTGAAAAGTGTATATGTAGGAATGGCTATTGAAATAAAAGAAAATGGAAAAGTTGTGAAGAGATATGCAATAATGGTAGATAAAGATGAAATAGAGATAGATAAGCCTAATTTAGATTTATCAAAATGTGAATTTAGTGCGGGATTACAGAATGGTTTTGAGTATTTAATAGACATAAATACAGGAGAGATATTGGATTGTATAGGTTGGACAAAATAGCAGTAAGTGAGTATGGGTAAAAAATGATAATTTGAGGATAAAATAATAAAAGGAATTTTATATAAAAGATCTATTAAAATAAATTTAAACATAATAGAAGTTGATAATTTTATTATTTTAAAATAATCTATTAGAAATAGGAATTTTTAAAGAAATTTGTGCAAAAAACAGCAAGAACATTTATATTATGGGTAACGGATGTAGAATTGCCTAAAAATAGAGAGATAAGAACAGGAAGAGCAGGGAGTAATAGTTTTGGACAAGGAGAAGGACTACAGACAGAGATATTGCAAAAAATAGAACCTAAATGGTATTTAAATACAAAACCTTTACAATAAAAATTATATGAGCATCAAATTAAATAAAAATAGAAGTATAGCAAAGTTTGGTAAATTTAAGGTAGATTTTAAAAGTAGAATATTATCTTATATAGAATTACCTGATAGAATATTTTTTTTAGTTAATTGGTTAAATTTAGCTTTTCATGAAAGAGAAAAAATAGCAGGAAGGGAACTTCTGCCAAGAGAAGCCACTCCTGAAGAAGAAGTAGATCAAAATCTCTTTTGCTACAGCAAACAGACAGGAAAATTATTATGGCAAGTAGCAGAATATAATCATAAGGGGTATAAAGTGAAAAGTGTATATGTAGGAATGGGTATTGAAATAAAAGAAAATGGAAAAGTTATTAAGGAATATGAAATAATGGTAGATAAACATGAAATAGAGATAGATGAGCCTAATTTAGATTTATCAAAATGTGAATTTAGTGCGGGATTACAGAATGGTTTTAATTATTTAATAGACATAGATACAGGAGAGATATTGGATTGTATAGGTTGGACAAAATAGCAGTAAGTGAGTATGGGCAAAAAATGATAATTTGAGGATAAAATAATAAAAGGAATTTTATATAAAAGATCTATTAAAATAAATTTAAACATAATAGAAGTTGATAATTTTATTATTTTAAAATAATCTATTAGAAATAGGAATTTTTAAAGAAATTTGTGCAAAAAACAGCAAGAACATTTATATTATGGGTAACGGATGTAGAATTGCCTAAAAATACAGAGATAAGAACAGGAAGAGCAGGGAGTAATAATTTTGGACAAGGAGAAGGACTACAGACAGAGATATTGAGCACAAAACAACCTAAATGGTATTTAAATACAAAACCTTTACAATAAAAATTATATGAGCATCAAATTAAATAAAAATAGAAGTATAGCAAAGTTTGGTAAATTTAAGGTAGATTTTAAAAGTAGAATATTATCTTATATAGAATTACCTGATAGAATATTTTTTTTAGTTAATTGGTTAAATTTAGCTTTTCATGAAAGAGAAAAAATAGAAAATATTGTACCAGACGATGCCACTCCTGAAGAAGAAGTAGATCAAAATCTCTTTTGCTACAGCAAACAGACAGGAAAATTATTATGGCAAGTAGCAGAATATAATCATAAGGGGTATAAAGTGAAAAGTGTATATGTAGGAATGGCTATTGAAATAAAAGAAAATGGAAAAGTTGTGAAGAGATATGCAATAATGGTAGATAAACATGAAATAGAGATAGATAAGCCTAATTTAGATTTATCAAAATGTGAATTTAGTGCGGGATTACAGAATGGTTTTGAGTATTTAATAGACATAAATACAGGAGAGATATTGGATTGTATAGGTTGGACAAAATAGCAGTAAGTGAGTATGGGTAAAAAATGATAATTTGAGGATAAAATAATAAAAGGAATTTTATATAAAAGATCTATTAAAATAAATTTAAACATAATAGAAGTTGATAATTTTATTATTTTAAAATAATCTATTAGAAATAGGAATTTTTAAAGAAATTTGTGCAAAAAACAGCAAGAACATTTATATTATGGGTAACGGATGTAAAATTGCCTAAAAATACAGAGATAAGAACAGGAAGAGCAGGGAGTAATAGTTTTGGACAAGGAGAAGGACTACAGACAGAGATATTGGACGAAATAGAACCTAAATGGTATTTAAATACAAAACCTTTACAATAAAAATTATATGAGCATCAAATTAAATAAAAATAGAAGTATAGCAAAGTTTGGTAAATTTAAGGTAGATTTTAAAACTGCTATAAAATCATATATAGCATTACCCGATAGAATAATCTTTTTAGTTAATCCATTAAATTTAGCTTTTCATGAAAGAGAAAAAATAGCAGGAAGGGAACTTCTGCCAAGAGAAGCCACTCCTGAAGAACGAGTAAGAGAAAATCTCTTTTGCTACAGCAAACAGACAGGAAAATTATTATGGCAAGTAGCAGAATATAATCATAAGGGGTATAAAGAAGATAGTGTATATGTAGGAATGGCTATTGAAATAAAAGAAAATGGAAAAGTTATTAAGGAATATGCAATAATGGTAGATAAACATGAAATAGAGATAGATGAGCCTAATTTAGATTTATCAAAATGTGAATTTAGTGCGGGATTACAGAATGGTTTTGAGTATTTAATAGACATAAATACAGGAGAGATATTGGATTGTATAGGTTGGACAAAATAGCAGTAAGTGAGTATGGGTAAAAAATGATAATTTGAGGATAAAATAATAAAAGGAATTTTATATAAAAGATCTATTAAAATAAATTTAAACATAATAGAAGTTGATAATTTCATTATTTTAAAATAATCTATTAGAAATAGGAATTTTTAAAGAAATCTGTGCAAAAAACAGCAAGAACATTTATATTATGGGTAACGGATGTAGAATTGCCTAAAAATAGAGAGATAAGAACAGGAAGAGCAGGGAGTAATAGTTTTGGGCAAGGAGAAGGACTACAGACAGAGATATTGGACGAAATAAAACCTAAATGGTATTTAAATATAAAACCTTTACAATAAAAATTATATGAGCATCAAATTAAATAAAAATAGAAGTATAGCAAAGTTTGGTAAATTTAAAGTAGATTTTAAAACTGCTATAAAATCATATATAGAATTACCCGATAGAATAATCTTTTTAGTTAATCCATTAAATTTAGCTTTTCATGAAAGAGAAAAAATAGCAGGAAGGGAACTTCTGCCAAGAGAAGCCACTCCTGAAGAACGAGTAAGAGAAAATCTCTTTTGCTACAGCAAACAGACAGGAAAATTATTATGGCAAGTAGCAGAATATAATCATAAGGGGTATAAAGTGAAAAGTGTATATGTAGGAATGGGTATTGAAATAAAAGAAAATGGAAAAGTTATTAAGGAATATGCAATAATGGTAGATAAACATGAAATAGAGATAGATGAGCCTAATTTAGATTTATCAAAATGTGAATTTAGTGCGGGATTACAGAATGGTTTTGAGTATTTAATAGACATAGATACAGGAGAGATATTGGATTGTATAGGTTGGACAAAATAGCAGTAAGTGAGTATGGGTAAAAAATGATAATTTGAGGATAAAATAATAAAAGGAATTTTATATAAAAGATCTATTAAAATAAATTTAAACATAATAGAAGTTGATAATTTTATTATTTTAAAATAATCTATTAGAAATAGGAATTTTTAAAGAAATTTGTGCAAAAAACAGCAAGAACATTTATATTATGGGTAACGGATGTAAAATTGCCTAAAAATAGAGAGATAAGAACAGGAAGAGCAGGGAGTAATAGTTTTGGACAAGGAGAAGGACTACAGACAGAGATATTGGACGAAATAGAACCTAAATGGTATTTAAATACAAAACCTTTACAATAAAAATTATATGAGCATCAAATTAAATAAAAATAGAAGTATAGCAAAGTTTGGTAAATTTAAGGTAGATTTTAAAAGTAGAATATTATCTTATATAGAATTACCTGATAGAATATTTTTTTTAGTTAATTGGTTAAATTTAGCTTTTCATGAAAGAGAAAAAATAGAAAATATTGTACCAGACGATGCCACTCCTGAAGAAGAAGTAGATCAAAATCTCTTTTGCTACAGCAAACAGACAGGAAAATTATTATGGCAAGTAGCAGAATATAATCATAAGGGGTATAAAGAAGATAGTGTATATGTAGGAATGGGTATTGAAATAAAAGAAAATGGAAAAGTTATTAAGGAATATGAAATAATGGTAGATAAACATGAAATAGAGATAGATGAGCCTAATTTAGATTTATCAAAATGTGAATTTAGTGCGGGATTACAGAATGGTTTTAATTATTTAATAGACATAAATACAGGAGAGATATTGGATTGTATAGGTTGGACAAAATAGCAGTAAGTGAGTATGGGTAAAAAATGATAATTTGAGGATAAAATAATAAAAGGAATTTTATATAAAAGATCTATTAAAATAAATTTAAACATAATAGAAGTTGATAATTTTATTATTTTAAAATAATCTATTAGAAATAGGAATTTTTAAAGAAATCTGTGCAAAAAACAGCAAGAACATTTATATTATGGGTAACGGATGTAAAATTGCCTAAAAATACAGAGATAAGAACAGGAAGAGCAGGGAGTAATAATTTTGGACAAGGAGAAGGACTACAGACAGAGATATTGCAAGAAATAGAACCTAAATGGTATTTAAATACAAAACCTTTACAATAAAAATTATATGAGCATCAAATTAAATAAAAATAGAAGTATAGCAAAGTTTGGTAAATTTAAGGTAGATTTTAAAAGTAGAATATTATCTTATATAGCATTACCTGATAGAATATTTTTTTTAGTTAATTGGTTAAATTTAGCTTTTCATGAAAGAGAAAAAATAGCAGGAAGGGAACTTCTGCCAAGAGAAGCCACTCCTGAAGAAGAAGTAGATCAAAATCTCTTTTGCTACAGCAAACAGACAGGAAAATTATTATGGCAAGTAGCAGAATATAATCATAAGGGGTATAAAGTGAAAAGTGTATATGTAGGAATGGCTATTGAAATAAAAGAAAATGGAAAAGTTGTGAAGAGATATGCAATAATGGTAGATAAACATGAAATAGAGATAGATGAGCCTAATTTAGATTTATCAAAATGTGAATTTAGTGCGGGATTACAGAATGGTTTTGAGTATTTAATAGACATAGATACAGGAGAGATATTGGATTGTATAGGTTGGACAAAATAGCAGTAAGTGAGTATGGGTAAAAAATGATAATTTGAGGATAAAATAATAAAAGGAATTTTATATAAAAGATCTATTAAAATAAATTTAAACATAATAGAGGTTGATAATTTTATTATTTTAAAATAATCTATTAGAAATAGGAATTTTTAAAGAAATCTGTGCAAAAAACAGCAAGAACATTTATATTATGGGTAACGGATGTAAAATTGCCTAAAAATACAGAGATAAGAACAGGAAGAGCAGGGAGTAATAGTTTTGGACAAGGAGAAGGACTACAGACAGAGATATTGGACAAAATAAAATCTGAATGGTATTTAAATACAAAACCTTTACAATAAAAATTATATGAGCATCAAATTAAATAAAAATAGAAGTATAGCAAAGTTTGGTAAATTTAAGGTAGATTTTAAAAGTAGAATATTATCTTATATAGAATTACCCGATAGAATATTTTTTTTAGTTAATTGGTTAAATTTAGCTTTTTATGCAAGAGAAAAAATAGAAAATATTTTACCAAGAGATGCCACTCCTGAAGAAGAAGTAGATCAAAATCTCTTTTGCTACAGCAAACAGACAGGAAAATTATTATGGCAAGTAGCAGAATATAATCATAAGGGGTATAAAGAAGATAGTGTATATGTAGGAATGAGATTTTATATAAAAGAAAATGGAAAAGTTGTGAAGAGATATGCAATAATGGTAGATAAAGATGAAATAGAGATAGATGAGCCTAATTTAGATTTATTAAAATGTGAATTTATTGCGGGATTACAGAATGGTTTTAAGTATTTAATAGACATAAATACAGGAGAGATATTGGATTGTATAGGTTGGACAAAATAGCAGTAAGTGAGTATGGGTAAAAAATGATAATTTGAGGATAAAATAATAAAAGGAATTTTATATAAAAGATCTATTAAAATAAATTTAAACATAATAGAAGTTGATAATTTTATTATTTTAAAATAATCTATTAGAAATAGGAATTTTTAAAGAAATCTGTGCAAAAAACAGCAAGAACATTTATATTATGGGTAACGGATGTAGAATTGCCTAAAAATACAGAGATAAGAACAGGAAGAGCAGGGAGTAATAATTTTGGACAAGGAGAAGGACTACAGACAGAGATATTGCAAGAAATAGAACCTAAATGGTATTTAAATACAAAACTTTTACAATAAAAATTATATGAGCATCAAATTAAATAGTCGTCCCTAAAAAACTATAAAAAGCCTTGCAGTATAAGGGTTTAGTTGTATAATTTGCATAGTAAAAACACAAGCTTATTACCAATGACTCTTAAAACCTTGCAAAAATGTTACACAAAACTCACCAAACAGGAAATGATATGGATATGTTCAGAAATGAATTAGTAAATATCATAAATATGAAGCATAAACTAGTAATATTATCAAAATTAGTAGATTGGAGAAGCATGGAAGAGAAATTTTCATTAAAATATAGTAATTTAGGTAGAGGTGGGCTTCCCATAAGGTTAATGTGTGGATTATTGATGTTAAAAGAAATAGAAAAGCAATCAGATGAAAAGATATGTGAGCTTTGGGTAGAGAATCCATATTATATAAAAAGTATTTTTTTAAGAAAAAACACACTTTTTATTATTTAATAATTGTTAATTTAACTAAAAATGTAATTATTTAGGTGCGACTATTTAGGTGCGACTAATTATGGAGAAAATAGTGCTTTCAGAAAAAATTTTTTGCTGTGAAATTAATCAAGTTAAAAAAGTAATATTTTTTGAAACTCTGTTATGCTACTGATTGTGCAGTTGCAGATTTTTTGATTATTTTTTTAATTCTGTTTCTAAGCTTTAAAGCTTCTAAACTTAATTTTTTTGCTTTACTGTTTAACAAGAAATTATCTATACCTCCTTTAAAATCTACGGTTCTAATAGTTCTAGGCACAACTTTTAATTGAATTTTTCCTAAATATTCACTGGTAAAAGTAGAATTCTGAATGTTAGTTTCAAATTTTCTTCTGGTTTTTCTTTGAGAATTGGAAACATTGTTACCAAATTGTGAAGATCTGTTAGTTAAGATGCATTTTCTAGCCATTTTTCAAATTATAAATTAAGTTCTCGTATAAATCTCTAAAAAAATAATCTATTTCTTCTAAAAAGGCAAGTTTATTTTTTTAAAATTCTAGTGGTA
Organism: Rickettsiales bacterium; assembly: GCA_965222515.1. Classification (GTDB taxonomy): domain Bacteria; phylum Pseudomonadota; class Alphaproteobacteria; order Rickettsiales; family JABIRX01; genus CBDCUE01. Next base: position 102,584 of record CBDCUE010000015.1, on the reverse strand, counting down.
TTTAAGCTATATAACAATTACAGTGTGCAACTGTCTTTGTATGGACGGTAAAAAAGCATCTTAACTTATGAAAAACATAAAAACTCTAAAAGATTTTAATTTTAACAATAAAAAAGTTTTAGTTAGAGTGGATATCAATGTCCCTGTTGCCAATGGAAAAATTGTTGATAACTCAAGAATAGTTAGAATCATTCCTACCATAAAATATCTCGTTAAACAAAATGCAAAAATCATCTTATTATCACATTTTGGCAGACCAAAAGGAAAATTCTCTCCTGATATGTCCCTAGCTCCTTTAGTAGATGCTATCTCAGAATTATTGCCACAGAAATATAAAGTGAAGTTTTCTGTTGATGCTACTGGCTCTCTAGCTCAAAAAGCAGTTTCTGAACTAAAATCTCAAGAAGTTCTATTATTAGAAAACCTAAGATTTCATCAAGAAGAAGAAAAAAATGACAAAAAATTTGCAAAAAATTTAGCTTCTTTAGGAGACATCTATATTAACGATACTTTCTCTTGCTCCCACAGAGCTCACAGCTCTATTGATGCCATTACTCATTTTCTACCTTGCGGTATAGGCTTGTTGTTTGAAGAAGAAATAAGCAATTTAGAGCATTTTTTAACAACACCAAAAAAACCCTTTTTGGCCATTGTTGGTGGCTCAAAGATTTCTACAAAATTAGGATTGCTACAAAAGTTAATCAAAAAAGCTGACACCATCATCATTGGCGGTGGTATGGCAAATAATTTTTTAAAAGCTCAAGGACATAACATAGGAAAATCCTTATGTGAAGATAATTTTGTCGATGTGGCTAAAAAAGTGCTAAAAGATGCAATAGATTATAATTGCAACATAATATTACCAGATGATGTAGTAGTATCTGAGCAATTAATTGATGCTCAAAAAATAACAATAGTAAGTAATGATAATGTTCCTGATGACAAAATGATCTTAGATCTAGGACCAGATAGCTGTTTTAAGATAATTAATGAAATAAAAAAGCATCAGACAATAATTTGGAATGGTCCAGTTGGTGCTTTTGAATATAAACCTTTTAATATTGCTACAGAGACAATAGCAAGATCCATTGCAAATTTAACTCAAGAAAAAAAAATAATTTCAATCGCAGGTGGAGGAGATGTAGTTGCCTCACTTAATGCAGCAAAATTACAAGATAGTTTTAGCTATTTATCAACAGCAGGAGGAGCATTTCTTGAATGGCTAGAAGGAAAAAAAATTCCTGGATTGAAGGCCTTAAAAAAGTAATAATTTTTTACTATCCACGATATTTGGCCTGCTCATCAGAGCAACCTTCTCTTTCTGCAAGCAAATTTTCTACAAAAGAAGATAGGGTATTATTTTGTTTGTCTAAGCGAGTTCTGTCAACCCAACTTTGAGATTGCTTGTTGCTAGTTTGATCTTGTGAATCAGTTTGTTGCCCATCTTTTTTTGCAGAATGTTCGCAAGATTGTATTTCTAAAATTTGTATTTCTTCATTTTTTAAGCCATAAGTAACATTATATAATCTTCCATCTCTTGTTTCTTGTCTTGATATTGTTGCTTTAGGATTTGCTGCTAAAGTGTTTTTTAAGCCATCAATAGATTCTTTTATTACAGCATTACAAACTTTTATTGATTGTTTTATTGATTGTTTTATTGATTCTAAGGATTTTTCTTGTCCTTGAGCCATCCCTCTTTCTGCAAGTATTTTTTCTTGAAAACTTTTGATTTTTACATCTTGCAACCTCTCCATATCTTTTAGACTGGAGAAATTTCTGATATCGCTAGAATTATTATTAAACTCTTTTGTGCTAGACATAAATATATATTTTTTGTAAAATAACTAAAGTTCTCTATTGAGAAGTTGCATTATATCATAAAATGGTATTAAATACAACCATAAATAAATAATAAAATTAGAAAAACACAGAAAAATCCTATTTTATTATATTTTGACAAAGATTTTTTTAAATGATTATGACAAAAAGCACAGCTTTAATTTCCTTAAAAAACCTAAATTTTACTGCCGATAAAAAGCATATTTTACAAAATATCTCTTTTGAAATAAGAAAAAACGACTTTATTACTATTGTAGGGCCTAATGGCTCTGGTAAAAGTACTTTATTGAAAATAATTTTAGGAATTTTAAAGCAAACTAACGGCACATTAAAAAAACAAAAAAATCTTACCATAGGATATGTTCCTCAACAAATATCCTTATCTATTAATATGCCCATCAATGTTTTATATTTTCTTAAATTACAAGAAACAATAGCCTCAAACTTTTTGGACAATATAGTTAAAAAATTAAAAATAGAATCTTTATTAAGCAAACAAATAACCGTGTTATCTCAAGGAGAAATGCAAAAAGTTTTATTAGCAAAATCATTGTTAAAAAACCCTGATTTATTGATCTTGGACGAACCTGCTCAAAATTTGGATATTTCTGCACAATTAGAATTATATCAATTAATTAATGATATTTATCAAAAAGAAAAAAAAACCATTTTGATGATTTCTCATGATTTACATATGGTTATGTCCTCTACTAAAAAAGTTATTTGCCTATATCATCATATTTGTTGTCAAGGAAAGCCAAAAGATGTAGCAAAAGACCCTAAATTTATTTCAATTTTTGGCAATAATATGGATAAGTTGGTTTCTATTTATAATCATTATCACAATCACCATCATGGATGAAATCATTATAAAAGCCTTATTTGCAGGCATAGGTTTAAGCTTTATTACAGGAGTTTTAGGTTCATTCGTTATTTGGAAAAAAATGTCTTATTTTGGAGATTCCTTGTCCCACTCTGCTTTATTGGGAGTAGCTGTTGGTTTTTTAATCAATATAGATATACATATAAGCATTTTGCTAACTGCAATTTTATTCGCTATATTACTTAGCTACTTACAAAGCAAAAAAATATTAGAAACCGATAATCTGCTAGGTATATTAGCTCATGGTGGCTTGGCCATAGGATTAATTTTGATGAGTTTTGTAGATAAAGGAGAAGATTTTGAGCTACATCATTTTCTATTTGGAGATATTTTTGTGCTAAAGCTAAAAGAAATATATTATATATATATTGTTTTGCTGATTATATATTTCTTAATATGGACAAAATGGCATAAATTATTATTAATAACCATCAGTAGAGATTTGGCGGAATCATATAATATTAGCTATTTTAAACATCAATTATTATTTGTTTTTCTAATAGCGATAACAGTGAGCGTTACTGTAAAAATTGTAGGAATATTTTTAATTACTTCTATGCTAATAGTTCCTCCAGCTTGTGCTAGATATTTAGCAAAATCTCCCTTACAAATGTCCGTATTTGCCGTGATTATTAGTATTATTTCAGTCATTTTAGGAATTCTATTTGCCCATAATTACCAACTACCATCAGGTCCTTCTATAATTGTTATAGCAATCAGTATTTTTACTATCATAACCATTGCAAAAACTTGTAAGAAATAATACTATTAATTATCCAGCAAAATCTCTCTTTTTCCTACAGAATTAGGAGGTGAGACAACTTTTTCTTGCTCCATTTTATCAACAATATCAGCTGCTTTATTATAGCCTATTCTTAGTTGCCTTTGAATATAACTGATTGAGATTTTTTTGTCTCTTAACACAATTTGTACTGCTTGATTGTATAAATCTTCAGGTTTTTTTGTATCAGAAGGTTTACCACCCTCTGTATTATCACTTTCTTCTGTATCTTTAATAATATCATCTATATATTCAGGTTTTGCTTGTTTTTTTAAGAATGTGGTGATGTTTACCACCTCTTGATCACTACAAAATGGGCCGTGGACTCTAGTTATTTTACTGCCTCCATGCATATATAACATATCTCCCATACCCAAAAGCTGTTCTGCTCCTTGCTCTCCTAAAATTGTTCTTGAGTCAATTTTTGAAGTTACTTGAAAAGATATTCTAGTAGGAAAATTTGCTTTTATTACTCCCGTAATTACATCAACTGATGGCCTTTGAGTGGCTAATACTAAATGTATTCCTGCTGCTCTTGCCATTTGTGCTAATCTTTGCACATAACCTTCAATTTCTTTTCCTGCTACCAACATTAGATCAGCCATTTCATCAATGATAATCACAATATATGGTATTGGATCTAATGGTATTTCTACTTCTGCAAAAATAGGTTGTCCTGTTTTCTCATCAAATTCTGTTTGAACTTGCCTATTTAAAATTCTATTTTCTTCTTGAGCTTTCTTGATAATTTCATTGTAACCAAGCACATTTCTAACTCCAACAGCAGACATCAAACGATAACGATTTTCCATTTCCTGCACTGCCCATCTAAGCGATTGAACTGCTTTTTTAGGATCTGTCACCACGGGTGATAATAAATGAGGTATATCTTGATAAACTGATAATTCCAACATTTTAGGATCTATCATAATAAATTTACACTCATTAGGTGTTAATTTATAGACAATAGATAAAATCATAGTGTTTATTGCAACTGATTTTCCTGAACCTGTGGTTCCTGCAACCATTAAATGGGGCATTTTTGCCAAATCTGCCAAAACTGGTTCTCCTGAAATATCCTTTCCTAACACTAAAGGGATATGAAGATTATTATTTTGATATTCATCTGATTCAAGTAATTCTTTAAATGACACGATTTCTCTATTTTCATTAGGCATCTCAATACCTAAGGCATTTTTTCCAGCTATTACCGCAATTCTAGCAGATATAGCACTAACAGATCTTGCTATATCATCTGCTAAACCAATTATTCTTGACGATTTAATGCCTGCTGCTGGTTCTAATTCATATAAAGTAACTACTGGACCGGGACGAACTTTTAAAATCTTACCAGATATGCCAAAATCTTCCAAGGCTTTATGTAAATTATTAGCATTATTTTTTAATTTTTCTTTAGAAACACTAACTTTTTGATTTTTAACCTCTTTTAAGATAGACAAACTAGGTAAAACATAATCATCATCATTTTTTACTTTCGGTATAATATCAACAGACATTTTATGAATTTTTTTGCTTTTTTTCAAAAATGATGGATCTACATCTTTAATTCTTTGTTTAAAAACCTTCTTTTTGAATAAAACAAATAGATATTTTAAAAAATTTAAAAAAACAATTATAATTTTTTTTAGAATTTCTCCTTTTTTCTTAACTAGATATTTTAATATTTTAGAAAATTCTCTACTCGCATTATATGGTTCAACATTATGAGAAATACAAAAACAAAATAAAGTTAAAATCACAGAAATTATTACATATATATAATAATAATTACTATTTTGATAAAAATTATATTTTAAATATCCTCCTAAAAAACCACTATAAGAATGAAAGGGCCAATGATGTGCCGATTCAAATATAGAAATAACAAAACTGAAAGACAAAAAAGCTATTAAAAAGTTAAATAATTTAATAGAAAAATAATTGATTTTTTCATTCTTTTTATAGTGATAACTACAAGAAAGCAAAAAAGACAATATCAAAAATACCCCTAAGCCAAAATAATTTAATAAAAAACTAGATAAATAAGCACCATAAATACCTAATAGATTATTTATCTTTTCATCTACAATATAATTATATGATGGGTCTAAGGGATGGTAAGTTGAGATACTAGCTAATATAATTATAAAACTAGCTAAAAATAAGAAACTAATAAAATTATTGTTTAAGAAAAAAAGTTTTTGTGGTTTATTTTTCATTTTTTGTGTAGTTTTATCTAGTTAATTATTAATTATTCCCCCACTTGCAACCCATGCCGTAATAGAAAAAAAGCTCAGAGCAATCGCTCCCCCCTTGAGGGGGAGCAGTTGCTTATAAGTTCTGTTTTTTTATAAAAATACAATTTAGAACTACCGTATCTTTTGCAAAAAAGCAATTTTAAATTTGCTAAATTATCTGCAAGGTCTATTTTTCTTGCTGTTTCAATAATTACTAAACTGTCATTTTTTAGCCAATTATTTTTTAACAATGATTGCACAGTTTTTTCTTCTAAATTTTTATAATATGGTGGATCTATAAAACAAATATCTGCAAAACCCTCTTCTCTTTTTGGTAAATTCGTGGCATCACAATTAACAAAATCAAATTCTGTATTTTCTGCCATAAAAGATTTATTTACTAAAAAAAATCTTCTTAAACTTGAATTATTATCAATTGCAATAGTTTTTTTTGCCCCTAATGAAACAGCTTCAAAAGATACTATTGCGGAACCTGAAAACAGCTCTAAAAAAGATATATCATTTTTATCAAAACGATATTTAGCTAATTTATTATTATGCAACAAAATATTAAAAAGAGCTTCTCTGATTTTACTTTTAGTAGGCTTTGTTGTTTCAATTGAAGGGATTTTTATTTTTCTTCCTTGATAAATACCAAATTTTATTATCATCTCATCATTAAAATTAAAAATTTAAACAAAATATCTTCATTAATAGCAGAATAGCTTTTAGTCATTTTTTCTACCTTAAACAAAGCAACTAAATAATTTTCTACCTGCCTTTTTTTTAAATTATTAAAATGTTTTTGAAAAATATCTTTTTGTTTGAAAAATAATGGAGGTTGCAATTTACTAATTGCTTGTTCATAGCTTTGATTATTTTCTAAGGCATCCTTTACTAGAGAAATTCTTTGCAAATAATTTATCAGAACTCTAATTAAAGTAACAGCAGGAAAACCTTGCCCTTGCAATTCTTCTAAAATTTTTGTTGCTTGAGCTATGTTTTTATCAAAAACAAAATTTGCAAATTTTTGAAAATCTGCATCATTATGAGTAGATAGTAATTCTACTACATCATTATGCAAAATATTTTTATTATTCAATTGAAATAATTTTATTTTTTCTATTTCATTTCTAATCAAGTCTCTATTACCAAAAATATTATGAGCTATGTAACTGATAGTGTCATTATCAATTTGATAATTCTTGAATTCTGTTCTTACTAATTGAATAACATCTGCTATTTCATCATTATAACAAGGAATAGTAAAAAGATTTTTTGCTTGGCCAAAATATTTTACCAATGCTAAAGTTTTTGCTAAATTATCAGACAAAAATAAAACAAAAACATCAGTTTTTTGTTGAGACAAAATTTCTTCAATAAGTTTTTTATTATCTCCCTTGGTGTTCCTTACTAAAATTAATCTTCTTCCTTCAATCAAGCATAGATTTGCTATCTCTTCTTTTAATAAATATGGTTCTTTTTTGAAATTTTCTGCACTTAATTCTGTATATAAAAATGGATCATAATTCTCTCCCAAAATCTCCTTTATAATATTGTCTTTATATTCTTTAACAATACCTTCATCCACCCCATAAATCAGTCCTGCCTGATATTTCTTTACCTCTTTTAAAAAAGAATTTATTTGATATTTCTTAATTTCCATTTTTTTTTGCTTTTTTATAATTTTCTGTTAGAATAGAGTTGCAAAAACTTGATTTTTTAAAAAAATGTTCGGCATTTCCATCACAGAATTCTTAATTATTATATTTTTTACTATTTTATTAGTAAAACCTCAAGAATATTCTCAGCTTTTATCACAAATAAAAAAATTTTATAAGATTATAAGAAATGCTTATCAAACAGGTATAGATGAATTGGATAAATTGAAAAAAGAAGCAAATATTTTGCAAATTGATGAAGATTTCAAAAAAGATGTTGCAATAGCAGAGCAAGAGTTAAAAACTATTATGGGAGATGATGGCAAAGAGTATCCTGCTTATGATGTTTTTGAAGTTATGACAGATATTAATGAAGATAATGGCAAAAAAGAATAATTTTATCACTCATATAATAGAACTTAGAAATAGATTAATGTTAATTAGTTTGTTTTTTATCATTTCTTTCTCAATTTGCTATTTTTATATAGAAGAACTTTATAATTTATTATTATTTCCTTTAACAGATAATTTTTCTAGGTTAAATCTGCAAAGAAAATTGATTTACACAGGTTTGAGCGAGGCTTTTTCTAGCTATATTAGATTATCATTCTTTTTGGGGATTTTGATTATTTTTCCTTATATTAGCTGGCATTTGCACAGGTTTATCAGTCCTGCTCTTTATAAAAAAGAAAAAAAATTTTTTAATATTTTGATATTTTTATCACCAATTCTTTTTTACTTAGGTTGTTTTTTTGCTTATTATTTTGTGTTCCCTTTAGCTTGGAAATTTTTTATCAGTTTTGAAAATCTAAATTCTTCAATGCCTATAGAATTGCAAGCAAAAATCAGTGAATATCTATCTTTATCAATCAGAATCATCATCGCTTTTGGGATAGTTTTTCAATTACCTATTGTTTTAACCATATTAATCAGAGCAAATATCATCTCCAAAAAGACTTTGGCTAACAAAAGAAAATATGTTTTTCTAGTTTTTTTCATCATCGGAGCAATCATCACCCCTCCCGACATAATCTCCCAAATAGCAATCGCCATACCTATGTATTTATTATTTGAAATAACTTTATTGCTGGTTAAAAGTAAGGAATGAACAAAAAACAATAAACAAAGATTTACACTATTTTCACTTATTAAATTATTATTAGAAAAAATATGATGTATTTTTAAATATTATTATTAATATAAGTGATATTAAAAATTATATTTATATATAAAAATGTATCAATATACAGAAGAATTATTAGAACTTTTAAAAACTGATGAAAGATTTTATTTAGAAAAAGAAAATCATTTTTTTAAAAATAAAATTACTGAATGTGGTAATAATTTAGATGATAAATTGATTGCTCTATTACTCTCTAATAATAAATTAAAAAAATTGTTTTTTAAAATTTATAAAATAAAAGATGAGAAAGTCACCATTTTTGATAGAGAAAAATTTAATTTTTTTATTAACCATCAACAGTTTTTACCTGATAGCTATACAAAATATACACAAAATGTAGGTTTTTCTTTAAATGATAGAGATTTATTTAAGAAAAACAAAGAAATATCACTTATCTGGCCATATAAAGATTGTATTTTGCAGGGTGGACAAAAAGATGAAGATAATAAAAGAAATGAAGTGTTTTATAATGAGGTTTTAGCACCTGAACAAATAGATAGATTACTAGATAAAAAAGTTTTTACTAATTTTAAAAAATATACTAAAGATGGTGAAAAAAAATTAACTGAAATTAAAGATATAACTAAAGAGAATTTAATAATTAAAGGTAATAATCTTTTAGCACTTCATAGTTTAAAATCTATTTATAGAAAAAAAGTAAAATTAATTTATATAGATCCTCCTTATAATACAGGGAATGATTCTTTTAAATATAATGATAATTTTAATCATTCTACTTGGCTTACTTTTATAAAAAATAGGCTAGAGATTGCAAAAGAATTACTAAGTGATGATGGAGTTATTTTTGTGCAATGTGATGATAATGAGCAGGCTTATTTGAAAGTGTTGATGGATGAGGTTTTTGATGATGGAAGCTTTATAAGTAATATAGCAATAAAGGCAAAATCTAGTGCTGGAGCAAGCGGAGGTGGAGAAGACAAAAAACTAAAAAAGAATTATGAAAATCTTATAGTTTTTTCTAAAAAAGATTTTTTAGGGTTCAAAAAAATATATAAACAAGAATATCTAGAAGATATATTAATAAAAAAACAAAGAGACAAAAAAATATATGAATATAATAAAGTTTTTCAAAATAAAGGTAATAAAATAAAATATGGTAGTATAAAGCTAGGTACAGGAGAAAATATTGATGTTTTTAAACACGAAAATTATGTTATTGATACAATCAATAACATATCTAAGAATGAAGAATTTACCATATATAAATCTTATCTAAAATATTTTAACAAAGTATTTAGAACACAGGATGCCCAATCTTCTATTAGGTACAAAGTGGTTAATGCAACAAATAGAGATGGAGGTTTATATTCAATAATATATAAGCCAATTAGTGGAAAAAATAAAAATAAAAAAACAGAATTATTTTATTATAAAAATGAAATGGTAAATTTTTTTACAAATGTTGCAGAAGTTAAAAGTGATAGCATTATAAAAAATACTATTATTGGCTCTTTGTGGGAGGATATATCTTGGGATGGAATTTCTAATGAAGGTAGTATAAAATTCAAAAGTGGTAAAAAACCAGAAAAATTATTAGAAAGAATTATCAATATGTCAACTAAACCCACCGACATAGTTCTAGATTTTTTTCTAGGTTCTGGAACAACTTGTGCAGTAGCTCATAAAATGGGTAGAAAATATATAGGTATTGAGCAAATGGACTATATTGAAGATATAACCTTAAAAAGAATGAAAAAAGTAATAGGACAAAAGGTAAAAAAAGAAGGTGAGCTATTAGAAACAATGGAATATGATCAAGGAGGGATTTCAAAATCTGTTAAATGGCAAGGTGGTGGTGATTTTATTTATTTAGAATTAGCTGAATATAATCAAAAATTTATGAATAATATTGAGCTTGCTAAAAATAGTGATGGGCTATTAGAAGTTTATGAAAATATACAAAAAAATGGCTTTTTATCCTATCAATTTAAAGAAAAAGAATTTTTAGAACAAACAGCAGATTTTAAAAATTTAAGTTTAAATGAACAAAAAAGATTTTTATGTGAAATTTTAGATAAAAATATGCTTTATTTGAATTTTGATGATATAGAAGATAAAAAATACAATCTTTCTAAAGAAGATATAAAATTGAATAAAGAGTTTTATAAAAATAATATAGAATAATATTAAAAAATAACAATAAATGTTGTAAAATAACAACAAATGTTACAATATAACAATATCAATGACTTTACTGTATGTAACTTTATGTGATATACCATGTTTTCACTGTTTAGGCATAGAGTATGGTTTTGATTTAATTTATTATTAACTATGTCAATAAATGCTATAGATCCTTTGTATAAAAAAGTTGTAGAAATTTGTATAGAGCAAAAATCTAATTTAGAAATACCAAATCATGACTTTATTACGGCATTTTTTATATATCAAAAAATATTTGAAATAAGTCAGGAAAAAATTTGTATTTTTGCTAGAGGTATAAAAGAAGAAATATTTGATCAAAATGTAGTAAGTAAGGCAATTGCATTTCTAAAAAGAAATGGCACACAATTAGAAATAATATATAGATTTAAAGATGATCGTGATAAACAGAGAAATGAAGAAAGTAAATTTATAACAGCTATAAGAGAGTATAAGAATAAGGTTCAAATAAAATCTCAAAAAGGAGATGGTGATTGGTGCAAGAAAATTAAATCTTTTACCTTAGGAGATAAGAATATATATAGAGTAAGAAGAACTATAGACAGACAGGAAAACAAGGGAGATGCTTGGGTTAATTTTAACAACAAGAGTGAAACAAAAAAGTATCAAGACATATTTGACAAACAAATGAAATAATAAACAATTAAAATAATGTTACTTAAAAAAGATATTAGTGATTTTAATTATGCATTGTATTTAATGATAAAATATTGTTTGTTACATAAAACAATACAGAAAAAACAAAATATTTATAGTTATATTTATACTTGTGTTGGTAATATTTTGTTTTGTTGCATTTATATGGTAATAATTAGATTTATTTACGAATATATTAACCAGCAACCGAATCTAATTATTATAAGCATAACATTTATTGCCTCATTTGTAATAATACCTATATGGACATATAACAGGGTGATTAAATCATCTGAGGAGCTTGTTTCAGAAAATAATTTTTTAGAGAATAGAAATTATGACAAATAATTTTCTATATCAACAATTAGATGCAACAGAAACAGTAATGGGTGATAATATCTATGCTCATTTACCTGATTATATAATTAGCAACATTAATTCAAAATTTGCAATTAGAAAATATCAAGAAAAAGCATTTAAAAGATTTATTTATTATTTAGAAAAGTGGCCTGAAAAAAAGAAAATATTACCTGTGCATTTGTTATTTAATATGGCAACAGGAAGCGGAAAAACTTTAATGATGGCAGGTTTGATATTATATTTATATGAAAAAGGATATAAAAATTTCTTATTTTTTGTGGATTCCAGTAATATTGTGGAAAAAACTAAAGATAATTTTTTAAATGGAGCAAGTAGTAAATATTTATTTAATGAAAAAATTATTTCTGGGGGTAGAGAAATTTTTATTAATGAAGTTAAAAATTTTAATGAAGCAAATGATACTGATATAAATATATTTTTTACGACTATTCAAGGCCTACATAAAAATCTAACTGAATTAATTAAAGAAAATAGTATAACTTATGCAGATTTTGAAGATAAAAAAATAGTTTTATTAAGTGATGAAGCCCATCATATTAATGTGGCTACTAAAAACAAAACAGAAAAGGAAAAGGAAAATAATTGGGAAGATACAATTAAAGAAATATTAAATCAATCTGAAGATAATGTTTTAATAGAGTTCACAGCAACAATAGATCTATTAAATAAAGATATTCATAATAAATATAAAGACAAAATTATTTATAAATATGATTTAATTAATTTCAGAAAAGATAAGTTTTCTAAAGAAATAAAAACTTTATCTTTGGATTCTAGTATTAAGCAGGTAATACTTCATAGTGTTCTATTATCACAATATCGTTTAAAAATAGCAGAAAAAAATGGAATATTTTTAAAACCTGTAATTCTATTCAAGGCACAAAAAACTATTGCACAATCAACAAAAAATGAGCATAATTTTAGAAGCTTAATTGATAATATAACAATAGATGATTTAGAAAAGACTTTTGCTATTAATTATGAGCCTACAGAAAGCAATATATTGGTATCTGTATTTAGTTATTTAGATAAAATCTATAATAGTAATTTACAACTTTTAATTGATGAATTAAAAGATGACTTTTCCCCTTGCAAAACTCTAAATGTAAATGATGAAAAAGAAAAAGAACAAAATCAAATATTGCTAAATTCTTTAGAAGATAAAAACAATCCTATTAGAGTTATTTTTGCAGTAAATAAGTTAAACGAAGGTTGGGATGTATTAAATCTCTTTGATATAGTAAGACTTTATGATGTAAGAGATGGAGATTGGAAAAAGGATGGAAAATATAAAGCAGGGAAAACAACCTCTAGTGAAGCCCAGCTTATTGGAAGGGGAGCAAGATACTATCCTTTTAGAATAAATGAAGAGCAAGATCTTTTTACTAGAAAATATGATCAACATCCTGATGATGAATGTGCAATATTAGAAACTTTGCATTATCATAGTAAATATGATAGCAAATATTTAACAGAATTAGAACAAGCTTTAATTGATGAAGGTTTAAAAGACCCTAAAGAAAATAATTTACAGACAGTAAAAATAAAAATAAATAATAAAGAATTTTATGAAAAAGCTATTATTTATAAAAATAAACAAATTATTAATGATAATAAAAATAAAAATTCTTTTGCAGATTATGAAATTCAAAATAGCTTTGATAGCTCAGTAACTACTGATAATATTAAAGAAAACCTTGTTTTTAAAGATAAGAAAAATAACTATAGACCTGATAACAAAAAGATTTTAGAAAGAATTAAAATCAGTGAAATAGATAAAAAAATAATTTTTAAAGCTTTTAACCAACAAAAAGATTTTTGGAACTTTGCTAATTTAAAAAAATTTTTTGGTAATTTAGAAACAATAGATGATTTATTAAAAGATAAATTTTTAGGTGGGGTTAGTATAGAGTTTAGTAAATCTAAAGAGCAATTAATTTCAGCAGATAATTTTTTAGAAATATTAAATGAGCAACTACCTAAAATAAGTAAGCAAATAAAAAACAAAGCTAGCAATAAAAAAGGAACAGATGTTTTTTATAGATATAAATTTAATAAAATTTTTAAGCAAGAAAAAGAATTAAGCTTTAATCCAGAAAATAAATTATTTAAAAAAATAGAACTAACGGCTCAAATTAGAGATTTTTTTATTTATGATAAATTATTAGGTAGTACAGAGGAAGAAAATTTTATTAACTTTTTTGCAGGATATATTAAGCAATTACAAAAAGAATACACCGATATAAAATTAGTTCGAAATGATAGAGAATTAAAATTATACAGATTTTCAGATGGAGAAGGGTTTGAGCCTGACTTCATTTTATTTTTAAGCAACAAAAAAGAAAAGGATATATCATATCAAGTTTTTATCGAGCCAAAAGGCACTCACTTGTTAAAATTTGATGAAGAAAAAGAAAAGTTTCTTATGGAAATAGAGGGAAAATATAAATTAGATAAATTGCATGAGGAAGAAGGCAATTTTAAATTATTAGGGTTAAGATTTTATAATAAAGAAAAGCGAGAAAGAACATTTGAAGAGAATTTTAAAGAAAAATTACTATAGAGATATAAATTGAGAAAAGATAAAGAGTTAAATAAGAACAAACCTGCTAAATGTGTCAATTATAAAACTAAAATAGTATAAGAGTCAAGATAGATTACTATCTAGAGTCTGCTGAATTAGGTAAAAAAAGCAAGGAAAAGGGTTGTATTATAAGGGTTTGAGTGGTATATTTATGTTAGTATTTTTGAGTAAAAATGCAAGGGTTTGAAGATAATGACGAGAAAACCTTTGCACTTTTTTAGAAAAAAATATAATTTTTTTTAGACATTGCTATGAGAACATTACCATTATTTGCAGAAATGATGCCTTTTGGAGGTAAGTTAGACGAAAACAACAGATGGATAAAATTATCAGAGCTAGTTCCTTGGGATAATTTGATTGCACTTCATGATAAATATTTTGATCCTAAAAGATTGTGAGTGGTAAAATCAGCTAAATTAGTGCTAGGTTTACTTATAGGTAAAGTAAGATTAGGTTTGAGTGATGTTGAGATATTAGAATATTTTTATGAAAATCCATATTTTCAATATTTTTGTGGTTATGATACTTTTGTAAGCAAGATAACAAAAGTGATGGATCCTAGCTTATTAACAAAAAGAAGAAATAAATTAGGAGCAGAGTATTTTTTAAAATTTGAATCAGAAATATTAGAGGTGCTAAAGGATAAAAGGTTTGTCAAAGGAAAAGAATTGTTGCTTGATGGTACAGTGTTTGAGAGTAAAATAGAATATCCAAATGATGTAAAATTGCTTAATACTGTAAGAAGTTATGCAATTAAGCAAATAGATATATTAAAAAAAAAGTTCAAAATAGAAGATAAGAACTTACAAAAGAAAAGCAAAGAAAGTATATTTAGATTTTGCAAAAAAGAAGCAGAAGAACAAGAAAGTAATAAATAAGGCAACTAGGAAAATGTTGAATTTTACTAATAGAAATATTAATCAATTGGTAGCAATAATAAAGGGAGCAAAGGAGAAATTATCGTCTGGTAATTTTCAGTTAGGATTGATTGAGGAGGTGGGTTTACAAGGGTTAATAAAGAAAATAGAAAAAAAGTTAGTAGTAGGAAAAGAGATTTTTAGGCAACAACAAAGAAAATACAAAGAAAAGGTTACAAGTATTCCAGGCAGAATAATAAGTTTTGACCAACCATTTGTAAGACCAATCAAAAGAGGCAAGGACGAAAATTATTTATCATTAAAAAAAGGTATAGACATTACTGAGGTTTGTTTTGGGGTTAACACGATAGAACAAGATAAGATGACTATGTATAAATTAATTAATAATTAGAGTCTGCTGAATTAGGTAAAAAAAGCAAGGAAAAGGGTTGTATTATAAGGGTTTGAGTGGTATATTTATGTTAGATTTTTGAGTAAAAATGCAAAGGTTTGAAGATAATGACGAGAAAACCTTTGCACTTTTTTAGAAAAAAATATAATTTTTTTTAGACATTGCTATGAGAACATTACCATTATTTGCAGATATGATGCCTTTTGGAGGTAAGTTAGACGAAAACAACAGATGGATAAAATTATCAGAGCTAGTTCCTTGGGATAATTTGATTGCACTTCATGATAAATATTTTGATCCTAAAAGATTGGGAGTGGTAAAATCAGCTAAATTAGTGCTAGGTTTGCTTATCGGTAAAGTAAGATTAGGTTTGAGTGATGTTGAGATATTAGAATATTTTTATGAAAATCCATATTTTCAATATTTTTGTGGTTATGATACTTTTGTAAGCAAGATAACAAAAGTGATGGATCCTAGCTTATTAACAAAAAGAAGAAATAAATTAGGAGCAGAGTATTTTTTAAAATTTGAATCAGAAATATTAGAGGTGCTAAAGGATAAAAGGTTTGTCAAAGGAAAAGAATTGTTGCTTGATGGTACAGTGTTTGAGAGTAAAATAGAATATCCAAATGATGTAAAATTGCTTAATACTGTAAGAAGTTATGCAATTAAGCAAATAGATATATTAAAAAAAAAGTTCAAAATAGAAGAGAAGATAAGAACTTATAAAAGAAAAGCAAAGAAAATATATTTAGATTTTGCAAAAAAGAAGCAGAAAAACAAGAAAGTAATAAATAAGGCAACTAGGAAAATGTTGAATTTTACTAATAGAAATATTAATCAATTGGTAGCAATAATAAAGGGAGCAAAGGAGAAATTATCGTCTGGTAATTTTCAGTTAGGATTGATTGAGGAGGTGGGTTTACAAGGGTTAATAAAGGAAATAGAAAAAAAGTTAGTAGTAGGAAAAGAGATTTTTAGGCAACAACAAAGAAAATACAAAGAAAAGGTTACAAGTATTCCAGGCAGAATAATAAGTTTTGACCAACCATTTGTAAGACCAATCAAAAGAGGCAAGGACGAAAATTATTTATCATTAAAAAAAGGTATAGACATTACTGAGGTTTGTTTTGGGGTTAACACGATAGAACAAGATAAGATGACTATGTATAAATTAATTAATAATTATTATAAAGATGTTAATTTCTATGATATATTAGAGAATAAAACTTCAGTATTTAAAATAGATAGAACCCCTTTTTTGATGTAAAAAAATGGGGTTCTATATTCCGAACTAAAAGGTGGGAAGAGGTTATTGGGTTTATAGAATTTTTATAGTTTTTTTATAAAGATAATGAAATTTATAGAATTTGTTTTTATAATATAATTGATTTATTAAAAACACAAAAATGTAATGAAAATACAAATAGAAGATTTACAGTTCCAAAAAGATGCCATAAAAACAACATTAGATTGTATTTTAAAAGGTAATAAGGAAGATCTTGCTATTGAGATGGAGACTGGGACTGGTAAAACTTTTACTTTTATATCGACCATATTTCAAATTTATCAAGAATTTAAGCATAATAAATTTATTATTGTTGTTCCAAGAGTTGCTATAAAAGAAGGGATTTATAAAACTTTTGAAGTTTTTGCTGAATATTTTCAAGATGAATATGATAATCTTATTTATGATGTGCATAATTATGAAAAAGGAAAGTTAGGAATTATTACTAACTTTATTAATGGGGGAGATTTGCAAATTCTAATCTTAACAAAACAATCATTTGATAAAGAAACTAATATTTTGCGAGATCAAGAAAGAGATGCTTTGTTTGGTAATGGGAGTCAAATTAATCAAATAAAAGGATTAAGACCTATTGTTATAGTAGATGAGCCACAATTAAATAAAAAATTTAATTTATTAGAGTTAAAAAAATTATTAAATCCTAAATTCTTATTAAGTTACTCAGCAACTCATCCTAAAGAGAATAAGGATAATATTATTTATAAATATACTCCTGAACAAGCTTATAATGATAGACAGGTAAAAAGATTGGAGTATTTTGCTGTTGAATTAGAAGGGAAAACTAAATTATCACTTTATTTAGAAAAAGTAGATCAAGCCAAGCAATCTGCGAAAATAAAATATGGTTCTAAAACATATAGTATAAAAAAAAATGATATATTAGGAAAAAAACTAAATGATAATAAACTAGATATTTACAAGGTTAAATTTATTACTACAGATAATATACAATTTGTTAATGGAGCAAAACTTAGTGATTTAATTTCTAGTGATGAGGATGAATTTTTAATTTTAAAAGAGCAAATAAGACAGACCTTATTTCATCATAAAGAAAAAAAAGAACAGTTAAATAATAATAAAATCAAACAAATTTCTTTATTTTTTGTTTCAAGAGTTTCTGATTTTATAGGAAGCAATGAAAATCCATTAGGTATTGTTAAACAAATTTTCATAAAAGAATATAGAAAGATTTTTAAACAAGAAGCAGAGGTAATAGATAATAAATATGCTTATTATTTTAGTGAAGCAACTAAAATTAAAGATAAAACTAATGATGGAAAAGAGCAGGCAATGACAAGACTTATCTTAAAAGATAAAGAAGAGTTGCTTTCAATGGATAATGAAGTGGAATTTATATTTGCACATACAAGTCTTGGTATAGGGTGGGATAATCCAAATATTTTTAATATTTGTTTTTTAAGAAATATAGCAGGAGAAGATAATAAAAGGCAATATGTAGGAAGAGGTTTAAGACTATGTATTAATCAGAAAGGAGAGAGATTATTTGAAGATGCAAGTATATTAGATAAGGAAAGATTAAATAATTTAACTATTATAGGAGGATTACAATATGAGCAATTTTGTGGAGACTATCAAAAAGAATCATCATGGGGAGGTAGCAAAGAATCTAATATAAAGAATGCTAAGGAAAGACAATCTAAAATAATTAATATAAAGAAAGATAAAAAAGATTTAGCAAAAGAGTTATGGAAAAGATTACAACCAAAAACTAAATGGTATATAGAATTTAAAAATAAAGAGTCTTTTTATAAAAAAATAGCACAGGAGTTAGAGAATTTAAGAGTAGAAAAAAAATCTATTACTATCACAGGTGGAGATATAAAAGTGAATTATGATGATAATTATCAAAATATAGAAATAAAAACAAACTATAATAAAAATCAGTTAATAAAATCTATAAAAGATAAAACTTGGTTTTCTGTTAAAGAGATAAAAAAAATTATTAGTAATGTAGATATTGATAAGGTAAAGAATAACCCTGATTTATGGATAAAAGAAGCTATAAATATTATAGAAATAGAAAAAAAAGATTATATTATGGCAACAGCAGAGGTCATTTATAAAAAAAATGGCAACAAGTGGGATGAAAATAATTTTGTAGAAGATAAAAGAATAAGTTATCATGAAGATTTAAAAGAATCTGAAAAATCCTTATTTGATTTAGTTGATTGTGATTCTAATGAAGAAAAGAAATTTGTTAATTTAGCAGATAATACACCAAATATTGAATTATTTGTAAAGTTACCAAAGGGAAGCAATGATAAGTTCCATATTAATACACCTATTGGTAAATACACACCAGATTTTGCTTTGTTATTAAATAGTAATAATAAATTATATATGGTATTTGAGGTAAAATCTAAAAAGCCTAAAGAATTAGATCCTGAAGAAAGATTTAAGATTAAATGTGCAATAAAGCATTTTGAAGAATTAGGATTTGCAACAGAGAAAAAATATATAGAACATCAAGGAGCAGACTCTCTTGAATTATCTCAATTACAACAGAAAGATAGTTTTTCTGTTTATATCCCAAAAAATAATAATTTATAAATAAAGAAAATGTTTTTTAATAAAAAGAATCAAATCAAGGTAAAAGATAAGCAAATTAATATAAAAAAAATAAATAATGAAGATTATATCTGTTTAACAGATATGGTCAAAGGAGAAGAGGGAACTGACCATATTAAAAATTGGATGAGAAATAGAAATACAGTTGAGTTTCTTGGTTTGTGGGAAAGTATGAATAATAAGAATTTTAAAGGTGTCGAATTCGACACCTTTAAAAAAGAAGCAGGGCTTAATAGCTTTACTTTGACTCCTAGAAAATGGGTTGTAACTACTGATGCTATTGGGCTTATCTCAAAATCAGGTAAATTTGGAGGAACATATGCCCATAAAGACATTGCTTTTGAGTTTGGAACTTGGCTTAGCCCCTCTTTTAAGCTTTACCTTATAGCTGAATATAAAAGACTTAAGGAGGTAGAAAGTAATGAAAATAATCTTGAATGGAACTCAAGGAGAGTTCTATCAAAAGTAAGTTATAGCTTGCAAACTGATGAAATAAAAAAACATATTATACCAATTTCAAGAAAGTGGGTAAAAGAATGGGAATATGCAGAGGAAGCTGATTTCTTAAATATAGCAGTTTTTGGTTGCATTGCAAAAGAATGGAAAAAAGAGAATAAAAATAAAGACAAATTAGGAGAGAATATTAGAGATACGGCAAGTATAAATGAATTGCATGTTCTATCAAATTTAGAAAGTAAAAATGCTGAAATGATTAGAAAAGGAATTACAAAAAAAGAAAGGTTTAAAGAACTAAAGGAATTGGCTCAATGGCAATTAGAGAATCTAAATGATATAAAAAATAAAAAATCTATAAAAAGAACTTCTCCAGAAGTTTATTTATCAAGTACAAAACCAAATACAGATAAAAATGACTAATAAAATTAATATTTATGATGATTTAGCAAATAAGCCTAATGAAAAATTAGCCGAATTAAAAAAACTATTGCCTAATTTTTTTGATATTGATGGCAATTTAATTATAGATGAAGTAAAGAATTTTTGTGATGAATATCAAGATAAGCCAGATTTAGAAAGATTTACTTTTAATTGGGCAGGAAAGAATAATGCTAAAAAAATTGCTTATCAAAATTATACAGACGGGACATTAGAATTTGATAAAAAACGAAGTAAAGATTTTGACAAAACAGAAAACTTAATTATAGAAGGAGATAATTTGCAAGTGTTAAAATTGCTTAAAAAATCTTATAAAGGAAAAGTAAAATGTATTTATATTGATCCTCCTTATAATACAGGAAATGATTTTGTTTATAATGATAAATTTGAATTAGATATAAAACAATATTTAATTGAAACAGGAGAAATTGATGAAAGAACAGGTGAACAATTATCTGATTATATTGAAAAATCAAATGGGAAAAAACATTCCAAATGGCTGTCTTTTATGTATTCTAGATTAATGATTGCACGAGATTTGTTGACAGATGATGGAGTTATCTTTGTTTCTATTAGTGATGATGAGGGAGCTCATTTAAAGTTATTAATGAATGAAGTTTTTGGCGAATCAGAAGTTTTAGATAATATAATATGGAATTCTACAAAATCCGTTACTAATACAGCTCTTATTTCTACTTCACATACCTATAACTTTATATATTTTAAAAATAAAAATCATTACATAAAAAATAGAACATTATTTAGAATTAAAGAGAATGGAGAGGGTTTTTCTAACCCTGATAATGATCCCAGAGGAGATTGGAAAGCAGACCCCTTCCAAGTAGGCGGGTGGAGACCTAATCAACAATATGAAGTTGTAAATCCAAAAACTGGGAAAATATACAAACCAAATACAGGGGGAAGTTGGAAAAATGATTATAAAACATATACACAATTAATAAAAGATAATAGAATTATTTTTGGTAGTAAAGGAGATTCTGCACCACAAAGGAAAAGGTTTTTGTCAGAAGCCCTAGAGAGGGGGAGGGTTTCAAAAACATTATGGGATGATATTGACACAACTACAAATGCTACTAATGATTTAAAAAAAATATTAGGAGGTAATTATTTTGATAATCCTAAACCAGTATCCTTAATTAAAAGATTTACTGAATTAGTGAGTAAACCTAACGATATAATCCTAGACTTTTTTGCAGGATCTGGCACAACAGGGCAAGCCGTAATGGAATTAAATCAAGAAGAAATAGATAATAATGAAAAGCAAGGTCTATTAAAAATAGATGATAAAGAGTTAGGAAAGCGAAAATTTATTTTAGTGCAATGGCCAGAAAAAATTGATAAAAAAAAGGAGGCTTTTAAGGCAGGATATAAAACAATTTTTGATATAACAGTAGAAAGAGTAAAAAGAGCAAGTGAAAAATATCAAGATGTAGATAATGGTTTTAAAGTTTTAAAGCTGGCAAATAATCCGGATAGGGAGAGTTTATGGAGCTTTGGTCATATAGAGGATAATAATTTTGTATTTACACATTTAGCTTTATTTTATGGATATGGTTTAAATTATCAAATAGAAAAAATACATAAAAAAGAAATTTATATAATGAAAGCAGAGTTTTCTAAAGTAAAAGATGCCATAATTATTATGGAGAAGGAAAATATAAATATGGAAGATGTTTTAGAATTAGTAAATAATTACTCTGAAAATGATTATAAGTTTTTTGCCAATGATAAAGCTTTAAATATTGAACTTACTTATAACTTATTACAACATTTCAAAGAGGATAATATTATCGTCTTTTAATTACAAAATATGAAAGATATAATAAAAGAATTCCAGAGTTTTAAGCAAAATATATATCCCAAAGCATACCCTATATTTAATCGCTTAAAATTAGATGATGAATTATCTATAGAAAATGTGTATTTAATTGGAACCTCATATATGGGGTTTCATTTAGAATACATAAAATCACAATTAGAAGAGCTTGGATCAGAAAAAAGCTTAAAGAACTTATATAGTATAATGTATTTTTTTATGTATAAAGAAAATAATATATTAAATAGAAATATAGATTTACTTGATATACCTTTTTCTTCTATATTATTTATCTCTATTTTTAAAAACAACATTTCTAAAATAGGAGAAGTAGAAAAAGGTTCTGATTTAGAAAAATTGCTTAATTTGTATAAAATAAAACTAAATAATCCGTATAATTTATATACAATATTATTTTGGGTTAGATTTGAAAAGTTATTATGCAATCATGATGATAATTTATTAAAATATAAAGTTAGGGATAAACAAACAGAAGAAGTAAAAGAGTTTTATACATTTTATGATACAGAAATAAATAATCCTATATGATGCACCCCTAAATTCAGTCAGTTTTTTGTAGATTTTTGTAGACAGATTGTAAGAAAATTACTATTATATTAATAAATAATTTAATGGTAAAAGAATGATCAAAATAAGAAAAAGTTACAATAGTAATTTAAAATTAAAAATAGCCTTAAAATTTTTATAGGGCGATATGAGTTGCATTGAGATATGTAATAAATATGGGGTAAGCAAAGCAGCTGTTCATAAATGGGTAAGGGTTTTGAAAGAATCTGCAACTAATATTTATGATAGCAAAAATAAGTTTTTTTCAGGAAAAACATTAGAAGAAACCCAATCTTTATATGCAAAAATAGGACAATTACAGGTTGAAAGAGACTTTTTAAAAAAAGCATTAAAAAGCTAGATACTAGCAAAAAAGTTATGTTAATTTCACAGAATGACAGTTTAAGCATAACAAACAAATGTAATCTATTGTCCTTTAATCGTTCTAATCTTTATTATCAAAAAATTAATAGAAAAGTTAATTTTTTAGATGGTATGGTGTTAGAAACATATCTTGCTAATGAAATTAATGATATTTGGTTAGCACATCCGTTTTACGGTTATAGGAAAATAACTAAAACATTACAAAACAAAGGTTATTTGGTAAATCATAAAAGAATATTAAGATTGATGCAAAAGATGAATATTTCAGCTATTTATAGCAAGCCCCATCTTAGTAGAAACAATAATAAGAACTATCATAAATATCCATATTTATTAAAGGGTTTAGAGATAGATAAGTCTAACCAAGTGTAGCAAACTGATATTACTTATATCAAGCTTCCACAAGGGTTTTTTTATTTAATTTGTTTAATAGATGTGTTTAGCAGATATGTAGTTGGTTATAAAATATCAAACTCTTTATCTGTTGATTTTTGTTTAGATATGTTAGATGATGCAACTATAAATGTTATTCCTAACATTATCAACACAGACCAAGGAAGCCAGTTTACTTGTAATGAATGGTTAAACATGGTTTTAGAAAGAAACATTAAAATAAGTATGGATGGCAAAGGTAGATGGGCAGATAATATTTTTATTGAAAGATTTTGGAGAACTATCAAATATGAAGAAATATTCATAAACCCTCCTGCTGATGGAAAAGAATTAAAAGAAAAATATTAAAGAATATATTTTATTTTATAACAATGAAAGATTGCATCAATCTTTAGATTATAGCACTCCTTCAGCAATTTAGCGTGGTTAATATGTGAAAGAGTTTTGTTCTTTTAGGTATTTATTGGAGAGAAGATGATATATTTTATTTGTCTTTTTAAGAAAATAATTTATATTTACTTTTGTAGCACAGGCAGAGGTGCCGATGGCTATGAGAGGGGATGGTTTTTATAATCATCTTACTTTTTAGGTTAGGTTTATTTTTGTTGATTTAACCTAAACACTTACGGTAGTTTTCTTCCTTTTTGTCTACGACTTTTCTAAAAAAGCTGTCTGAGCAAATGGGTGCATCATAAGCTTATAAATTTGAACAAATACTAAAAACAATTAGATTAATGCCATCTAATACACAAATAGAACAACGAAATAAAGCTATTATTTCATTACAAGCTCTATGTGGTTTAAGAATATCTGAATTAAGAACAATTAAGCTTAAAAACATAATAGAAGAAGAAAAAAAGTATTTCATAGATGTTAATCCCAAAAATATGAGTGTTAAGTTTGCAAAACAAAGAAATGCTTATTTTTTAAAGTTAGATAAAGATATTTTTGAAAATGTTTTAAATTGGAAAAAGTACCTAATCAACAAGCATAATTTTAAGAAGCATGACCCATTATTCCCAATAATACCTAAAAATTTTAATCAAGATAGCTTGTTAGAAGAGCATTTAATGCATGAATCTATAAAATCTAATACAACTATTAGAAATATATTTAAAAAAGCTTTCATAAAAGCAGGATATGAATATTTAAGACCTCATAGTTTTAAACATACAATAGTAAGATATGCAGAAACAAAAATCCCTGAATTTCTAAATGCAATAAGACGATCTCTAGGGCATAAGTCAATTAACACTAGTTTTCAAAGTTATGGAGAATTAGCCCCTAATGATTGTAGAGATAGAATAAATATTAATAAAATAAATATATAAATCTTTTTACTTTTTTAATTACCTGACTATTATATAATTTTAATTATATTTAAAAAAATAAATGCTTTTTGAAAGGCAAGAACATCAAGAAAAATGTGTTGAGAATATCATTAACATTCTCAATGAAGTTGACTTATATAATAATGATTTTAGTAAATTATCTAGTATAATAAAAAACCATTATAATGACAACTCTTATAATCATTTTGAAATATCTAGAAAAAATAGACTAGATATTTTAATGGAAACGGGAACAGGAAAAACTTTTACATATATTAAAACAATATTTGAACTTAATAAGAAATATAATAAAAACAAGTTTATTATAATAGTTCCAAGAAATGCTATTAAATTAGGGGTTATCCAAAATATAAAATTAACAGATGAGTTTTTTTTTGGAGAATATGGAAAACATTTAACTATTACCGAATATCCTAAACAAAAAATAGGAGAAGATTTTTTTGCTAAAAGTAAATTGTCTGTTTTAGTTTTGACAAACAGCTCTTTTAATTCAGAAAAGAATAATATAAATAAAGTAGATGAAAGAAGTTCTCTAAAGTCTATTTGGAATGATATTTCAGCTCTAAAACCAATTGTAATAATAGATGAGCCACACCTTCTAAAAGGAGATAAAACTACTAAACATATTGAAAAATTAGATAGTTTATTTATTAGATTTGGCGCAACATTTCCTGAAGATACAGAGCATAAAATATCAAATCTGGCCTATTCTTTAGATAGCATTTCATCATTTAATGATTATTTAGTAAAAAAAATTAGGGTTAATAATCTAGTATTTGGCAATGAAGGGACATATAAAATAACAGACATCAAGGTAAAACAGAAAAACTTTACTATTTTTTATAATAAAGATGGACAGACGGTAAAAAAAACTATCCCTTTAAAAGAAGATATAGGGGTTTTAACTGGTATAGATGAATTAAAAGGTATTACTTCTACCAAAATAAATGCTAAAGAAGTATTTTTATCTAATCGTAACACTCTCAAAATTGATTCTTCTTATAATCTGTCTGAAGATGAAGTTAGGCAGATGATTAAAAACACCATAAAAGCTCATTTTAAGAAAGAAGAGATTTTGTTTAAAAAAAACATCAAAACTCTATCTTTGTTTTTTATTCCTAACATAAGTAATTTTAGAGGAGATAACCCTATAGTAAAACAAATATTTGATAAGGAGTATAGAATAATTAGAGATGAGTTTTATAACAATAGTAATTATATAGAGTATAAGAAATATTTAGATAAAGACTTTGAAGATGGAAAATTAACGGTTAGAGAGGGTTATTTTGCTGGAGATAGAGGAGCTAATAAAGATGAAAAAGAAGCTAAAGGAATAGATATTATTTTAAATGATAAGGAAAAATTATTGTCATTAGATGAGCCACTCCGATTTATATTTTCTGTTTGGGCATTGCAAGAAGGTTGGGACAATCCAAATATTTTTAATATTTGTAAATTATCTAGCACTGATAAAGAAAGCTCAAGAAGGCAACAGGTGGGTAGAGGCTTAAGAATAGCTGTAAATCAAGAAGGAAAAAGGCTTACTTATAATTATTTAGATAATGACGAAAATAAATTCTATGATATAAATTTATTAGATGTTTTTGTATCAAGTCAAGAAATTGATTTTATAGAAAATATTCAACAAGAAATTAATGATGCTAGTTTTTCATTTATAGGAGATTTTATTAATACAGAAGATTTAAAAAACAAAGGTATCCCTATTAATAAAATACATAGGTTTTTTCCAATATTAGAAGATAATGAAATAATGGAATATAATGAAGTAACAGATAATTATAGAATAATATCTCCAATCTGTGATTTTATAAATAGTAGTAAAAACTTATTAACATTTCTAAATGATGAAGAAATACAAATACTTGGTAAAATATTTAAAGAAAATAAAGCTAGGATAGAAAATGGTAATAAACAAACTAAAATAGTAAAAATAAGGCAAGATAAATTTAATAAATTCAAAAACTTATGGGAAAAAATAAATCAAAAAGCTGAAATAGTTTATAAAAATATAGAAGAGGATAAAATAATTGAAGGAATTAAAGATAAATTTGATAAAACAATAATAGAGCAAGTTAAAATAAAAACTGAAATTAAAGAATTTAATTCACAAACTAATGAAATTGAATATAAAAATGAGAATACCATAGGAGGTAATCAATTTTTTAAAGACGGTAATTTATCTTTTTTTATAAAGAGTTTTATTAATGATAAAGAATTTAAACTACCTCTTAATTTTATTATAAAACTTTTAAATAAAATAGAACATCAAAAAATACAAAACAATCCAAAGAAGGCAGAGGAAACTTTAAAACAACTAATTAAAGGTCATATTTTTAACTCATTATTGCAAAAAATAGACTATAATTTTTCTAGTAAAACATTAAATAATCAAATTAATATAAATAGCTTACAAGATGATAATGGAAAATATTTAAAAGAAATTAAATATACAAAATTAGGTAGGTATATTTCAAAAAAAACAGCTCCTGATAATTTATTATATGATAGTATAGTTTTTGATTCAGAAATAGAAGAGGATATACAAGCAAAAGATCCTAATAATATAGATAGTAATAAAATTACTGTTTTTGCAAAACTTCCTAAAATCTCAATACCCACTCCATATAAAACATATAATCCAGATTTTGCTTACTTGATTAATAAAGAAGATGGAACAGAGTTGTTTTTAGTAGTAGAATCTAAGGGTTATAATAATAAGAATGATATAAAAGAAGAAGAAAAACAGAAAATAGAATATGCTAAAATATTCTTTAACAAGTTGCAAAATGAGTTGCCTAACATTAAAATAGATTTCCAAACAAGAATTAATAAACAAAAATTAAGTAATTTAATAAAAAAGGTTATATAATATGTCTTATGATCCATTTACTATAGCAAACTATATTATAACAAAATTAAAAGACAGAGATAAAGATATTTCTGTAATGCAAATATTAAAATTACAATATATTGCACATGGATATACTTTAGCACTACTCAATAAACCTCTATTTGATGCTAAAATTAAAGCTTGGACTTATGGACCTGTTGTTAATGAATTATATTTTAAATTAAAAGAGCAAGGAGATAATATTGCAAAAATAGGATTTAATAATGATGAAACAATTGATACAGATAGAAAAAATATAATAGATAGAGTCTTGAAGATTTATGATGGAAAAACAGCTTGGCAATTATCAGATTTAACTCATGAACCTTTTAGCCCTTGGTCTGAAGCTATCTGTAAAAGTGGATTTTATACCATAATCCAAAATAAAGATATAAAAAAATATTATGAAAATTTAATTAACCCTTAGTAAAATGAGTAATATTAATTTAGATAGTATTGATAATGGAGTTGTAAACCAAAAAAATGATGAGATATCTTTTATTTCTAAACATAAAAAACGAGAAGAGGAAAAAGCAGGAACTTTGCATAAAATTATAGTATTTTCTATAAGAACAACAGGAAAATTATTAATTCTCTTATGGTCTATATTACTTATAGGTATAACAATAGGAATATTTGTTTATTTTTGGCATTTATTAACTCCCTCTGAGTGGCAATGGTTAGAAGAAAAGCAAATAGATAGGGTGCAACTAATCACTGTCAGTATAACTCTAGCATTTATAGTAAATATAGCTAGTCAAATATCTTATAAATATTTAAACAAAACAGAAAAATGATAACTAAAGATGAGGCTAAGCAAGTAAATATTATTGATAAATCTTCAAAATTAGCAGAAGATAAAGAATATATTATCACACAAATTAAAAACATAGGTCCTAATTTAGTAAATAGTGATAATATTTTAGATATTAAGGCTTTGCAAGATTTATTAGGAGTAGAAAAAACAACTTCTAATAATCAAGGTTACGAATTAACTTTTGCAGGAAAGGGGCTAGCTAAAGCAAAAGCTAGTACAGATAGTAAAAAAGAATTAAAAATAGAAGAAAAACAATCTAAAGATTTTGATAATACAGAAAATGTGATTATTAGAGGGGATAATATAGAAGTTTTAAAGATTCTTTATAAAAATTATTTTGAGAAAATTAAAATGATTTATATTGATCCTCCTTATAATACACAAAAAGAAAATTTTATTTATAATGATAATTTTAAACAAAATGAAGATGGGTTAATAAAAGAATTTGGTTTAAATGATGATTCTATTAAATTTTTGCATAATATTTATGGCACAAAAAGTCATTCAGGCTGGCTTTCTTTTATGTACCCCAGATTAAAACTAGCTAAAGAATTGCTTGTAAATGATGGAGTGATTTTTATTTCTATTGATGATAATGAACAAGCAAATTTAAAATTACTTTGTGATGAGATTTTTGGAGAAGAAAACTGTATTGCAAATATAATATGGAATAATAAATATACTTTACAAAATGATGCAAAGCATATTTCTAGTCAATCTGAGCATCTATTGTTATATACAAAAAACAAGAATTCTTTTATTGCAGGTAAGCAATTGCGAACAGATAAACAGAACGAAGATTATAAAAACCCAGATAATGACCCTAATGGTAGGTGGAAAGCTACTCCTATTCATGCAAAAAGTGGAAGTAGTAGTAATCTTTATTCAATAACTTTTTGTAACAGTATAGAATGGAACACCCCTAAAGGTAGATATCCTAGATATTCAAAAGAGAGGTTATTAGAATTATATAATAATAATGAATTATATTTTAATAAAAATAAAGGAGTAGATAAAAAAACTTATTTAAAAGATGTAATTAATAAAGGAGTTGTGTTTAGTAGCTTCTGGAGTTATGAAAAAGCAGGCCATACTCATGGAAATAATGAAGAGTTATCTTTATTAGTAGGGAAGGGGGTTTTTGATAATCCTAAAGGAACTAAATTATTAAAAGAATGTATTAGGTTAGCAAATACAAGTAAAAACGACATAATCCTAGACTTCTTTGCAGGATCTGGCACAACAGGAGATGCAGTAATGAAATTAAATGCAGAAGATGGAGGAAATAGAAAGTTTATTTTAGCTCAAATAGATGAAGAGATAGATCCTAAAAAATCAAAAGAAGCTTATGATTTTTGTACAGAAAATAATTTTGAACCAGTTATATCATCAATTACTATAGAGAGGATAAATAGAGCAGGAGAAAAAATAAAAAAGGAGTCAGAAGATAAGAAAGATATGTTTAGCTCTGATAAAAATCTTGATATTGGTTATAAAGTTTTTTCTCTAACTGATATACCAAAAGTTAATTATCAGGATAGACAATATAAATTATTAAATATGCGAGAAGGTCATTTAAACACTCTTTATAATATGCTAATTGCCACTTGCAAACCACTAAATACAAAAATAGAACTCATAAAAGAAAAAGCTATCTATAAAGCAGATAATGAGATTTATATCTTAGATAATATAACCAAGCAAAAAATAGAAAAATATAATGATTTAAAAATAAATATTGATGCTTTTTCTAATATAGATTTAGAAAGTTTTTTAAATTTAGGTATTATAGATAAGGAAAATATTAATATTATTTATTAATATGTCTAAACAAAGATGTGCAGACTGTTATTTTTTACAACGAGGAATTTTAGATGGTGCTCAAAAAGAGCATTTATCATCTCTACCTAAAAATAATAATTATAGAATTTATATGAAAAAAAATATTCTAAATACTACACTTAGAAAAGGGTGGTATTTTACTTGTGCTGAAGGTGTGTGGGATCAACCTAATGTAAGAGAAGATATAAATAAAATTATATCATCAAAAAGACAATGCTCCTTATTTGAACATTATAAAAAACATAAAGTTGGGAGGTGTTTTAATGATGGGATTAAAAAAATAAGAAATGAAAACAAAATTATTAAAGCATAACATATTGCATGGACAGGTGCAATAGTCGCTGGTATATCCCTTATTATATCATTTGTTGGATTGTTTCTTAAATAAAATGTAGCCCCTGTGTAGCCCTAACGAATTTTAGGCTTTTACTTAACACTAAGCAATGTAAGGAAAATCTTGGTTGCGGGGGCAAGATTTGAACTTACGACCTTCAGGTTATGAGCCTGACGAGCTACCGAGCTGCTCCACCCCGCGGTAAGATGAATTCTTGGATGAATTCTAAAAAGTTTTTTTATTCTAAAGGCTGGTTGCTTTCAAGTCAATTGATATTTTTTTTAACTTCGGTAATCTGCATTTATATCAACATAACCTTTTGATAAATCACAAGTGGAAATAATTTTTTGGTTTTTTTTACTGCTCATTCCCATATCTATAAAAAACTCTATCACATTCTCTTCTTTCATATAGATAACAGTTGTTTCTGCTTCGTTGTAATTAGGATTTAGCTCGCCTTGACTTACAATATTATACTTTCCTATGTCCAAAAAGAATTTTTCTTGGTTTATTTTCTCCTTGCTTTTACCTATTGCCATAATAATTCTGCCCCAATTAGGATCACAGCCATTTAAAGCAGTTTTAAATAATGGTGAGTTAGCTATTGCCATCCCCACTTTTTTAGCAGCTATGATGTTTTCTGCCCCACTAATATAAATTTTAGCAATTTTTGTTGCCCCCTCACCATCTTTTAATAAAACCAAACTACTATCTATCATTAATTGTTTTAAATCTTTTTTGAAATCTACTAAAATTTCATCATCAATAGATTCAGCAGAGGGATTGCCAGCAGATTGACTAGCAAAAATTAAAGCAGTGTCGTTAGTTGATGCATCACCATCAATTGTTATAGCATTAAAACTATCTCCTAAAAATGATAAAAACATTTGCTCTAAAATTTCTTGAGAAATAACCGCATCTGTCCAAAAATATGCAAGCATTGTTGCCATATTAGGTGCAATCATTCCTGAACCTTTAAAAATTGTAGAAATAGTAATTTTTTTGCCAGCAATATTTGTAGTGATAGATAAAAATTTAGCAAAGCTATCTGTGGTCATAATCGCTTTTGCAGATTCTTGAATGTTTTCTTCTTTTAAATTTGCGATTAATTCATCATATTTACCAATAATTTTTTCATAAGGAAGTTTTTCGCCTATCACTCCAGTTGATGAAACCAAGATTTCTTCTGGCAAAATGTTTAGTTTTCTAGCAAGCTCTTTGGTAGTAATTTCAATTGCCTGTTTACCATATTTTCCTGTAAAACTATTCGCATTGCCAGAATTTACCAATAATGCTTTTGGCTTGATTTTGCTTGTTAAAATCTTTCTGTCCCAATCAATTGTTGCAGATACAATAGATGAGGTAGAAAAAGCACCTGCACAAACTGTGTTATTTGGAAAGGTGACTAATAATAGATCTTCTCTATCTTGATATTTTATATTTGCTTTAGCTATGGCAAATTTGATATTTTTTATGGCTAACATTAATTTATACTCTAATTTTGATTGACCCTTAAAAATATTATTTTACAATATAAGGGATAATATTTCAAGGTTATTGTTTTTTTTTAATCATATTTTGATGGTAAAATTTTTTATGGCGGATGTAGCTCAGTCGGTAGAGCAACAGGTTGTGGTTCTGTAGGTCGCCGGTTCAATCCCGGTCGTTCGCCCCAAAAAACTAGAAATAATTCTTTGTCCCTTTTTTCTGCTGCAATTAAGAAAAAAGAAAATGTTAAGGGTTATGACATACTCCAAGAAATATGTGTGAATGTTAAGCAGATTGCCAAACTGCACCTAAAAAACCTTAACTTAAAAAAAAGCTTCTGTGGTGGAATTGGTAGACACGATAGATTCAAAATCTATTATCCTTTGGATGTACCAGTTCAAGTCTGGTCAGAAGCACCAATATAAAAATAAAAATGTCTTTTATAATTATTTTCAAGGCCATAATTCTGGGAATTATTGAGGGGATGACGGAGTTTTTTCCTGTTTCTTCAACCGGGCATTTAATTGTTTTTGGTGATTTGTTAAAATTTAATAATATTCCTCAAAATGTTTTTGAGATTACTATTCAATTGGGGGCAATATTTGCGGTTGTTGTGGTTTATCAAAAGAAATTGTTTTTTGTGGCATTTCATTTTTACAAAGATAAGAAATCTTTAGCTTTTGTTTATAATTTATTAATATCTTTTACACCGTCAGTAGTTATTGGGTTTTTGGCTTATGAATTTATTACTAATAACTTATTTACGATAAAAATTGTTGCTATTAGTTTGATTGCAGGGGGTGTGGTTATGATTATTGTGGATAGATTAAAGATAAAAGAATCCTTTGTAGAAATTGATGATATTGATAAAAAAACAGCTTTAAGAATAGGCTTATATCAAATTATTTCTATGATTCCCGGTGTTTCGAGATCTGGAGCTACTATTATTGGAGGGTATTTAAGTGGTGTTTCTAAAAAAACAGCGGCAGAATTTTCATTTTTTTTGGCAATACCAACCATTGCAGGAGCGACTTTTTTAGATTTATCAAAAAATTATCACTTAATTAATTCTTCTCATATAATTTTGATATTAATAGGTTTTATGGTAAGTTTTATTAGTTCAATAGTAGTGATTAAAACTTTTATAGGTATAACCCAAAAATATGGCTTTGCTTTGTTTGGCTATTATAGAATTGTTTTGGGAGGGGGAATTATTTTATTAATTTATTTATCCTAAAAAATTACTTGATTAAATCGTCAATTATCAAGTTGAAATAGTATTATTACAAAATAAAGGATGGTTTTTTATATAATTTATCTTTTAAACGATTATGAATTTTATAATCAAATAGAGAAAGCCATAAACAAATGAATTTAGTTTGTTCAGAACATAAAAAGCTATTGGTTCGTTAACTATAAAAAAACATTTAAACAGAATCACTATATTACTTTGATAGTTTTAAGATGTTTAGTTGTTCATTTATTGGTAGAAGTAGATAAATTATTTTTTTGAATTTTACGAGTAACGAAAAGAAGGGATTTGTTGATTGAGGGGTGGGGTGTATAAATAAATAGCAAGTGTTTAAAAACACTAAGAGCCTTGACAAATATAATAAAATACAGTATAATTGAATTATGTATAAAAATTTTGCCCAAACTAAGAAAAGAAAATGCCAAAAATTATAAAAAGATTAATAAAAGAGAAAATACAAGAATTATATGGTTTTTGGAAAGCAGACGATAATTTGGAAATTGGTGAAGATGAATGGCAAAAGATACAAAATATAGCAAAAGGTAATACTACATTAGATGATAATAATATTAGAAAGATAACAAACATAGTAAACATTGTACAAGCAAATGCTAAGACAAAAGAAGCAAATGCTAAGACAGACATATCTGATCTCTTAAATGACATTATAGCAAAGAAGACATATACTATTTTATCTTATATAAGAAAGGAAAAATATAATTGGATAAGAGAAGACAGTGATATTGGTAATAGATCAAAAACCAAAATAATAAACTCTTTTAAAAACAAATATCAAGAATTATTAAGCAAACATAATGATCAAGAAAATAAGTATCCTCCTTCTAGCTATGAGCTAGGATCAGCATTAAAACATTTATATGTTGTTTCTCTTGAGTTAAAATGTGGAAAATATTATGAAGAAGCTATTGAAAAGTTAGAGAAAACTGTGGTAGATGTAAGTATCAATAATGTTGCGATAAAGGAAGCAGATGAAGAAATGAAGAAATTTGCATATTATCAAAGTAGTGTAGATAAAAACTTAGAGAGTATACCAAGGTCTTCTAGTTTAAATACACTGGCAAGAAAGGCAACAGGTTTTAAAATGAGTTCTGAAATAAATTCTCAAATAATCAAATTTGATATGGATAAAGTTTTTTTAACAGAGAAAAGAAAAGAAAATTTAAAAAACATTGAAGCATGCCCAGAGAAAAAAATATTTTATTATTCTTTAATGAACAATATCAAAACTCAACTAGAAAGTTCGTTAAAAATTGAAAAGAACAAGAAGCTAAAAACTGCAGTTGAGGCTATAGCGGTTGGTGTCATTACTGCAGGAGTAACAGTGGCAACAGCAGGTGGTGCAGCACTACCTGTTGGTGTTGGTGTAGCAGGAGCAGTTTCTAGAAATATAACACAAAATGCTATAACATCACTTGTTGTTACGGATAAAGATGCTACGGGTGACAAAGGTAATTTGCAGTTATTAAATAACAATTATGATTTTACATTAAATAGAATATCAAGAAATTTGGCAATAGATTATACTTATACAGAACAAAATCATTTGAAGTATTACTATATCACCCCTGTGTTAAATAAAATTAAGGAGATGTTATCAGAAACAGATACTAGTACTGTAAATAATGGGTTGGAGGATTTTAAAAATAAAGAATGGGATAAATATAAAGAAAGTGTGAAGAAAAAGAAAGATATTATACAAAAACAAACCTGGAAAGAAATGGTAAAAAATATATTTTTTGGAGATAATTCAAAAAATATATTTCAATCTATAGATAATATTCTTACGGGAAAATATATTAACAATAAAGAAAAATTAAAAAACAAGATAGAAAGTTTGTTAGAAGAAGCAAAAACATCTGACAAGAAGATAATAAAATATTTAACAACAAATATAGCAAATAAATTTATAGAAATCATTCTTAATCAATCTTCTAGTACTATGGATGAACTTAAGATTCAGAATCTTTCTCCAGAAGAAAAACAAAGTAAATTTAACGACTTTATTAAAAACCTTATTAAGGACAGTAATATAGAACTATCACCCTCTCCTAATCAATCACGAAATACATACATATTAAGTGGTATAGAACTATCACCTTCTCCTAATCAATCACGAAATACATACATATTAAGTGGTATAGAACTATTACCTTCTCCTAATCAATCACGAAATACATACATATTAAGTGGTATAGAACTATTACCTTCTCCTAATCAATCACGAAATACATACATATTAAGTGATATAGAACTATCACCTTCTCCTAATCAATCACGAAATACATCAATAAACATATTAAGTGGTGAGTGCATGACAGAGCCTTCTTTGTTTATATCAAATCAATCTTACCAGGAAGAGGGTAATTCTCCTCTTATAGAAAACTCACCACCTTCAACTTTATTATCTAATCCTTTAGTCTCTATCTATTCAAACAAGAAGAAGTCCTCCGCACCGCCTAGAAATTCAAGATAGGAGACTTTTAGATTAATTAACCGTTTCCTTAAACCCCTTGCCAGCTTTAAAATGTGGGCTATTGCTAGCTTTTATTTGAATCTCCGCACCAGTTTGCGGGTTTTTGCCTTTTCTTGCTTTTCTGTGAGTTTTTGAAAATGCTCCAAATCCTGTGATTGCAACAGTTTCATCTTTTGCAACTAATGTTTGAATAGCCTGCAATAAGCTATCTAATAATTCTGCAGTGTTTGTTTTAGACTCATCTGTTTTATTTGCTATTTCTTCTACTAATAATGCTTTGCTCATAATCTTAAATGTTCTTTTTGGTTAATAAATCAAAAAACATCTAGTTTCTTTAAAAAAGAGCATATCTATAAAAACCATATTTGGCAATAGCTAGATTGATTTATTTGGTTAGAATTAAACAAAATATCAATATCATCTGCCTTTAAATAATAAAGTTTTAAGCACAGAAAAGTGCAATTAGGTAAGTCATAAAATTACTTAAAAAGGAAAAAATATTAATGTTTTTGAAATAATAATAAAGGGTGCAGTAGCCCTTTAAATGTCAAAAGTCGCTTTGCTACTTCTTTTGACATTTAATTATCATTATTTCTTTGTAAAAAAACATATTTTATTAATTTTTTAAGGCAAATCATTATGACCACAAAAAAACACTTTATTCTGGAGTTTTGAAAGAATCTGAGAATATTGAGAATTGGAAAAAGCTATTTAATAATTATAGCAATAATAAAAATACAAGATATAATTTAAAATCTTAATAGCTTCTTTGTGTAAATGTTATAAAGATTGCATACTGCTATTAACATCAATCAACTAAAAAAAATAAAAAATAAAAAATGTTGTTTTCATTGGCCAAAAGAATGTTTGGGACAGTAAATGATAGAATCATAAAAGAGATGACTCTTACTGTTGAAGAAATAAATTCACTAGAACAAGATTATCAAAAATTATCAGATCAAGAGTTAAGAGATAAAACTATATTTTTTAGAACAGAGTTAAAAAATGGTAAAACTCTAAATGATATTTTACCAGATGTATTTGCTAATTGTAGAGAAGTATCAAAAAGAGTTTTGAATATGAGACATTTTGATGTGCAGTTAATGGGAGGAATTATTTTGCATCAAGGAATGATTGCAGAAATGAGAACAGGTGAAGGAAAAACTTTAGTATCTACTCTAGCAGCTTATTTAAATGCTTTAGAGGGTAGAGGGGTTTATGTGGTTACTGTAAATGATTATTTAGCACAAAGAGATTCTGAATGGATGGGTAAATTATATCAAGCTTTGGGGTTGTCCATCGGTTGTATTTATTCATCTATGGATGAGCAATTAAGAAAAACAGCTTATTTATCAGACATTACTTATGGAACAAATAATGAGTTTGGCTTTGATTTTTTGAGAGATAACTTAAAAATGGATTTGAACGAAATGGTGCAGAGAGATTTGAGTTTTGCCATTATTGATGAGGTTGATTCAATTTTAATTGATGAAGCTAGAACTCCGTTAGTTATTTCTGGACCTGCTGAAGATAGTTCTGAATTATATCAAAAATTGTCAAAATTAATTATTGCTCTCAAACCTGATCATTATGAAATAGATGAAAAAAGTAAATCTAGTTTTTTGACTGATATAGGAACTGATTTTGTTGAGAAATTGTTAAAAAAAACTAATTTAATAGAAGAAAAATCATCTTTATATGACATAGAAAACACTTCTATAGTGCATCATATTAATCAAGCCTTAAAAGCTTTACTGCTTTTTAAAAAAGATGTAGATTATTTGGTTAAAGATAATGAAGTTTTGATTATTGATGAATTTACTGGAAGAATAATGTCTGGTAGAAGATATTCCGAAGGCCTTCACCAAGCATTGGAAGCTAAGGAAAATGTAAAAATCCAAGAAGAAAATCAAACTTTAGCTTCCACTACTTTTCAAAATTATTTTAGAAATTTTAAAAAACTAGCAGGAATGACAGGAACTGCGATTACTGAAGAGGTAGAGTTTTCTTCTATTTATAACCTTGATGTGGTGGCATTGCCAACTAATAAAAAAGATGTTAGAAAAGATTATGAAGATGAGATTTATAAAAATAATGAGAATAAATTTTTAGCAATTATAGAGCAAGTAAAAAAATGCTATGAAAAAGGTCAACCAGTTTTGATTGGAACAATATCTATTGAAAAATCAGAGTTACTATCAAAATTATTAAAAAAGCAGAAAATAAAACATAATGTTTTGAATGCTAAACATCACCAGCAAGAGGCTCATATCATTGCAAATGCAGGAAGGTTCGGGGCTGTAACTATTGCAACAAATATGGCAGGAAGAGGGACAGATATTCAACTTGGAGGAAATGCAGAAATGATCTCTCAAGATAAAAAACAAGATTTACTGAAAGTTAGTGAGGAGGTGGCAAGGGAAAAGGCTAAAGTCTTAGAAGCTGGAGGATTATTTGTAATAGGAACGGAAAGGCACGAATCAAGAAGAATTGACAATCAATTAAGGGGTAGATCAGCAAGGCAGGGTGATGTTGGAGAAACCAAATTTTTCTTGAGTTTGGAAGATGATTTAATGAGAATTTTTGCATCTGATAAAATTGCTTTTTTCTTAAATAAATTAGGTCTGAAAGATGATGAGGCAATAACTCACCCTTGGATTAGTAAGGCTTTGGAAAAAGCTCAAAAAAAAGTTGAAGGTCATAATTTTGAAATCAGAAAAAGTTTGATAAAATTTGATGATGTATTGAATGAGCAGAGAAAAGTTGTATATGCCAAAAGAAAGGAAATTTTAAAAGCAGAATCAGTGTCAGGAACTATAGATGATTTTGTTTTAGAGATAAATCAAAAATTATTAGACGAAAATATTCCTGCTAAATCATATATAGAAAATTGGAATTTGAAAACATTGGATATAGAGTTAAATAAAATTTATGGGGAGAGTTTTAATATTGAAGAATTTGCTCAAAAAGATGGTAGGGTAGAAACAGAGATTTTTGAGGAGATAAATAAAATATCAAATCAAAAAATTGTAGATCAAAGATCTAAGCATCAGGTTGACATTGCAAAATTATTAGAAAAGCACATTATGATAATTGCTTTAGATGGTTTGTGGAAGGATCATTTGCATATGATGGATCATTTAAAAACAGGAATTAATTTGCAAGCTTATGGTCAAAAAGATCCTTTGAATGAATATAAAAAAGAGGCTTTTTTGATGTTTGAATCATTGCTTGATCATTTGATTGAAACAACTATTCAAAGATTTTCTTATGCTAATGTTGAACATATTTCAAAAGAATATTTAGAAGAAGATTTGGAAGAGAAGAAAAATCTTTTTGAGAATAAATTAGATGCTGAAAAAATTCTAGGCAGAGAAAGCCAAGATGCACAGATAATCTCAAGAATAAATCAAGAAGACAGAAAACCCAGCGACCCAAATTCTTGGGGAAAAATAGGAAGAAATGAAATTTGTCCATGCGGGAGCAAGAAAAAATACAAATCTTGCCACGGCAAGATTTAAGATTGCTAATTGGAAAAAAAATCTTAAATCTTATATAATTTATTTACCAAAAACCCTTTTTTTGGTTATTTCAATAATTTATCCAACTCACCTTGATCATCCAAATCATATAAATCATCGCAACCACCTATATATTTGTCATCTATGAAAATTTGTGGAACAGTTCTTTTTCCTCCTGTTTTATTTAGCATTTCATCTAAAAAAGCTGGATCTTTGGTTATGTCTATTTCAGTGATTTTATCTGCCACATTTTTTTTCTCAAATAATGTGATAGCTTTCTGACAATAAGGACAAACTGGAGTTTTGTAAAGAGTGATATTTTTTAACATTTCTATTTTTTTATATTTGTTTTTTTTGTGATACTAAGATTTTGTAACAAATAATCAAGAACATAATTCCTGAAATCATAGTTATTGTTCCTCCTGCCCCCATAACTCCAAGCCAAAATTTTGCAGGAAGGTTGTAAATTGCATCAGGAGACTTTCTTAAAGCTCCATAACCACCACTAATAGCAAGGCCTGTTATATGGATGAATTGTCCAAATCCATATAAAATAGGCTGCCAAAAAGCTAGTTTTGATGTTCTTAAAGATTTTTTTGTTATTTGTTCCAAAATTAAATAAGTGATTCCAATTAAAGCAAGGGTAATTGCTACATTTGAGCCATGATAATGAGCAGGAATTACTGTATTGCTGATTTTTATTTTTAAACCTAAAAGACCGCCATATAAAAACAAGAATATTGACGAAAGCAGGCAGTTTCTTAATACTAAATGACCTTTTGTAAATATAGATTTTTTAAAAAAATATGGAATGACAAAAATTATGATTAATGTTGGTAAAACACTAAGTCCAATAATCATATTTGTAGTAAAAAACGATTTATAGCTAGCAAAAACAAGGTTTTTGTTAAAATAAATGTCAAAACAATATAGAACAAAGAAAATATGAAAATAAATTAACCATCTTTTTACTCTATTTCCTACAAAAAGTCTAATTTTGTTTTTTTCTAAAATCATAAAATAACTAAGTACCATCAAAGAAACAAAAGCATATTGCAATATATGACCTTGTCCCCAAAAAATTATTTCAAATAAATCTGGCAAATAAATGTGAGGATAAAAGAAAGTTTTATAACTCAGAAAAAAATGCACTATAGAGATTACAATGATAATATTGTAAATTTGGATTAATAATTTTTTTGGCTCAAGAAGTTTAGCATTTTTATTTTTATATAAAAAATAAGCAGAATAAATGGTGATGATTGATAGAAAAAGAGATATAGCAATAAAAAACACTAAGTTATTTATAACAGGAATATAATTGTTTAAGATTGCAGATCCTCCTAAAAATGGAGAAATAATAAATAATACAAAAGAAATTATAGTGATTCTAAAAAATATTTTATCAATATTTTGTGAAGTTTTGTTAAAACAAAGATTTAAAACAATTCCCATAGTTAAAAACCAAAATAAAATTGATAAATTAACATGAACTACTAAAGCTTTAGCAAATAAATCTTTTATAGAAAAAATGTCTTGGATGACGGGAACTCTAGCAAAAACAACAATTAATGTTTGCAATCCTGCAAAAGCTAGTGATATAATACTTAAAATTAACCAATTTTTTTTCATATTTAAGACCTTTGTTAATTTTTATTAGAAAGATTAGCAAAATCATCCTGTAACATATAATTTCAGTATATTGTTATAAAATCAAAATCCAAGAATTAATGCAAAATAATTTTATAAACAAATATTATATATTATGGCTTAAAATATTGTTAGTATTTATTAGTTTTCTGGTAGTGTTAGGTGGTTATACTAGGTTAACAGATTCTGGCTTATCTATTATGGAATGGCAAGTTTTTAAGGGCTTTTTTCCTCCTTTATCTCTTGATCAGTGGCAAAGATTATTTAATCTATATCAACAAATTCCACAATTTAAGAACAGTAACTCTTTTATGGATATAACCTCTTTTAAGCAAATATTTTGGCTAGAATATTTTCATAGGCTAGTAGCTAGAATGCTAGGTCTTATTATAATCATACCTGCTTTATATTTTATAAAATTTTTTTTTAAAGAAAAAAGAACTTTTTTGATAGCTATAATAATTCTATTGTTATTTCAAGGGTTTTTGGGTTGGTTTATGGTTCAAAGTGGTTTTTTTCAGCAAGTTTCAGTGAGTCATTTTAGATTAGCCATACATTTATTTTTTGCTTTTTTATTATTTTCTATAATTTTGCAAGAATATTTTAGTGAAACAAAAAAAATCATTAGGCAAAAATCTACAATAACTATCGCAAATTTACAGAAAATATTTTTTATATTGGTGGTAATGCAAATAATTTATGGAGCATTTGTTGCAGGTCAAGATGCAGGCTTAATTTACAATCAATTTCCTTTTATGGGAGACAAAATTTATCCAGAAGAATTTTTACTAGCTAGCTTAAAAGAGAAATTTTTATATGATCAAGCATCTCTACAATTTCTACATAGAATTTTTGCTACAATTTTATTGCTATTAATTTCTATCATTTTTATGTTAGAAAAAAAAGCAAAAATAAAAAATATCCAAACAAAAATAATTTTTTTTCTAATAATTTTTCAATATTTATTAGGAATTGCAACAATTCTGACAGTGGTAAATACTCACATAGCAGTATTTCATCAATTTATAGCTTTATGGATATTTGGTTTTGCTTATTGTTGGGCTGTTAAAAGCTATTGAAAATGTTGAGATGTTTCTAGTCTGCTAACATTATTTATATCAGTAATAATGGGTGGCAGAGTACTTTTAGAAATTGAATTATATGATATTTCTATATCCTGTCCTACTTTTTCTCTTATTTTAGAGATAATATCCTCATCTAGCTTACTAGATTTGTCAAGTATTACATTCATTTTTTTATCATCTGTAAATTGAAATTCTTCTATTTCTATATCTTCTTTTAGTTCTAACATTTCAGAAAAATTATAATCTCCATGAAAAAAATAAAGACTATCTTCTTTTAAATGTGGTTTATTTTTAATTAGTATTTTTATAGTTGCAACATTTTTTTGCTGAATAGCCAAATGCAAAGGAGTGTTCCCATGCTGATCTATTGCATTAACATTTTTGCCCCTTGTTCAATTAACTCCTTTATCAATTTAGTATTATTTTTTATAATAACTTTGTATAAAAGAAATATCATCTATCATTTTTTTTCATTTAAGGTTAATTAATCTTGTAAAATGGTTACTAACTCTTCAGCAATTTGTATGGCATTTAAAGCTGCTCCTTTTCTGACATTGTCTGATACACACCAAAAAGCTAAAGCATTTTTTGTTGATGGATCTTTTCTAAGTCTTGAAATAAACACTTCATCTTTTCTTGTAGCCTCAATTGGAGTTATGTAACCACCATCTTTTCTTTCATCTGATAAAATTACACCTACGGCATTTTCTAATAATTTTCTTGCTTTTGCTACTGAAATTTCTTTTTCAAATTCTACATTGATTGCCTCTGCATGAGATACAAAAATTGGGCATCTAACACAAGTAGCTATTACCTCTACATTTTTATCCAAAATTTTTTTTGTTTCTTCCCTCATTTTCCACTCTTCTTTTGTAGAACCATCTTCCATAAAAACATCTATATGAGGAATTACATTAAATGCAATTTGCTTAGTAAAAGTTTTTGGCTTTTGTTTTTCATTTAAAAATGTTTTTTTAGTCTGGTTATAAAGCTCATCCATAGCTTTTTTCCCTGCGCCTGATACTGATTGATAAGTAGCAACCACTACTCTTTTTATTTTAGCTTGCTGATGAAGTGGTTTTAAGCTAAGTAACATTTGAATTGTTGAGCAGTTGGGATTTGCTATAACATTGTGATTTTTATAATCTTTTATAGCCTCTTTATTTACTTCAGGGATAATTAATGGGATATCTTTATCCATTCTAAAATATGAACTATTATCAATTACCACACATCCTTTTTTTCCTGCTTTTTTAGCATATTTTTTAGCAACATCAGATCCCGCTCCAAATAAAGCAATATCTACTTTAGCAAAATCAAATTCTTCAATATCAATAACTGTTAATTTTGTATTACCAAACACCACAGTTTTTCCAGCAGAAAATCTGGAAGCAACAGCATAAACTTCTTTTACAGGAAAAGATCTCTCATATAAAATTGATAAAAATTCTCTACCAACATTCCCAGTAGCCCCTACAATAACAACATTATATTTTCTCATCTTTCTTTTGTTAAAATTGTTTACAGTATATATGCAATCTACAGAGTATCCACACTGATCTTTTAAGCCTAGTTTGTAATATTTTAATATTAAAGTTGATAGTTTGCAACAAAATATTTACTATATAATAGTATTATTAGTAATTCAGTTGATTTAAAGAT
Source organism: Rickettsiales bacterium (assembly GCA_965222515.1). Lineage (GTDB taxonomy): Bacteria > Pseudomonadota > Alphaproteobacteria > Rickettsiales > JABIRX01 > CBDCUE01. The sequence goes on along the minus strand of CBDCUE010000015.1, from coordinate 58,565 downwards.
TGGATAAGTAGGGCTGGTGGCAATTTTATACTAAAGTGAAACAGCTTTGCAAAATTCACTTTAGTGTGTATTACCCGAACTTAAAAAAGCTAAAAATGTGCAGTGTAAATGTTATATAGATTGCATATGTGTTGCAAACTAGCTTAACCAAAAAAAGAAAAATGAAAGAAATAGAACATTTAATAAATTATTTTAATAAATTGCCAACTATTGGCAAGAAAACAGCAACTAGAATTGCACTGCACTTGCTTACTAAAGACAAAAGTTTAATTGATAATTTAAGATATTCATTAAAGGATGTGCAAGAAAAAATAGTAACTTGTTCTATTTGTGCTAATATTGATGTGCAAACTCCTTGTCATATTTGCACTTCCACAAAAAGAGATAATGAGGTGATTTGTGTGGTAGAGCAAATAGAGGATTTATGGGTGGTGGAAAATAGTGGCATTTTTAAAGGGTTATATCATATTTTAGGAGATAATTTATCAGCAGTAAAAGGTGTTTCACCACAAGATCTCAATGTAAATTCTTTGATTAAAAGATTGGAAGAGGGAGAAATTAAAGAATTAATCATTGCAGTAAGTAGCAATTTAGATGGTCAAACAACTAGTTTATATTTATCAGATTTATTAAAAAATAAAGTTGAAAAAATTACAAAATTAGGTTACGGTCTTCCATTAGGTAGCGAATTGGGATATTTAGATGATGGCACAATCAATGCTGCCTTTCAATCAAGAACTGTTTTTTAAATTAAGCTTGTTGTTAGCAGGTTTGCAATCTAATTAACATTTACACGGATAATAGTAAGCGGGTTTTTAATAATTAGAATTACTGCTTTTAATGATTGCTGATAAAGCACCGCTTGTGATAATATATACCAAAACAAAATTTTATGACTCAAAATATTTTTGCACCAATAACATCTATTTTAAAGTCTAGTACTATTGTCATTAGAGTGTCTGGTGTTGATATTTTGCAGGATTTTATTAAAATATTTAAAATAAAAAATTTGCAAAAAATTGAGCCAAGAAAGTCTTACTTAGTTAATTTGTGGGATCAAGATGGAGAGGTTCTAGATAATTGTTTATTTTGTTATTTTCAAACACCAAATTCTTATACAGGAGAAGATGTAATAGAAATTTCTTTGCATGGCTCTATATATATTTATAAAGAGGTGATAAAAATTCTAGCAAATAGCAAAAAATTTCGTTTTGCTGAAAATGGAGAATTTACCAAAAGAGCTTTTTTAAACAAAAAAATAGATTTGTTTCAAGCAGAAGCAATTGATGATTTGATTAAATCAGAAACAAAAGCTCAAGCAAATTTAGCACAAAAATTTTTGTCAAAAAAAGTAAGTAATAATTTTAATGGGTTTCGAGAAAAAATAATTTTATCAAGAGCATTTTTTGAAGCATATATTGATTTTCCAGAAGAGGATATACCAAAAAAAAAATTAATTGAAGCAAAAGACATTATTAATGAAATAGCTGTTTTTCTAAAAAACTCTTTAAAAAATCAGGAGATAGGAGAAAGGATAAGGGAAGGCATTAGAGTGGCAATTATTGGAGAACCAAATTCTGGTAAGTCTAGTTTATTAAATCATCTAGCCAAAAGAGATATTGCCATAATATCTGATATTGCAGGCACAACTAGAGATTTATTAGAAGTTCATTTAGACATAGCAGGTTTCCCTATTATTTTAAATGATAGTGCAGGAATTAGAGAAACAGAAGATGAAATTGAAAAAATTGGCATTGTAAGGGCAGAAGAATCTGCCAAAAAGGCTGATTTTAGAATTTTGTTATTTTCTTATGAAAATATTAATAACTTAAAAAAATATCAAAAATTTATTGATGATAAAACAATTATTGTTTGCAACAAAATTGATTTATTGCCAAAAGACATAAATATAGAAAAAAACATTTTGCAGATTTCAGTAAAAGAAGAAAAAAATATTGATAAACTAATAACAAAATTAAAAGAAAATATAATAGAAAAATATAGTAATTTTAATGATGTGGTGATTGATAGAAAAAGGCATAGAAAAATTATTATAGACATTTTAGCTAATATAAAAAAAATTGATTTTTTTAATGATGATATAGAAATTATTGCCGAATATTTAAGATTAATTACTAATGATTTTGCCAGACTTACAGGACATATTGATATAGAAGATATCTTAGATAAGATCTTTTTAAGTTTTTGTATAGGAAAGTGATGTTTTTTTAAGGATATAACAGATCTTTTTGCCAATTATTGTTGTTTTTGCTAAATAAAAACCTTTTATGTCTTCTGAATTCTTCATTTAGCCAAAATTCAATTTTATTGGCAGTTAGCAGGTAGCCAGACCAGAAAGGAGGTCTTGTTATTTCTATATTTTTAAATTTTTCTTCTGTGTTTTTGATTTTATCTAAAAAAACTTGATAATTTTCTAGCTTGCTAGATTGATCTGATGCCCAGGCAGAAATTTGACTATCTCTTGATCTTGATGCAAAATACTCATCTGCTATTTGCTTAGAAATAGCTGTTACTTTTCCTTCAATTCTTATTTGTTTGCCTAGCTTATCCCAGTAAAAATGCATTGTTGCAAAAGGATTGTGTGATAATTCTACTGCTTTTTGGCTGGTTAAATTAGTAAAAAAAGTAAAAGTTGCATTCTTTTTATCATAATCTTTTAGCAAGACAGTTCTTATTGAGGGTGCTGCATCTTTTGTAGCAGTAGCTAATGCCATTGCTGTATGATCTTTGATGTCTTTATGATTTTTTGCTTGTAAAAACCAATCAGTAAAGAATTCCATAGGGGATTGAGATGTTTTCATAATTATTTTAAAAGATTTAAAATTTCTTGAGAAGCTAATATAGAGGGGTTAATAGCTTTTTTATTTTCATCATATTGCATAAATTTATCAAGATATTTATTTTGTTGCATTAGTTGTTTTTTATAATAATTTTTATCAGTTAAAAACAAATTAGCATAATAAAAAATGTTTTTAACAGTTAATTTATATTGAATTAACTCAGGAATAATTTCTTTTTTAGCCATAATGTTAATGATATTTACTAATTTAGTTTTTACCATCAATTTGATAAGAATATAAGATAGTAAATTTACTTTATAGCAAATTATAAGAGGGATTTTTTCTTTGGCTATTTCTAAGCTGTTAGTGCCAGATTTGGCAATAGCAAAATAAGAGTTTTGAAAAAACAATGATTTTTCTTCTGCTATGCTGGTAATAATTATTCTTGAATTTGTTAATATTTTTTGCCAAGTTTTAAATTTTTCTTCATATTCTGATAAGGTAACGATCACAAATGTTAAATTGTTATGCTTATTTTCTAGTTTTTTTAAGGTTGCCAAATATATTGGGGATAATGTTTCTATTTCTTTGTTTCTACTTCCAGCAGTGATACTAATTATTTTACTGTTTTTGGCTATGTGATATTTTTTAGATATTTTCTGGAAATTTTCTTGCTGATTCTCTGATTTGAAAATTAAAGGGTGGCCAATAAATTTAGTATCTAATTTATGTTTGGTAAAATATGGTGGTTCAAAAGGGTAAAGAACAAGTAGTTTATCGTATAGTTTAGCAATTTTCTCTGCTCTTTTTCCTCTGTAAGCCCAAACTGATGGAGCAACTAGATGAATAAATTTTGTGTTTGGTAGGTTTTCTTGATTTTTTTTGACTTGTTTAATTACTCTAAAACAAAAATCTGGAGAATCTATGGTAAATATTATGTCAGGCTGTTCTTTCTGGATCTCTGCTACTGTTAGTTTAATTCTATCAAAAATTCTTTTTAAAACAGGAATAACTTCAAAAAAACCCATCACGGAAATATCTTTTTGTTTAAAAATAGATTTTTCTTGAGAAATTTTGCTTAAATTTCTGCCTAAAACACCTTTGATTTTTATCTCATATTCTTTATTTATTAGTAATATTTTAGCAATATTTGCCCCTAGCAAATCCCCTGATTCTTCTCCTGCTATAATAAAAATTGTTTTTTTTAATTTTTTCATTTTATTTTATAAATAATAAGATTATTAATTAATACTTAATTAATTTTTTATCAAGTAAAATGACAAAAACAGTAAATGGCATAGATGGCTCTCAATTAAAATCTTTAATAGAAAGAATAGAGACTCTAGAAACAGAAAAAAAGAATATAGCAGATGACATAAAGGAAGTTTTTGCAGAAGCAAAAACCTTTGGTTATGATATAAAAATCATAAAAGAAGTGTTAAAATTAAGAAAGCTAGAAGAGGCAGATCTATATGAATTAGAGACAATGTTGGACATTTATAAATCAGCTCTTGGTATGGAAGAAAGTGAAGCTCAAACTAAAGAACAAGAAGTTGCTTAATTTTCTTGACCTTTTTGTTTTTCATATTATAATCACTCATTCAAAAATAACCAAACTATTTAATATATAAAAGGCTTGTGACAAAAAGACTTAATGCAAAATACAAAATCTGTAGAAGATTAGGAGTTGATCTTTGGGGAAATAATAAACTTTCTAGTAAAAAAAATTACCCTCCAGGGCAACATGGGCCAACTACTGGGCTTACAAAAAGAAGAACCGATTATGGGTTACATTTAATGGCGAAGCAAAAGTTGAAAGGCTATTATGCTAACATTAAAGAGAAGCAATTCAAAAAAATCTATGCTGAAGCTAAAAGATTGCAAGGAGATACAGGCGAAAATTTAGTTGGTTTGTTAGAGCGAAGATTGGATACTTTAATTTACAGAGCAAATTTCTCTCCATCAATGTTTGCAGCAAGACAATTCATCAACCACAAACATATAGAAATTAACGGTAAAACTGTTAATATTCCAAGTTATATTGTTAAAATGGGTGATAAAATAACAATCAAAAATAAATCTAAAGATCTTTTAATTGTATTAGAGACAATTCAAAAGAAAGAAAGAGAGGTTCCTAATTATTTGGAAGTAGATTATAAAACAAAATCAGTTACGATTTTAAGTGTGCCAAATTTGGCAGATGTTCCATATCCAGTAATAATGGAACCTAACTTGGTGGTAGAGTTTTATTCATAATTTAAAGATTGGAGAGATAAAAAATCTTCAATTCTTTGCTTCCTAAATAGAAAACAACATATATCAAAGCAAAATTGTTTTGTGCTATATTCTAGAGTTATCAATAATTTAAAGAAAAGCTAAAGGCAACTGCTCCCCCCTTGTAGACTGTGACGAAATAGCAAAAATAGCATTTTTTAGAAAAAACCTCCTTCCATCCCTGAGATATAGACTTCTTGGAGTAGTAATACTATTTTAGTTTTATAATTGACCTATAGCCTTCAATCTGCTCAGCATAAATTGTTTTTTTTAATAATCTGTTAGCTATGGCTAACAAATAATTAAAAAAAACAATTTCTACTAAACATCTTTTTGGCTATAGGTCAATTATAAAGCTAAAATAGTATTATACTATATTTAGCTTTATAACAATTTTAACTTTAAAAAAAATGAAAAATTACCCTATTGAATTATTATCAGGGCTTACTGTGGCACTTGCTTTGGTGCCTGAAGCTGTGGCCTTTGCTTTTGTGGCGGGGGTAGATCCTATAGTTGGACTTTATGCAGCATTTTTGCTAGCTATCATAACGGCTATATTTGGAGGAAGACCTGGGATGATTTCTGGTGCTACTGGTGCATTAGCAGTGGTAATGGTGAGTTTAGTAAAACAGCATGGAGTAGAATATTTATTTGCAGCGGTGGTTTTGATGGGAGTGATTCAAGTAATGTTTGGTGTTTTGAAATTAGGAAAGTTTATTAATATGGTGCCATATCCAGTAATGTTAGGTTTTGTTAATGGTCTTGCTATTGTTATATTTTTATCGCAATTATCTCAATTTAAGACAGCAGATAATTTAGGAAATTTGGTTTGGATAAAAAATTCTCAGCTTATTTGGATGCTTGGTTTAATTTCTTTAACTATTGTAATTATAAAATTTGCTCCAAAAATTTTAAAAAAATTTCCTGCTCCATTGATGGCAATAATAGTTATTTCTTTGATTGTAATTGGTTTTGGCTTACCTGTCAAAACTGTTGGTGACCTTGCTAATATTGCGGGGACATTTCCTGAATTTAAAGTTCCATTAGTAGCTTTTAATTTTGAGACTTTAAAAATAATCTTGCCATATTCATTGATTTTGGCAGCTATCGGCTTGATAGAATCTTTATTAACTCTAACTTTGATTGATGAAATAACAGAAACTAGGGGTAATAATAGTAGAGAGTGTATAGCTCAAGGAGTGGCTAATGTAACTTCTGGGTTTTTTGGTGCTATGGGAGGTTGTGCAATGATAGGTCAATCTATGATTAATATAAGATCAGGTGGAAGAGGGAGATTATCTGGAATATCTGCTGGATTATTTTTATTATGTTTTATTTTATTTGCTTCTCCATTAATCGAAAAAATACCTGTTGCAGTATTAGTTGGAATAATGTTTATTGTGGTTATTGGAACATTTGAATGGTCAAGTTTTAGAATTTTAAAAAAAATACCATTATCTGATGCTTTGGTTTTGGTTTTAGTTTCAGCAATTACAGTATTTACAGATTTAGCAATTGCGGTAATTATTGGAGTAATTATTTCTGCTTTAGTGTTTGCTTGGAAAACTGCCAAGAATCTGTTTTTAATTACTGATGAGAAAAAAACAACTAAAAATAAAAAATATTATTATTTGCAAGGTCATTTATTTTTTGCCTCAATTAATAATTTTAAAAATTTGTTTGATCCCAAAAATGACCCACAAGATGTAACCATAGATTTTATAAATTCTAGAGTGTGGGATCATTCTGCATTGCAAGCAATAGAAGCTTTGGCTATGAAATATAAAAAATTAAAGAAGAAATTACATTTTGTTCATTTTAGCAAAGATTGTAGAAAATTATTAGATAAAAATTCTAAAATAATCGAGTCGCATCCAGATGAAGACCCTCATTATAGGGTAGTTTTTGATAAAAATTAAGGTAGTAAATTATGATTACTATTGTTATATTCAAAATGGAATTGTTAATCGGTTCTACAATATATTAACAATTGAAATCAAATAATGTTATACACTTTGCTAGAAGGCTATTTTAATGATGCTTCGTTTTTGAATTTATTTAGATATTTATCTTTTAGAAGTGTTTTGGCATTTTTTACTTCTTTATTGATAGCTTTTTTATTATCACCAAAAATTATTTTATACTTAAAAAACAAGCAAAAAGAAGGTCAGCCAATAAGAGAGGACGGACCAAAAAATCATTTAGTGACTAAAAAAGGAACTCCTACCATGGGAGGTTTAATAGTATTATTACCATTATTTATTTCTACTATATTATGGACAGATCTTACAAATCAATATGTTTGGGTGATTTTATTTATAATATTTTCTTTTGCATCATTAGGGTTTGCAGATGATTATTTAAAACTACTGAAAAAAAATAGCAAAGGAATGACTGGAAAACAAAAATTGCTTTTGCAATTTTTGTTTTCTTTTATAGTAATTATTTGGATTCAAAAAATACAAGGGGATTCTTTATCAACAAAATTATATTTTCCAATATTTAAAAACTTGGTTTTTGATTTAGGAATATTTTTTATAATTTTTGCAGTTATAGTTTTGGTTGGTAGTTCTAATGCAGTAAATTTAACTGATGGATTAGATGGTTTAGCAATAGTACTAATTATTATTGCAACTTTATCTTTTGCTATAATTGCTTATATTGTTGGAAATATAGTATATGCAAAATATTTATATTTACCTTATATTGAAGGAGCTGGAGAATTTGTAATTATTGCAGCTGGAGTTATAGGTTCTTCATTGGTGTTTTTGTGGTATAACTCACCTCCTGCTAAAATTTTTATGGGAGATACTGGTAGTATGTCATTAGGTGCTATGCTTGGTACTATTAGTATAATTACTAAAAATGAAATTATTTTAGCAATTATTGGTGGAGTGTTTGTGGTAGAGGCAATATCTGTTATTATTCAGGTTTATTATTATAAACTTACTAAAAGAAGATTTTTTAGGATGGCACCAATACATCACCATTTTGAATATAAGGGCTGGTCAGAATCAACAATTGTAATAAGATTTTGGATCATCGCCATTATATTATGTGTAGTTGGTTTAATAACATTAAAATTAAGATAATGAAAAAATTTAAAACTGATATGGTAATAATAGGGGCTGGACCTGTTGGATTATTTGCTTCATTTGAGGCAGGAATGTTAAAAATGAAAACTCATATTATTGATGTTTTAGACTTTTCAGGTGGTCAATGCACTTCTTTATATCCCGAAAAACCGATTTATGATATTCCTGCTTGTCCTATAATTTCAGCTTCTGGTTTAATAGAAAAATTAGAAGAGCAAATAAAACCATTTGATCCTGTTTTTCATTTCAAAAACAAGGTTATAGAACTTAAAAAGAATGGAGATCAGTGGAATGTTATAACAGATAAAGGAGTAGAAATAGAATGTAAGGCCATTATTATTGCTGCAGGTTGTGGAGCCTTTGGTCCTAATCGTCCTCCTTTGCCTGATATAGAAAATTTTGAAGCAACAGATTCTGTTAAATATTTAGTCCAAAAAATAGATCATTTTAGAGGAAAGGATGTAGTGATTGCAGGTGGAGGAGATTCTGCCATTGATTGGGCATTATCTTTATCTAAGGTTACAAAATCATTAAAGTTAGTTCACAGAAGAGCAAAATTTAGAGCTTCTCCAAATTCTTTAGAACAATTAAAAGAATTAGAAAAACAAGGAAAAATAGAACTAGTAGTGCCATATCAATTAAAAGGATTAAAAGGAGAAAATGGTAGGCTAGAAGCAGTAAAGGTTGCTACTTTAGATGGCAAAGAAAGGTTTTTAGTAGCAGATGTTTTACTACCTTTTTACGGTTTAAAAATGGAATTAGGGCCGATTGCAGATTGGGAATTAAATTTGAACAACAATCATATTTTGGTAGAGGCTAGCACAATGGAGACTAATCAAAAAGGAATTTTTGCCATTGGGGACATAATTAACTATCCTGGAAAATTAAAATTAATATTAACAGGTTTCAGCGAAGGAGCCTTAGCTTGTCACAATGCCTATAAATATGTTAATCCAGACAAGGCATTACATTTTGAATATTCTACTTCTAGCCAAGTTTTTGATACAGGTTGTTAAAATCTATCAGAAAAATTAATTTATCCGATTTTTTTTACTTAATTTTTAACTGTTTTGTTGAGTTTTATGTTTAAATTGTTATTGTTTGGCTAGTATAACAATAAATCTTCTACTAAAAAATGAGCAAAAGAATATTTTTTATATTACCATTTTTATTTATAAATATTGCTTTTGCTAGCAATAATTTACCTTCTTTTTCTAAAACGGTCAAGAGGCTAATGCCCACAGTGGTGAATGTATCTACATATCAGACAGTAGATCAGAAAAATGTTGAAAACACCATAAAAGATATTATCCCTAAAGGTAGCCCTTTTGAAGAGTTTTTTCAAGAATTCTTTAATCAAAATATTCCTAATGGTAAAAACAGAAAAAGAGTTATTACTGCTTTAGGTTCAGGTTTTATTATTTCAAAAAATGGTTATATTGTAACTAATGCACATGTAGTTGATCAGGCAAGTAAAATTAATATAAAATTATATAATGATAAAATATATCAGGCAAAATTAATTGGTTTGGACAAAAAATCAGATATTGCTTTATTAAAAATAAAAGTAAAAACTCCATTGCAAGCAGTTGAATTTGGAAATTCTGATAAGGCAGAAGTAGGAAGTTGGGTTATTGCTGTTGGAAATCCTTTTGGTTTAGGAGGAACGGTAACAGCTGGTATAGTTTCAGCTAGAGGAAGACATATTAGTGATGGTAGTAATAATGATTTTATTCAAACCGATGCTGCTATTAATCAAGGAAATTCTGGAGGTCCGATGTTTAATATAGAAGGTAAGTTAATTGGAATAAATACTGCTATTTTTTCACAAACAGGAGGAAGCATAGGAATTGGTTTTGCCATACCTATTCAAACAGCATTACCCATTATAAAACAATTGAAATCTACGGGAAAAGTGATAAGAGGTTGGCTTGGAGTAAATATTCAATTAGTCTCAAATGAATTTGCAGATGCTTTAGGTATAAAAGAGCCGATAGGTGCTTATGTTGTTGGAGTTGCAGAAAATGGTGCTGCCAAAAAAGCAGGAATCCTAGTTGATGATTTAATTATTAAATTTGATGGCAAAAAAATTAAAACAATGTATCAATTGCCAAGAATTGTATCTAATACTAAAATTGGCAAAAATGTAGAGGTAGTAGTTTTAAGAAGAAAGAAATCATTTTTAGAAAAAATATCTTTGAATGTTAAGATAAAAAAATTTAGTGAAAAGGCATATAAGAAAAGATCAGCACCTTCAAAACTAAAGAAAAAGAAATTTTTAGGATTAGAATTGGTAGAATTAAATAATAAATTAATTAAAAAATATAAATTACCTAAATATAGTAAGGGAATATTAATAACTGATATTATTAATACACAAAGAAATATTTTAGGAATAAAAATAGGAGATATAATAACCAAAGTTAACCAAAAATCTGTCCATAAAATAAGAGATTTTTCTAAATTAGTGAAATTCTATAAAAAGAAAGGCAGAAAACATATTTTGCTTCACATAGAAAGAGGAGGGAATGATTTTATCATTGCCTTTCCAATAGATTGACATCTTCTAAATCAAAGGCAACACTTTGTCCAAATCTTCAACATTAGAAATGTTATGACAATTTATTGTTTTATCGATTCTTCTAATCAATCCAGTCAAAACATTGCCAGAACCAATCTCTACAATGTCAGTTATACCAAGCTCTTTTAATTTTAATACAGATTCCGTCCATCTTACTCTGCTAGTTACTTGCCTTACTAATAAATCAGAAATTTCACTTTTATCTTTTATTAAATCAGCCGTAACATTTGCAATTATAGGAATTTGAGGAGTATTAATAGTGATATTTTCTAAACCTTTTCGTACTTTATCTCCTGCTTTTGCAATTAATTCAGAATGAAAAGCTCCGCTTACAGGAAGTTTTATTGCTTTTCTTGCCCCCATTTCTTTAGCAATATCAAGAGATTTTAAAATAGCATTTTCTGTTCCGCTAATAACTATTTGTCCAATGGAATTATCGTTAGCTATTTGACAAATATCATTTTCTCCTGCTTTTGCCACAATTTTCTCTACTAATTCTATATCAGCACCAATAATTGCCGCCATCGCTCCTTTGGTTTTTAACCCTTCATCCCTAAAAGCCTCTCCTCTTATTTTAAGAATTTTTGCAGTATCATAAATTGACAATGATTCACTAGTTGCAAGTGAAGAATATTCACCTAACGAATGACCAGCCAAATAGCTACAAACATCTTTGATATTTTTTTCTTTTTTTATAACATTAATAATAGCAAGAGATACTGCCATAAGAGCAGGCTGAGCATTTTCTGTTCTAGTAAGATCTGCCGCATCACCATTAAAAATTAGATCGGAAAGATTTTGTTTAATTGCTTCATCTACCTCCAAAAAAATATTTTTTGCTTCAGTAAAATTTTGAAAGAAATCTTTACCCATAGAAATTTTTTGAGATCCCTGTCCAGGAAAAATAAATGCAGTTTTCATATGTTTTATTATTTATGGTTATGCTCCCCAAAGAATGGACTAAAGTTGCACAGTCTAATTATTATTGCATTAGTAATTAAATTGGAGAGTGGTCGTTCATGTGATATAATGTTTTTTATAAATTGTGTTTTAGATGTGATTGGTATATTTATATTTTCATATATTAGAGTATTTAAATGTTCTAAATTTGGATTATTAGTAATAATTAAATTTTTTAATATTGTTCCATTTTCTGGACTCATAAGAAGAGAAATAGTAGTTAATTCGTTATTGGAAAGGTCTAGAGTGCTTAAGATTGAATTTTCTTGAGAAAGTAATGAAAAAGATCCTAATTTATTATTGCTTATAGTTAGTTGTTCTAAGGAATATAAGTTGTCAGAAATATAAGCAGTTTTTAATTTATTATGGTCAAGATGAAGAGTAATTAAATTAGGCAATTGATTAAAATCAATATGTGTAAAATTATTATTAGAAAGATTTAGCTCTTCTAAATTAGGAAATTGATTAAAATCAATATATTTGAAATTATTATAAGAAAGATCTAGACTTTTTAAATTAGGCATATATACTAATTTTTTCATTACAATTTGAATTTGCCAATCTTCAAGGTCCCCTATATTTTTGTTTTTCAGGCTTAATGATTCTACATCTTTATTTTTATTTATAAATCTTATAATTCTAGCAAGCGGTGTTTTTATATTTCTCATTATTAGTTATGTTTAGTGTTGTAATATTTTAATATCAATATACTAAACAATTTTTTCCAAATAATCAATATTTTCTTTTTTTTCTTCTACAAAATTATCATTATTAGCACTATCGCCACTTAATTTTTGCATTTTATCTAAAGTTTTCATTATATTTCCATTTCCTGCTTTTAATTTATTAAAAGCATTGTCATAAGAGATTTCAGCTTTTTTTAAAGATGAACTAATATTTTTCATATCACCAATAAAATTCTCAAATTTTTTATATAAGCTAGAACTTAATTTTGCTATTTCCTTAACATTTTTATTTTGTTTTTCTTGTTTCCACAAAGTAACAATTATTTTTAAAGTAGAGTGAAGAGTAGTGGGGCTGACGATTAAAATTTTCTTTTTCCAAGCCTGCCAAAATAATTCTTCATCTCCTTGTAAGGCCAAAAAATAAGCAGGTTCAATTGGTATAAACATCATTGTAAATTCTAAGCTATGATGATTTTTTGCGGTATGATAATTTTTCTCTGATAAAATTTTAATATGTTGTTTTATTGAAATTATATGAGCTTTTAAAAAAACTTCTCTCATATCCTCATTATCTGCTTGCATAAAATTATCATAAGATTTTAAAGACATTTTAGCATCAATAATAACTTGCTTATTATCTGGCAAATAAACAATAACATCTGGTTTGATGATATTTCCATCAAAATTTTTATCAGTAACCTGTGTTTGGTATTCTACCCCTTTTCTTAGGCCAGAGTTTTCTAATACTCTTTCCAAAATTGTCTCCCCCCAATCTCCTTGTATTTTATTATCTCCTTTCAATGCTTTAGTTAGATTTTCTGCTCCTTGTGATAATTTTGTATTGAGCTCAATTAATTTTTTTATTTCAACTTGTAATGTCAATTTTTCTCTCAACTCACTTTTGTAACAATCTTTTATATGCTGTTCTAAATGTCCAAAATTCTCCTTAAATGGATTTAAAATTTTATCCATTTCATTTTTGTTATTTTCAGTAAATTTTTTGTTATTCTCTAGCAAAACCTTGCGACTAAATTGTTCTAACCTAATATTCATCAATTCTTCAAACTCTTCTTGCCTTTTACCATCTCTTTCTTGGTTTTCTAATTCCTTATCTTTATCTTGCAATGCTATATTTTTAATCTCTAGCTCTGCTTTGATTTCAGCACATTCTTCTCTTTTTCTAAAATATAAAACTCCAAATATTAATCCAGAAATTGAAATTCCTAATAAAAATTCTAACATATTTATTTAATGATTATTTTTTCCATCTATTATGCACCCAAAACCATTCTTTAGGTGAATTCTTTATCCATTTTTCTATTATTTTATTTAAATGCAACATAATATCATAATTATTATCAAGGTGTTTTTTTTGTGATACAATAATTGGTTTTTCAAATGTAATAATATATTTACCATTTTTTTTTCTGTTAACCACAACTCCTACTAAAGGAAAATCATATTTTAAGGCTAGATTGGCAATTAAGGGAGGGGTCATAGCATCTTTGTTAAAAAATGGAACTTTGATTCCTTCTGATAATTTCTGATCAATAAAACTTGCCAAAATATTTCCTTTTAAAAGTTGAGCAATAGAATCCCTAGCACCTTTGAGACCCTTAGAATACATAACAATGTTAGATTTTCTTAATTTGTCAATTGCAGAGTTAATATAATGATTATTAAGAGGGCGATAAAACATATGAACTTTTCTATTTTTTAAACAAGTAAATAGTGAAATAATCTCCCAATTACTAAAATGTGCTGAATATAATATGAAAGGTTTGTTTTGCAAATCATTAAAATAATGCTCATTTTTAATTTCTACCAAATTTAAAAACTCCTTTTTTTTCATAGAAGATATATGAGCAAATTCTGCAACATTTCTACCTAAATTATCCCACACATCTTTTTTTATTTCTTTTATTTCCTTATCCGTTTTCTGAGGAAATGCCATTTTAAGATTTTTTTCTGCAATTTTGTTGGCTTTAACAAATACCCCAACAAAAAGTGCCATTTTTGCTCCTATAAATGATGATAGCTTAAAAGGTAATGCTTTGAATAAATTAAAAAATAATAAAAATATTAAATATTCTAAGATATGTTGAATTTTCTTCATAATTTTTTTTTTATTTTATAAAATAACCTTTCTTTTTCAAAAATATCTAACTCTATTTTATATTCTGTAATGTTTTTGTGATATTTTTTATCAATTTTAACCATATCTTTGCTAGTGGTAATTAATTTGTCCCCTTTTTCTAACATTTTCTCTATGTCAGAATTTTTGTAGAAATAATGATCAGAAAAACTTATTTTATCGATTAATAAAAAACTCTCTTCCTCAAGTTTTTTAAAAAACTTATTGTTATTAGCCAAGCCAGAAAATGCAATATATTTATCTTTTTTATTATATTTACCAACTTCCTTATAATCAGCTAAAAATATTTTCTTTTGATGTTTTTTTAAATTTCTTGCAATATTTTTATTACCAATATAAATAATTATGTCTATTTTTCTTAATAAAAAATAGGAAATCTCTCTTAAAGGTCCAGCAGGCAAGCAAAAACCATTAAAAAATACATTTTTGCCATCAATAACCAGTATTTTTATATCAGATTTTAAAGAAAAATGCTGTAATCCATCATCCAAAATAACAATTTTTTTCTTTAGATGATTTAATAATGATTGAGATTTATATCTTTTTTTTGAAATTATAACATCGCCAATTTTTTTTAATAATTGAGCCTCATCACCAGTGTGAATAACATTATGATTGTCATTTACCTTAAAAGGACAGTTAAAATTACCACCATAACCCCTAGTTAAAAAAGCTATTTTACCAAAACCCATATCTTTTAATAATTGAAAAATTGCAATAGCAGTAGGAGTTTTTCCCGCTCCCCCAATATTTAAATTACCAATTACAATAGTATTTTGCCTTAATTTATTTTTTTTGCAAAAAACCTTTTTTAAATAAAATATCATTAGATATAAAACAGATAAAGGTAATAACAAAAATGATAAAAAATATTTTTTTTGCCAAAAATAAGGCTGCTTTAGTAACATTTATATATTAACATTGACTTTATAATAATTTTGTATTATATTTGCCTTTTTTAAAAAAATAAAGACAAACTAGTAATAAAAAATGAAAAGAACATTTCAACCAAGCAATTTAGTTAGAAAAAGAAGACACGGCTTTAGAAGTAGGATGGCTACCCAAGCTGGCAGAAAGATAATATCAAATAGACGCTCAAAATCCCGAAAAAAACTCTCTGCCTAAAAAAATTCTATCTAGCACTTCATATTTTGCCATTTTGAAAAACACATACTTAAAGTATGTTTATTTCCAAAATGACAAAATCTAAAGCACTAGCTAGAATTTTTCGCTTTATTTGGCTTTGTTATTTGTTTGTCATTTTGGAAAAACACATACTTAAAGTATGTTTATTTCCAAAATGACAAAATCTAAAGCACTAGCTAGAATTTTTCGCTTTATTTGGCTTTGTTATTTGTTTGCCATTTTAAAAAACACATACTTAAAGTATGTTTATTTCCAAAATGACAAAATCTAAAGCACTAGCTAGAATTTTTCGCTTTATTTGGCTTTGTTATTTGTTTGTCATTTTGGAAAAACACATACTTAAAGTATGTTTATTTCCAAAATGACAAAATCTAAAGCACTAGCTAGAATTTTTCGCTTTATTTGGCTTTGTTTGGCTGGTCATTTTTTTCTTCAAAAAAATAGTTCAACCTAGTTTAGATCCTATACTAATCTGATTTCAGGATGTTGATTTAATAAAATAGAAAATAACAAAGAGCAATATTTTTATAAAAAATTCTTTTTAAAAATAACAAAGTCGGGCGAAAAGAAAATTTAGCATATCTTGGTTAATTTCTTTGTTACAATAGTTTTGAATGGAATAAAAGGATTATTTGCAATTTTTAAGGATAGGTTTCTTAAAATCTTACTATGAAAATTATCATTAGTAAATAAACTCACTATGGCATTTGTACCATAATAAAGAAGTTGTGCCTCTTTTTGATATTTGCTATTATATTTTTCTAAAACTTTTTGATCTGCAAATGATTGATTTTTACTGATGGCCAATTTTATTTCCTTAGTTAAAATATCCTGCCCTTTTAAACCTAAATTAAAACCGTGAGCAGTTACTGGATGCATACCAATTGCCGCATCTCCCAGCAAAACAACATTTTTTGCAATAAATTTTTGAGCATAAGTTGATATTAAAGGATAAACATATTTTTTGCTGATTATTTCTATATTTCCTAAAGCTAAGAAAAATCTTTCTGAAATATTTTTATTAAATTCTTGATCACTCATATTGATAAATTTATCAACAAGATTGCTTGAGATTGTCATTACTAAAGAAGATATATTTTTAGATAAAGGTAAAATTGCCAACCCTCTATCATAATCAAAACATTCTAAAGCAATTGCCTCATTATCTTTTTTATGCTTTATTTTGCAGGTAATCATAGTTTTGCCAAAATCTTTCATATCAGTTGCTATGGCAACTTTTTTTCTAACATAGGAAAATCTACCATCTGCTGCAATAAGCAATTCTGTTTCAAGAACACTACCATCTGATAAAGTTATTTCAGCTAAATCATTATTATTATCAATATTTAAAACAGAAATATCAGTTCTTAATTCAATTTTCTCAAAATTATTTTTTATTTCCAAAAAAGAATATTTTTTAATTAAATGATTTGATAATAAAAAGCCTAAATTTTCTTTATCGGTAATATCGTTAGAGAAATTTAATGAATAATCAGAAAGACCATTTAAAACTTTTGCATTTTTGATAAGAGATATTTCATCTTTTTTGAATTTCTGCCAAATATTAAGATTCTTGAGAATTTGAGAGGAATTATGAGTAATAGCAGTTTCTCTGCCATCATAATCAGGATTTTTTAGTGTTTTTTCCTTAACTTTATCAATAATTAGAATTTTATTAACATAATTTTTAATAGATAATGCAAAAGCAAAGCCAATAGCCCCTGCACCAATAATAATTATGTCATATTTTTGTGTTTTCATATTATTTTTGTTAAAAAACTATAAAAATCTGTGTTTTTTATTTTTTCTATATCAAAATAATTACTCCAATCAAACTTTAAATCTATTTTTATATTATGCTTGTTTTTAGCAGAAATATCCATAGAAGAATCTAAATATGCATAAAAACGACTTTTGTCAAATAATTTATTCTTTCTGCCTTGCTCTTTTAAACATTCTTCATATTTTGTAAAACATTCTTTATACTCATCATTAAGGCAAAATTTTAATAAAAAATTTTCAAGATTATTTTCGATAAAAAAATAATCTTGAATAATATTTTGCATTTTCCAATTTGTGAATTCAGCTAAATATGATGCTTTTGTAGTAGTTTTATCATTTTTTATATCAGCATCAAACATAATGAAATTTACTATATCATCAATTTCTGTGTTCTTTATAAGAACAGTTTTTTTTTGTATAATTTTCGATACCCCAGTAACATCAATGAGTCTTATGATTTGTTTATTAGATTCTAAAAAAATATCTTTCTTTTTAGAAACACAAATTAATTCTGATGATAGTAGCTTTAATATATAGAAAAGAAAATATTGATCAGTTTTGCCTTCTACATAAATATTTATTTCATCTAACATTTGAACCTAAATCTAAAGCATTAAACAACATATTCTCAGAATAAGAAAAAACCTTAACATCGTCATCTTTTTTTTTAACTCTGTGATGAGTTATGTTTTTAAATAATTCTTCATCTGTTTGCATCAAATCAGCAATAATCTGTAAGGTTTCTTCATTATGAGTAGTGATAAATAACTGACAATTGTTTTTTATAGAAATTTTAAATACAGCATTTAATAATTCTTTTGCAATAGAGTGATGTAGACCATTTTCAATCTCATCTATTAATAAAATTTTTTGCTCGGAATATAAATTGGCTAATAATTTTATTGCCTGATTTAATCCATCTCCTAAAATTGGTATATCTACCCCTTTTCTAAATTCATTAGGAATTCTAACTTTTATCATACCTTGATCTACATATGTTTCAGTTATGTTGATATTAAATATAGTGTTTAATGAATTTATAAATTGCTCTCTCATTCCTAAACTTGTCAACTCTGTAATATGTTTTACACTATATGCATTATTTGTGGTAATTGAACAGAATTGTGACTTAATTAAATGCTTTTTGTCGTCTATATTACCAGATTTTGTGATATGAAAGGAATTGTTTTCTGCAATTTTAGCACTATAATTAACTTCTTCTGTTCCTTTCGTTTTGTTAAATTTATAATTATTTGTTAAACCTGTTATTGCTCCTTCTCCATTATATAAAGAACTATATGATGTAAAAATTTCATTAGCATTATATTTTCCTGAAATAGTAATTGCATTTTCATATATTAATTTATGAAACAATAATTCTAAATCTTCTTTGTGGCTAAGAAACATATTTCTGCTGATAGGAAAATGAACTATTGCTTTTTCTGTGTTACAAAAAGCAGAAAGCAAAAAAATCGCTTCTAAAATAGTAGTTTTTCCGCTGGCATTCCCGCCAGCAAAAATATTAATTTTATTAAATTTAGCTATTTCTAATTCTTTTATAGCTTTGAAGTTTTTTATTTTTATATTTTTAAACATAATTTTAATTTGATATATATATAAATTTGTTGTATACTAAAACAAAATTGATTTATTTTAGTATAACTTACCCAAAGTCACCGCAGCTGATCCTGTTCTGGAGATGGCTGTTACTCCAAATGGTTCCATAGTTTTTATGAATTTGTCAATGGTTTTGAAATCTCCAGTTACTTGCAGAAGAAAATAATCTTTTTCTTTATCAACTAATTTTGCTTCATAAATATTTCCTAATCTAACAATTTCATCTCTGGTTTTATCAGTAATAGTTACTTTTATTAAAGCTAAACCTCTTTCTTTATGAGGTGCATCTGATGATAAATCTATTGCCTTATGAACAGGAACTAATCTCTCTAATAATTTGATAATTAAATCAATTGTGTCTTGATTTCCATAGGTAGTAACGGTTACTCCAGATAGATTATTTTTTTTGTCAATAACAGCAACAGATAATGTTTCAATATTGTAGCCTCTTGCTGAAAATAAATTTACAATTCTTGCTAATGATCCAAATTCATTATCAACAATAATGGAAATTATATGTTTGTCTTCAATTTTTAACTCACTCATAATTTTTTATATTATATTTTTATTAATTACTTGTTTTTTATCTTTTTCGATACCGTTTGCAAACTTCATCTCATAATGAGCTGCTCCTGCTGCGATCATAGGATAAACATTTTCTTTTTGTGAAACAATGCAATCAAACAATACAGCACCATCATAATTTATAGCTTCTTTTATAGAGTCTGATAATTTTTTAGGATCCGAACATCTCATACCTTTTAGGCCATAGCTTTCTGCTAATTTAACAAAATCAGGCAGAGCCTCGGCATAAGTTTCTGATTGCCTATCCCCATGAAATAATTCTTGCCACTGTCTTACCATCCCCATATAACCATTATTTAGAATGAATATTTTAACTGGCAATTTATATTGTTTGATAGTAGCTAATTCTTGAATATTCATCATAATACTGGCATCTCCTGTGATGCAATATACAAGTTTTTTAGGGTGAGCAATTTGAGCTCCAATAGCAGCAGGCATTCCATAACCCATAGTTCCCAATCCTCCACTAGTAAGAAAATGGTTTGGTTTTTCAAAGCCAATATGTTGTGCTGCCCACATTTGATGTTGACCAACATCGGTTGAAACAATAGGTTCTGATTTTTTAGTCAGTTTGTGGATTTCTTGTAAAGCAAATTGAGGCTTTATTTCTTTTTCAGAGTTAGTAAAAGAAAGTGAGTCTTTTTCTTGCCATTCTTTGATTTCTAACCACCAATTTTTGATATTTTTACCCAGTTGTTTTTTGTTTGCTTTTTTCTTCCATAAATTCAATAATTCTCTTAAAACTGTTGCTGCATCACCCAAAACTGGCACATCTATTTTGACATTTTTGTTGATTGAAGAAGCATCAATATCAATATGAATCTTTTTAGACAAAACAGAGAATTTATCTAATTTACCAGTTATTCGATCATCAAATCTAGCTCCAACATTAATCATTACATCGCAATTTGCCATTGCCATATTTGCCTCATAGGTGCCGTGCATTCCAAGCATTCCTAAAAATTCTTTTTTAGAACTAGGATATGCACCCAATCCCATTAAGGTAGAGGTTATGGGAAATCCAGTTTCTTTTACTAATTCAGCAAGTAAAAAACAGGCCTCTGTTCCAGAGTTAATTACCCCCCCTCCTGTATAAAATACAGGTTTTTTAGCGGATAACATTAGCTCTAAGGCAGATTTTAGCGATTGATTATCAGGTTTTTTATCAAAATATTTGTAAGATTTTCTAATTTCTAATTTATAATTTTCAATATATTCAAAAGGAGTGTTGGCGATGTCTTTAGGGAAATCAATTAAAACAGGGCCAGGTCTGCCAGTTGTGGCAATATGAACTGCCTCAAAAACAGTTTTTTGAATATCTTGGACATCTTTGATTAGATAATTATGTTTGGTGCAAGATCTAGTAAGCCCTACAACATCAGCTTCTTGAAAGGCATCAGTTCCAATTAAGCTAGACATTACTTGTCCAGAAATACAAATTAAAGGGATGGAATCCATCATCGCATCCATTAAACCCGTTATAATATTTGTTGCTCCAGGTCCTGAGGTGACTAAAACGGCTCCGATTTTACCAGTTGATCTTGCATATCCCTCTGCTGCATGAGAAGCTGCTTGTTCATGCCTAGCTAAAATATGTTTTAGTGATGTTTGTTTGAATAATTCGTCATAAATAGGCAATGCAGCCCCTCCTGGATAGCCGAAAATGATATCTATGTTGTTAGCAACCAAGGATTTTATTAAAATATCAGCCCCTATTATGTTTTTATTGCAAGAAGTCATAAGTTTTGTTGTAAATAAAGATAATTTTACTTTAATATATACCAAAGCTTCTGTTTTTACAAGAAATTCTAAGGCTCAAAATAATTTACTTATTTTATTTGTTTTTTTGTTTGTTTTTTGCTTAAATATATGTTATAATGGGTTATGAAGAGAAAATTAACTTTGAAAATTACTTTTTTAAAGTTTTTTGCCTCAAAAATATTAAATAAGAATAAATTATGTTTTTAAAAAAGATATTTTGTAAAAGAAGGGTTCTAATCATAACTGATGAAGAGATAACTAGTTATCCAATCAGCACAATGTTACAGGTCTCTTTTATAATTGTAATAGCTTCTATAATTTCTTGTGTTTCTTTTTTAAGTGGCAAATATGTGTTTTATAAAAATGAAATAAAATATAAAGAAACAGAGGTGCAAAAAACTAATATCATTAATTTGAATTTGCAGTCAAAAATAGATGATTTACAGGGGAATTTAGTTAGATTAAATAATTATTTCAGCACCGTTAAAGAATTTGATTATAATAAGAAAAATAACAGAAAAAAAAGAAGGGGAAAAAAAACATCCAAATTAAATGACTTTTTAAATAAAGCAAAGCTTTCTTCTTTGAATTTACAGAAAATAACTGATCCTTTTGGAGAGCAATACTCTAAAAGAGTAGATAGTAACAAAAAGAAGCAAATTTTAGACAGTATTAACAGTAACACTAAGGAAAGAATAGCAAATATCAAAAAAATTATCTCGATTACAGGATTGTCTGTGCTAGATGATGATGGTGCGGTAGGTAAAAAAGGTAAAGCAAAAAACAATATTAATGAAATAGCTAATTTAACCAAAATAAATTCTTTCAAAAACCAAGGTGGACCTGACACTTCAAATATCACTAGTTTAAAATACGGAAAAATAAAGAATCTAGCGGGAGATTTACATTTCTCCAAAAATATTGATAAATTATTATATTTAGAAAATATTGTTAATGCTTTACCTTTAACATCACCTATAAAAAGATATTATATTTCTTCTAATTATGGTCACAGAACAGACCCCGTTACCCAAAGAAGAGCAAGGCATTTTGGAGCAGATTTAGTAGGAAGAAACAAGGCTGATGTTTATAGTGCGGCTAAAGGAAAAGTAATATTTGCAGGAAAAAAAGGAAATTATGGTAATTTTGTTGAAATAGATCATGGTTATAATGTTATAACAAGATATGGTCATTTAGATAGATTGCATATTAAGAAAGGAGATATTGTTACTAGAAAAACAATTATTGCACAGCAAGGTAACACAGGTAGAAGTACAGGGGCTCACTTGCATTACGAAATAAGGTTTAATGGCAAACCTCTTAATCCAGTAGATTTTATAAAAGCAGGTAAATATGTTTTCTAAAGAAAAAAATGCTTTAAGTATAACACCATCATCAGTAATAGATAATGTTATTCACAACAAATTAGATATTAGTAAAAAAAAACCTTCAATCCCTTCGGTAATTGTAGCTGACTTAAATATAGAGGGCGATTTAGTAAGTGAAGGAATAGTAGAGATAGCAGGAAATGTTACAGGAAATATCAAATGTAATGCGGTAATAATCAGAAAAGAAGCTAGCATAAAAGGTGATATAAAAGCTGATTATTTAGAAATAATAGGAGAAGTTACGGGGATATTATTTGCTAAACATATAGTGGTAAAAGCAGGGGCAAACATTGATGGTAGTGTAAAATATCAGGATTTATCGATAGAAAAAGGAGCAGTGCTTAATGTTACATTAGAAAAATTTGAATTTGAAGGAATAGCAGATAATATAAAAGACAAATCTAGAAAAACAAAAAACAACAATTAATTCTAAAATAATTTCTTATGTGTGGAATATTTGCTATTGTAGGTAAAGAGAATGTTATATCTCAGTTAATTAATGGATTACAAAAATTAGAATATCGGGGTTATGATTCTTCTGGTATAGGAATTTTTAGTAATAAAAAAATATCTTTACATAAGGCAACAGGCAAGATTATTAACTTAAGAAACAAAATAAAAGATTTGAATCTATCAAGCAATGTTGCAATATCCCACACTAGATGGGCAACTCATGGTAAGGCGGTAGAAAACAATGCTCACCCTCATTCAAGCAATAATTTCTCAGTAGTCCATAATGGTATTATTGAGAATTTTAAGGAATTAAGAAAAGAATTGAAAGAGAAGGGGGTGAATTTTGTCAGTGATACGGACACAGAAGTAATTCCTCATTTAATAGAATATTTTTATAAAAAAGAGCAAGATATTTTGTTATCTATCAAAAAAACTTTAGCAAAATTAGATGGAACATTTGCCTTGGCTATAATAAGTAATTTTTCTCAAAAAAAGATTTTTTTGGCAAAAAAAGGTTCTCCTCTTGCTATTGGCAAGGCAGATAAAGCTAATTATATAGCATCTGATGCTTATGCTATGTCTGATTTGGCTAAAGAAATTTGTTATTTAGAAGATAATGATATAGCAGAAATAAGTAGCGATAAAATTACCATATTTAACAAAAAAGGTGATATTTGCCAAAGAAAATCTCAAATTTCTAGCAATCTTATCCATATTGTAGATAAGGGGCAATATAAACATTTTATGCAGAAAGAAATTAACGAACAACCAGAGGTAATAGCAAAAATTATTAATAGCTATGTTAATAAAAATGACAATAAAATTGTTTTTCCTTTAGCTGATTTAGATTATAAAAACATTAAAAACATCAGTTTTATAGCTTGTGGCAGTTCTTATTATGCAACAGCAATTGCCAAAAATATTTTTGAAAAGGAGGCAGGTGTTGAATGTAGGGTAGAAATTGCATCTGAATTTTTATATGGAGATTTTATATCTAAAAACAGTGATTTATTTGTATTTATTTCTCAATCTGGAGAAACAGCTGATAGTTTAAGATCTTTAGAAATGGTAAAAAAGGCAGGTAAAAAAACATTAGTAATTACTAATGTAGAATATAGCTCTATGGCTAGAATTGCTGATTATAAAATTAATTTATTAGCAGGACCAGAAATAGGGGTGGCTTCAACTAAGGCTTTTACTGCTCAACTTTTAATATTATTATTATTAAGTTTAGAGATAGCATCAAATAATCAATCATTAACAGAGCAGGGTAAAAAGAATTTTTTGCAAGAATTAATAACATTGCCTAAATTAATTAATCAAGTTATTCAAGCAGAAGAAAAAATTGCTAAAATTGCTATCAAGTTAAAAAACATTAGCAACATTATTTATTTAGGTAGAGGAGGAGCTTATGGTGTTGCACAAGAGGGAGCTTTAAAATTAAAAGAGCTTTCTTATATTCACACAGAGGCGATTGCATCAGGGGAATTAAAACACGGGTCAATTGCTTTGATCGATGAGAATTTATTTATTGTAGCAATTATTCCTAACGATCATTTAGCAAAAAAAACATTGTCAAATATGCAGGAGGTAAATGCTAGGGGAGGAAAAATAATTGTGATTACTGATCAAGAAATTGCAAATAAATTAGAAGATATTGCAGAAGAAACCATTATAATTCCTGAAATAGGAAGCTTTGCATCGAGTGTTTTATACACAATTCCTGCACAATTATTAGCTTATCACACAGCCCTCTTCAAAGGAACAGATGTAGATCATCCCAGAAATTTAGCAAAATCAGTTACAGTAGAGTAAAAATGATAGATATTGTAGGATATATAGCAGGGTTTTGTACTACTATTGCCTTTTTTCCACAAATATTAAAAATTATAAAAACCAACGACACCAAGGATGTATCATTAAAAATGTATATTATTTTTACTTTTGGGGTGTTTATGTGGTTTTTTTATGGAGTTTTATTAAACAATAAAGTTATGATAATAACAAATTCTATATCTTTAATTTTTGCTGGATATATCTTATATAAGAAAATAACGGAAAAGTGATTTTTTTTGTTTAGATTAATCTTTTTTATCTAAAAACACTCCAGTCAAAAAAGTTTATCACAGAGCTAAATTTTAAAAAAGTCTTTTTTTAAAGAGAAGACAAAGGATTTCTTTATAAAGAGCTGTTATTATCTTAAAAACATAGAAAACAACTTGAGAAGGTCTCAAAAATGTGTTAAAATCGTGTGTTATAATAAATGTTAACAATACGAATATAAGCTTATGGGGTTATTTAAAAATATTAGAGAATTTCTTGGATTGAAAAAAAATGGGTCTTATAAAAATGTATATCAAGGAATAGGAGATATGTATAGGTTATACTATTTTAGTTTTATAATTGACCTATAGCTTTCAATCTGCTCAGCATAAATTGCTTTTTCTAATTTTAATCTGTTTATTTTTTCTAAAAAATGTTATTTTTTCTATTATGACACAGCCTGCAAGGAGGGAGCTATTACTCCGAAAAAAATAATAACAAACAGTAAGTCACAATTTTAAAAGTATATAGTGCTTTAAACCGCTTGGACGGTGGTTATTGTATCTTAGACCCTAATTATTTAAGGTGGGCGCCGTTATATCATTGCCACGACAATGACAGGGACAGCTCCCTATTTGAATGAGTATCGATCCGAAGTACTAAAAACCTATCGTTCCAAGCAGCAAAAAACTATTTTAACAAAAATAATTTATTATCAAGCAGCATTAGCACTTTTTAGCCCTTCTAACTGCCCTATGACATTATCTAGCTTTTTTTGCAAAGTTAAGATTTTTTGTGTTTTGCTATCTTCATTTAATCTTTTATCTAATTTTTTGATTTCATCTGCAAGAGTAAGACTTAAAACCATAGATAAAGTGTTTTCATTAGCATTATCTCCCAATTTTTTTGCCAAGTTTTCTGCTTTTGTATTCAGCTCCTTGCTTAAGCTCAATATATGTTCTTCTTCTCCTTTTTGACAAGATAATTGACATATTTTACCTGAAATTTCAATTTCTACAATGTTAGAATTATTTTCTTTTGATAAATTTACCATTTTTTTTATTTTAAATAATTGTTAATAAAGTTTTGAAGCATTTTTTTTCCATCAGGAGTTCCGATGCTTTCTGGGTGGAACTGCACAGATTCCAAAGGCAAAGTTTTATGTTTTATAGCCATAATTACTTCATCTTTGGTCCAAGCAGTTATTTCAAATTCTTTTGATAAGCTGGCCCTATCTATAATTAAAGAATGATATCTGGTTGCTAAAAAAGGATTTTGTATATTTTTAAATACTCCTTTTTTATTATGCAATATTTCTGATATTTTTCCGTGTACAGGAACCGAAGCTCTAATGATTTTTGCTCCGAAATATTGAGCAATGGCTTGATGTCCTAAGCAAATTCCAAAAATTGGTATTTTTTTATGAAATTCTTTTATGACATCTAGGCAAATCCCTGATTCATTAGGGGTGCTAGGCCCTGGAGAAATGAAAATTGCTTTAGGATTAAGCTTGGTTATTTCCTCTAAAGTAATTTTATCATTTCTTTTAATATCTACATCTATATTAATATCAGATAGATAATGAACGATATTATATGTAAAACTATCGTAATTATCTATTAATAAACATTTCATAATTTTCTGTTGTGATATTTTAACATTTCTAACACAATCTCCTTATGATAATAGATAATATTTTATTAAACAATGCAAATTTTAAGCAAAAAAACAAGATCCCTGATTTTATTGCTTTATTTAAAGAATTATATAAGATTTCACTTTTTAAACCATCATTAGATGCTGTTGTAAGTCTTGCAGAAGCAAATTTTATTAAATTCCAATTTGATGATAATATAGATCTTCATGGCTGTTGTATCACTCAAAAAAAAACCGTTTTCAATAGTTTTTTTTCTAAATTCACCTCTCATCACCATCATATCATTCAAATAAAAACCCTAACTGCTGATGTTTTAATGCACGAAATGGCTCATGCTTTAGAATATCAAAGCAAAATAAATATTATTAAAAGTGATTTTCCATTAGCATTTAAAGAAGATATAAAAAACCTAGAAAATAAAGCATTATTTGTTAAGCAATCAGTTCAACAAATATTATATAAAGAAATTGCACTTTATCCTAAAGAACAACAAGCATCAGAATTTTTAGCAAGATATTTTGAGTTATTAGCAATGAGTAAATATATAGGAATTGCTCAAGGAAAGGAATATCATTTTAATTTTGAGCAAATATCCCAAGCTCTTCCTAATGTAACAAAATGGATCAGAAATATTTTTAATGAATCAATAAAAACAAAAGTCCGAGATCATATTGCAAATGCAAGTAAAAACATAAAATATGATAGTGACTTAAATTCATTTGTTAGAAAAATAAAGAGAGAAATTCCTAAAAAAGCAGGTGGCTGGAGCAAGCAAACAGGCAGTATTTTTGGCCACACTTCAAACCAGCAGCCATCTCTTACAGAGCAGGCAAAAAGAATAACATCAAAAAAAGAGGAGGAATAATACTATAAGCTAATTAGATATCCCAAATGTTACTAATACTATTTTAGTTTTATAATTGACTTATAGCCTTCAATCTGCTCAGCATAAATTGTTTTTTTTAATAATCTGTTAGCTATGGCTAACAAAAATTAAAAAAAACAATTTATGCTTGTCAAAGAGTCATATGGGTCATAATATTGGATTGTAGACTGCTTAATGAACTAGAAATTAATTTAATAAAAGGTCCTTTTATTAAAAAAAAAAAAATAATGTTTACATTAAAAAAAATAAGTAGTAATAATAACAATATATTTTATATTAATTCTTTTCATGAGGTTTAAAAATGAAAAAAACTACATTGGCACTAGCAGGTGCTACAATTGCAACTTTAATGATCAGCTCTTCAGGTGATGCTTTAGCAAAAAAAAGTAAAACTGAAAAATGTTATGGAGTTGTAAAAGCAGGAAAAAATGATTGTGCATCTAAAGGGCACTCTTGTTCAGGACATTCTGCAAAAGATGGTGCTAGAGGCGAGTGGGTTTTAGTACCTAAAGGTCTTTGTAAAAAACTAGTAAACGGTTCTACTAAAAAACCTAGAAAATCTAGAAAATAGTTTTATGTTGTTGGCAACAAAATATAATAACTTGACAGAAAAGCTAAGAATTGAACAAATTCTTAGTTTTTCTTCTAGTATCTTTACTCTTATTTTAAGATATACTATTTTTTCATTCTTTTTTCAATCAGGTTTGTTGAAATTACAACAAGGTTGGGAGAAAACTTTGGATGATTTTGAAAACATTTACCAGTTCCCTGTTCCATCTTCTATGCTACCATTTTTTGCATTTTTTGGTACAACAACAGAATTAATTTTTCCTATATTAGTTATAATCGGTTTCTTTTCAAGATTGGTTGTAATACCACTTTTTATAATGGTTTGTGTGATTGAATTTGTATTACCATATAATGAAGCTTTAGAAATAAGTTTCAAAAGTTTAGAACATTATACCATAATGATCAGCTGTATTGCTATTATGATTTGGGGAGGAAAAACACTATCAGTAGATTATTTTTTAGGTAAAAAACTAGGTTTCAAACCTATAAAAATCAGCTAATTTTGTATAATCTCAAAAAAAATTAGGACAAAGATTAGTCTATTTTCTAAAAAAATAATTTCTACAAAACAATCAAAAATTGTTATTATTGCCCCATTCTTTTTGCGATGAGAGTTGGAGAGATTTCTTTTAAAAATGTTACTTTTTTATAACACGTTAGTAGAGATAGTTACTTTCTTGAGAGCTAAAAAATCTTATCTTCTGCCAAAAATTGCTGTGCCTACTCTAACATAATTTGTGCCAATTGTGATAGCTTCTTGGTAATCGCTACTCATTCCCATACTTAAAGAATTTAAATTATTTCGTTGGGCAATTTTCTTTAAAAAAGCAAAATATAGGCTGGCAGATTCATTTAGTGGAGGGATGCACATCAGTCCCTTTATAGGAAGTTTTAATTGATTTTTAGCAAAATCAATAAAATCATCTGCTTCTGCTGGCAAAATACCATATTTTTGTTTTTCTTCACCAATATTAATTTGAATTAAAAATTCTTTGGTTAAAATATTTTTTTCTGCAAAAAATACCCTAGCAATGTTCTTTGCTAATTTTTCACTATCTATGCTTTCTATAACATCAAAAAATTTTAAAGAAGTTTTTATTTTATTAGATTGTAAATGACCAATGAAATGTAATTTTGCTTTTGGATATTCTTGTTTTAAATTAGGCCATTTAGAGATTGCTTCCTGTACTTGGTTTTCTGCAAAGATTAAATGGCCAGCCTCTAATGCTACTAAGATTTTTTCTATAGGTTGCTTTTTGCTCACTGCCACTAGCACAGGTTCATTTCTTTGCCATTTTTTGGCTTGTTCTTTAATAACCTGTTTTATTGTTGCTAAATTATCTTTGATATTTTCAGTAGGTAGAAATTTCATATTATAAAATTAAAAATGGAGGAAGGGATGACATACAAATATCCTTTGTAAGTTACCTAAAACTCTGTTATTTATTTGTATAGCTTTAATTTATACTAAAACAAAATTGTTTTATATATTCCCAAAAACACCATTAATTAAAAAAAATTCAGGCAATTTGATCAAAATTCAAATATAAAGCTGTGGTATTTTTGTTTTTTTCATATGCTTTAGGATAGCTTTTAAATCCTAAATTTTCATAAAAGCTAACTCTATTATCATAACTATCAACAGTTATAAATTTGCAACCAGTTTTATTATCATCACTTGAGAAAGATTTTTTTATTATCTTGTCATTCAAAACAGAATAAAAAGCTATTAAATCACCATTTTCTACATTTGATAAGCAATAAGTTTTTACTAAAAAGCTATTGTGATAATCTAAATCATCCTCTAATAGAAAATTGTTCAAATCTTCATCTCCACAGTCAGAAATATTTAACTTTTCTTTTACTAAATAAAAATTTTTTTCATTTAGTAAAAAAACTTTTACAGAAGTAGAGGAATTATTTCGCACTGTTTTTTTTAAGCAATTCTATTAATTCTTCAGTAGTTCCAATTGTCATCATTTGTTTAGCTCTTTCACTTAAAACAAGCACTTCTTTAGGTAATTTAGCTTCTTCATAAGCAATAATTTCATCTACTATTTGAAAATATTGTTTTTCATTTAAAGCAGGTGTTGATAATATAGGCTTTGCCATTTTGCTGTTAATTTTTTAACTATTCTTTAAATCCATTATAATCTAATAATGTCTAATTATCAATGCTATTTTGTCACAGGCTCAATATATACAGGGCTATTTGATGCAGGCAATTCTAATTATGGAAAAAATAGAAAAAAAGCTGGGTAATAGCTCTCTCCTTGCAGGCTGTATCGCAATTATACTATTTTAGCTTTATAATTGACCTATAGCCAAAAAGATGTTTAGTAGAAATTGTTTTTTTTAATTATTTGTTAGCCATAGCTAACAGATTACTAAAAAAAGAAATTTATGCTGAGCAGATTGAAGGCTATAGGTCAATTATAAAACTAAAATAGCATTAGAACAAAACCTTATAGACCTCAAACTAATGGAAAGGTAGAAAGGTTTTGGAGAACTTTTGATGATGAAGTCAAGGTCTCAATTTGACTCTTTAGACGAACTAAAGGAGGTTGTTTTGAAATATAATTTTTATTATAATGAGCATAGAATTCACCAAGCTATTGACAATAAAAACCCTAAGGAGTATCTAGATACTATACAAAAAAAATATAGCTTTTTGGTCAACGAATTAGTGAACATTTACAATCCTCGCGGAAGCGGGGAACCAAGGCAGATTGCAGTCTTTTCAGACCTTTGCTACAATGGATCCCCGCTTCCGCGAAGATGACGGAGGAGGGTTTTTCTTGTTAAATGCACAAACTTACTAAATAGTCGCACCTAAATAATTACATTTTTAGTTAAATTAACAATTATTAAATAATAAAAAGTGTGTTTTTTCTTAAAAAAATACTTTTTATTACAAAAATTACCATTTGGATTTTGGTAAAAAGATAACTATCTATGCAGTTTAACAGCTTTCTTAAGTTAAATCCCATAGCAGTTGCTATTGCATTCATATTATCTCCCATTTTTCCTTTAAGATAACATATTGCCCCCCTTGAGCCATCATTTTTAATATGACCTATCACTGGCTCTATCGCATTTCTTCGTTTTTGATATTTCTTTTGCAAAATAGATAATGTTTTCTTTCTTGTTCTTGCCACAATAACATTTTTATCTTTTATTCCATGACCTTTATAGCCTTGATCAACATAAACCTTCCTAAAACTCTTGCCACTCAACCTTTCTGCTTGTTCCAAATTAGATTTTAATGTATGTCCATCATACGGATTGTTATCAAATGATTTTGCTCCTAAAACAAAATTTGACCTAGAACTTACTACAAAACCTACTTTACAACCAAACTCATATTTCTTGTGAGCTTTTCCCTTACTTATGCAACTCACATCTTCATGCCATGAATAAATCTTATTCTTATCCGTTCTTTGCTGATTGTAAATTAACTTTGCTCTTAACAATGCTTGAAATAATTTACTATTGTTTTTCAAATCTCCTTTCTTATTATCAATATTCCTTATTACTCTACCCAAATAATTCTTTACTTTCTTCTGTTCTGCTTTTCTACCCTTTTTTGACATACTGTATCTCGCTGACATAAAAAGACTCTTTTTACCAACTATTCTATAATTCTGCCTCAATTTTATACCCTCTGCTTCTGCCAACTTTACCAAACTCTCCCTTGCTTTATGGCACAGCTTAGTATCTGTAGGATAAGTTATTGCTTTTTTTGAACTGTGTTATCCACTGTTACCCTCTTAAAATCAGCTGATTTTAAAACTTTTGTATTTTTTGCTATTTCTATTGTTTCTGACAATAAATATTCCATTCCTTCTTCTCCTATTCTTTTTCTAAAATATACCAAATTCTCTGGAACTGTTGGTAACTTATGCTCAAAATATCTACTTCCACAAAAATATTGATAATATGGATTCTCTACCCAAAGCTCACATATTTTTTCATCAGATTGCTTTTCTATTTCTTTTAACATCAATAATCCACACATTAATCTTATAGGTAGTCCTCCTCTTCCCAAATTACTATATTTTATAGAAAACTTCTTTTCTATGCTTCTCCAATCTACTAATTTTGACAATATTACTAGTTTATGCTTCATATTTATGATATTTACTAATTCATTTCTGAACATATCCATATCATTTCCTGTTTGGTGAGTTTTGTGTAACATTTTTGCAAGGTTTTAAGAGTTATTGGTAATAAGATTGTGTTTTTACTATGCAAATTATACAAAAAAAACCTTATACTGCAAGGCTTTTTATAGTTTTTTAGGGACGACTAATTACAACACGGCCTGAAGTGAATGGGAATTTTCTTCTTGCTTTAGATTTTTGTTTATAACAAAAATTATCCTTTTTTTACTATTTCATAACAACCTGCTTGTCTATACTAATCTGATTTCAAAATGTTGATTTTATCAAATTATTTTTGAGGATAAATTTATACCAAAAATCTGCAGATAAAATCAATATTTTGAGATTAGATTAGATTAGATTAGATAGCATTATTGTTAATATAAAATAACTCTTTCATTTTTATGAGCAAAATTCATTCTTCTTTTTAGCTCTTCCTCTAAAATATCTAGATCTAAATTGCTAATATCCAAAGCATTTATTTTTTTCTGGTAAAACCCTATTTTGTTATTGTTGTTTTCATATTTTACAGTTAAATTTTGCAATTCAGTTATTTTGCTTGAGTAGTTATGTAACCCATATTCTCCTTTAAATGTTTGAGTAATCAAATAAGTTACTAATGTTATGGTAAAACAAACGAATAAAATAGTGCTAAAAAAGGGCTTATTTTTTACTAGAAACAACATTTTTGGACTTGTTTTTCATTACTGAAAGAGCATAAACGGTATCAACAGCTCTTGCTAACTGATAGTCTCTATTATATAATTTTTGCAAAGCTATTTTGCTGTCTAGTAAGTTTTTTTTGCTTTTTGCTCCGTTAGATAAATGTCTTGGCAAGCTTGCTTCTGAAACATAATTTTTATGCTTGTTGTTGTTATTTAGCTTTATTTGTTCTACTATTATGTCCGGGGTTATTCCTAAGGCTTGTATTGATTTGTTGCTTGGGGTGTAATATCTTGAAGTGGTAATTCTTACTGCAACTTGCCCTTGTGGAATCAATGTTTTGTTTAACGGAATAATAGTTTGCACAGAGCCTTTTCCAAAAGATTGCACTCCCATAATGATGGATCTTTTATGATCTTGCAATGCTCCAGCCACAATTTCTGATGCTGATGCAGAACCTTGATTAATCAGCACTACCATTGGTATGTTTCTTAAAATATCTCCTTGCTTAGCTTTGTAAGATTGGTTATTTTTGATGTTTCTAGCCTTGGTGGAGACTATAACACCTTGGTCTAAAAACAAATCACTAACACCTATTGCTTGGCTTAATAAGCCACCCGGATTGTTCCTTAAATCTAAAATCATTCCCGATAAGTTTGTCCCCAATTTTTTTTTCATAGCTATTATTTTAGTTTTTAGGCTAAGAGTAGTGTGTTGAGAAAAGGAGGTAATTCTAAAATATCCTATATTATTAGGAAGTTTTTTATATTTTACAGAGGCAATTTTTATTGTGGATCTTACTAAAGAAACATCAAATGGAGCTTTTTCACCTTTTCTAATAATAGTTAATACTACTTTTGTGCCGATTTTTCCTCTAATTTTGCTAACTGCTTGAGAAATATTCATATCAAGCACTGATTTTCCGTTAATAAAGCTGATATAATCTTTGGGTTGCAAACCCGCTTTATGGGCAGGGGTATCGTCAATAGGAGAGACCACTTTTAATAAACCTTTATCCATAGTAATTTCAATTCCCACTCCACCAAATTCTCCTCTAGTTTGAACTCTCATTTCTTTTAAATCTTTGGGGTCCAAAAAGCCAGAATGAGGGTCTAGGGAGCTAAGCATCCCCTTAAAAGAATTATAGAATAATTTTTCTTTGTCAGTCTCTTCAACATAATTATTTTCAATAAGATCAATAACATCATTAAATATTTTTTTATATTTATTAATAATAACTTTATTGTCATTTTTGCTTGAAACTGTTTGACTTGCCAAACTTGACCAAGAAATTGTTAGAAATGTTATAAAAACAATGGAATATTTTAGCAAATTATTCATAATTAAATTAATATTTAGTATATCAAGAGGAATAAAACAACCCCAAATTATGTTATCTTAAAAAAAATTAATAATCAAACTGGAAAATATTTTAATTCAATTTTTTCTAATAAGACACTATTTGGCAAAAGGATTCATTCTATAAAAAATACTTTTATTCTCTAATTTATGCTTTAGAGCACCTGATATGTGTAATATTATAATAAAAGTTAAAAACCAACCTGAAAAAAAATGTATTTTTTCAAAAACCTCGCCTGCTTGATGATTTTTTTCTAATAAGGTGGGTAGATCAAATAATTTAAAAAAACTCACTTTATAGCCATGAGTGTTGGACATAAGCCAGCCAGACATAGGCATAATAAACATTAATATATATAAAGATTTATGAGCTATGCTACTTAAAATGTGAATATATTTTGCAAATATTGGAGGCAAAGGTGGTTTTTTATATTTTAGAGTTAATATTATTCGAAGAGTGATTAATATTAACACGAGAACTCCAAAGGATTTATGTAAATTTATAACTGTTAAGATATTTTTTTTAGCAATTAAATCGTAACCCAAGCTAAAACCTATGATTAACATAATAATAATTAATACAGCCATCACCCAATGGACTATTCTTCTAGTTATATGATATTTCTCCATTTTTTTTAATAAATTTGTTATTCTATTTGTAGAATAGTAAAATATTTTAGTAAAGATAAAATATTAATTTTAGCTTTGCCTTATCTTGCAATTTATAAAAAATATAATATGTTGTTTTATAAATTAAAATCACAAAGGTTTGTATGAAAAAAGAAGTTAATAATATTTTGCCTACCCTCACAAAGGTTTGTATGAAAAAAGAAGTTAATAATATTTTGCCTACCCATATAGCAAATTATTTTTTATGGAGATCTAAAAAGGAGGGAGTAAAAGATATGACACCAATAAAATTAATAAAATTAATTTATTTTGCTTATGCTTGGCATTTAGCTATTTTTAAAAAGACAGCTTTTTGTGAAAAAATAGAAGCATGGAAGTATGGACCTGTAATACCATCAATTTACTATGAATTTAAAAAATATGGTAAAGGAGTAATAAAGCAGTTTGCTACACAAGATGATCTAGAAACAGGAAAAGTATCATATCCAGTTATAGATGATAGCACGGATAAAAACATTGTAAATGTAGTTGATGCAATATGGAGATATTATAAAGATTATGATGGCTGGTATTTAAGTAGCATTACTCATGAGACTAATAGTCCTTGGAATTTTGCTTATGCACAAGGAGAAAATACCAATATGGATAATGACAAAATCATCGAAAGAGCAAAGGAGGCCATTTTGAAATATAGAGATAGTTGAGTTATGGCTGAAAACTATAACTTAAAAGATATATTAGAAAAAAAGGATTCAAATGAAAAAAAAGTTTTACTGAAAAATGGTAAAAATGATATAAAGAAAGAAGATGAATCGTTAAGAAAAACTAGGATAGAAAATGATAATTTTGAAACAAATATAGTATTAAAAATTAATATTTGTAACTGGGTAAAATGTGTGGTGAGCTTATATTTAATATTTATTGCCGTAATATTAATATTGCTGACATTTAAAATTTTTGGAGCAAGTTTGTCTTCTAGTGTGATAATTGCTTTACTTACCACAACTACAATTAATATTCTAGGGTTGCCACTTATGATAATAAAATCCTTATTTCCTAAAAACAATTAAATAACAAAATTTACATATGACAGAAAATTCTAATAAATGGGTTTATAATTTTGGTGGCAAGGTTACAGATGGAGATGTTACAATGAAAAATATTCTTGGTGGAAAAGGAGCTAATCTTGCTGAGATGAGCAAGATTAATACCCCTGTCCCGCTTGGAATTACTCTTAGCACAGAGATATGCAATTATTATAGTAAAGAAAAAAAATATCCTCAAGATTTAGAAAAACAATTGGAATTAGCAATAGCAAATTTAGAAAAGGAAACAGGAAAAAAATTTGGTTCAAACAAAAACCCTCTTTTAGTGTCAGTTAGATCAGGAGCAAGAGTTTCTATGCCTGGGATGATGGATACAGTGCTTAACCTTGGTATTAATGATGTGGTGGTTGAGGCTTTGGCTAAAAGAACAGGAAATGAAAGCTTTGCTTATGATTCTTACAGAAGATTTATTCAAATGTATGCAAATGTTGTTTTAGGTGTTGAGCATCACGAATTTGAATCATTATTAGAAGATAAAAAATTAACTAATAATTATATTGAAGATATAGATTTACAGGTTAAAGATTTAAAAGAGTTAATAAAAGAATATAAGGATAAAGTAAAAGAGATTATTAATAAAGAGTTTCCAACAGATCCTAAAAAACAATTATGGGGAGCAATTACAGCAGTGTTTAGTTCTTGGATGGTGCCAAGAGCGATTGCTTATAGAAAGCTAAATGACATACCAGAAGAATGGGGAACAGCGGTTAATATTCAAGCTATGGTATTTGGTAATATGGGAAATGGTTCTGCAACAGGAGTTGCTTTTACTAGAAATCCTAGCACAGGAGAAAAAGAATTTTTTGGCGAATATTTAGTGAATGCTCAAGGAGAAGATGTAGTGGCAGGAATTAGAACCCCACTACCTATTACCATAAAAGAAAAAGTAAAGCAAAATGTTGATGTTCTTGCGATGGAAGAAGTTTTTCCAGAACTTTACCAAGAATTAGTTGATATATATCAAAAACTAGAAAAGCATTATAAAGATATGCAGGATATAGAATTTACTATTGAAGAGGGAAAATTATGGATTTTGCAAACAAGAAGTGGCAAAAGAACGGCAAAATCTAGTATAAAAATAGCGGTAGATATGGTTGCAGAGGGGTTGATTGATAAAAAAACGGCATTGCTAAGAATAGATCCATTAGCAATTGATCAATTATTGCACCCTACTTTAGATCCTAATGCTAAAAAAACTATTTTAACTAAAGGTCTGCCTGCATCACCTGGGGCAGGAGTTGGAAAAGTAGTTTTTTCTTCGGAAGATGCAGAAAGATATGTTTTTAAAAAAGAGAAAGTTATTTTAGTTAGAATAGAAACTAGTCCTGAAGATATTACGGGTATGCATTTATCTCAAGGTGTTTTGACAGCAAGAGGTGGGATGACTTCTCATGCAGCAGTGGTGGCTAGAGGTATGGGCAAGCCTTGTGTTAGTGGAGCAAGTGAGCTAAAAATAGATATGAAAGAAAAAACTTTGACCATATTGGGTAGAGTTATTAAAGAAGGAGATATTATTACCATTAACGGTGCAACGGGAGAGGTTATGCTTGGAGAAGTTGCTACTATTTCTGCTGATTTAACAGGTGATTTTCAAGAAATAATAAGTTGGGCAAATAAATATAAAAAATTAAAAGTACGAACTAATGCAGAAACTCCTGAAGATTCAAGAGTGGCAGTTGGTTTTGGTGCTGAAGGAATTGGTTTGTGCAGAACAGAGCATATGTTTTTTGAGGGAAATAGAATAGATTATGTCAGAGAGATGATTTTGGCAAAAAATTTATCAGGTAGAAAAAAGGCATTAGAGAAATTATTGCCAATACAAAAACAAGATTTTTTGGAGATTTTTCAAATTATGAGGAATCTTCCTGTCAATATTAGATTATTAGACCCACCATTGCACGAATTTTTACCTCACACAGAAAAAGACATTGAGAAAGTTGCTAGTATTTCTGATTTATCTGTAAGCCAAGTAAAAGATAGAATGAAATTATTAGAGGAGAGTAATCCAATGTTAGGACATAGAGGGTGTAGATTGGGTATTACTTATCCAGAGATTTACAAAATGCAAATAGAGGCAATTTTTACAGCAGCTAGTTCATTTGCAAATAATGAGCAACCTGAAATTGAAATTATGATCCCTCTTGTTTTTTCTGCTAAAGAATTAGAAAATTTAAAAAAAGAAATATTAGAAGTGATAGAGGAGGTGGCAGAAACATCAAATAAAGTTTTTAAATATCAGATTGGTACAATGATAGAATTGCCAAGAGCTGCACTTAGAGCTGGTGATATTGCCAAAGAAGCAGAGTTTTTTAGTTTTGGAACTAATGATTTAACTCAAACTACCTTTGGTATTTCAAGAGATGATTCTGGAAGTTTTATTAATGAGTATATTGATAAAAAAATAATAGAAGCAGACCCATTTGTTAGATTAGATCAAGATGGAGTTGGGGAGTTGATATCTATTGCAGCAGAGCGAGGTAGGAAAGTAAGAAAAAATATCAAGTTAGGAATTTGTGGCGAGCATGGAGGAGATCCAAAATCAATAGAATTTTGTCATAACATAGGATTATCCTATGTATCTTGTTCACCATATAGAGTACCAATCGCAATTATGGCCTCTGCTCAAGCTAATTTAAAATCAAATGGTTAGATGGCTGAATATATAAGATGGGTTCAGAGATTAAATAACTTTGAAAAAGCATTAATTACTTTGTCGGATGACATTAAGCTTGCAGAGAAAAGAGAATTAAGCAATATTGAAAAAAGAGGTTTGATTCAGGCATTTGAGTATAGTTATGAGCTTTCTTGGAAAGTAATAAAAGATTTTTATCAAAACCAAGGAGAAGAAATTCAAGGTAGCAAGGATGCTTTTAGACTTGCATTTAATAGGGGATTAGTTGAGCAAGGAATTACATTGATGGAGACAATCAAAAGCAGACAATTAACAGTTCATACCTATAATGAGGGAACAGCAGATGAAATTTACTTAGACATTGTAAATAAATACTATGATTCTTTTGCAGAATTATTGAATTCTTTAAAAAAAGAAAAAAGCAAAAGAGGGTTATAGATGTTTGGTTTAGATGTAAATATTTTAAAAAAGATCCAAGATGTTTTTCAAGAATTTTCTAATATATCAAAAGTAATAATTTATGGTTCAAGGGCAAAGGAAAATTATAGAGCTGGATCTGATATAGATATAACTCTTATAGGAGAAAATTTAACTTTAAAAAACTCTGTTTATCCATTGATGGATAAGATAGATGAATTAAATCTTCCATATTTATTTGATATTTCTATTTTTGAGCATATAAATAATAAAGATTTAGTTGAGCATATTAATAGAGTAGGGCAGGTCTTTTATCAAAGATAAGTTTCTACACAGGCTCTTGAGGGGAAAAAGCAGTTAACTACTGAGCATAATTTCTTATTGCAACACAGTGTATAAGGGAGAAGACAAACTTAAAAAAAACAATTTCTACTAAACATCTTTTTGGCTATAGGTCAATTATAAAGCTAAAATAGTATAACTTAACTTAAAAAAATAAAAAAATGAAGATTATGAATATAATACTATCTAAAAAATTGGGTGGTATGCAGCAAGTATTTTTAGATTATGATTTAGCAATTAGAAATAGGCATCGGGTTTTAAATATTATTCATCCTTTTTCTAAAATAAAAAATCTTTTAGAAAAGCAAGAATCTCAATACAAAACTCTTTTTAATTTGAATCATTATGATTTTTTTGCTAAAAAAAAATTAGCTTCATATTTAAAGCAATATAATCCAAACTTGATTATTATTCATGGTAATAGGGCTGCAATGTTGGTAAAAAAATTTAGCAAAAAACTGGATATTCCAACGGTTTATGTGTGTCATAATCAAAGAATAAAAAAGGCATTAGATTTAGAATATCTAATTGTTATTTTAAAAGGGTTGGGCAAAATTGCTAATGATATGGGTAAGGATAAAAAGAGTATTTTTTATCTTCCTAACAGCACTAGAACAGACAAAAAAATAATTGCAAAAAACAGGTCTTTTCTTAAAACACCAGTAATAGGAACTATTTCAAGATTAGTTCCAGAAAAATCTTTGGATGTTTTTATAAAATCATTATTCTTATTGAAAGAAAAGAAATTGAAATTTAAAGCTATTATTGCAGGAAGTGGTAAGTTAGAAAAAAAGCTAAAATTGTTGGTTGAACAAAAAAACTTAACTAAAGAAGTAGAGTTTTTGGGTTGGATAGATGATAAGGATATATTTTTTAAAAAAATTGATATTTTTTGTTTATCATCAAAAACAGAGCATTTTTCTATTTCTTTATTAGATGCGATGTTAAGATCCAAGCCGATTGTAACAACAGATAGTTTTGGTCCAAGAGAAGTAATAAAAAATATGAAAACAGGATTGGTAGTGAAAAAAGAGAATCCAGAGTTATTGGCAGAAGCTTTAGAGTTTTATATAAAAAATGAAAAAACAGCAAAACAGCACGGAAAAAATATTGGTTTGGAATTTAAAAAAAAATATTTGTTTAAAAAAGTAGCTAAGGATTTGAATGATTTAATAGATAAAATTGCCAGATGAAGATTTTAATTACAGGAGGAAAAGGATTTATAGGATCCCATACAGTTAATTTATTATTACAAAAAAATCATCAAATAATTATTATAGATAATTTATCTGTAGGAGAAAATAATATTATAGATAATGATGTGGTATTTTTAAAGGATGACATTAATAATAAAAATTTAATAAACCTTCTTCCAGATGATATAGATGTTATTTTA
This sequence comes from Rickettsiales bacterium, assembly GCA_965222515.1. Lineage (GTDB taxonomy): Bacteria > Pseudomonadota > Alphaproteobacteria > Rickettsiales > JABIRX01 > CBDCUE01. Next base: position 17,417 of record CBDCUE010000015.1, on the reverse strand, counting down.
CATTTAGCAGCACAAATTTCAGTTCAATATTCAGTGACAGATCCTTTATCATCTGCTTATAATAATATTTTTGGTTTTTTGAATATTTTAGAAATTGCTAGAAAAAAAAACATCAAAAAATTTATTTTTTCATCTTCTGCTGCAATTTATGGAGATAATCAGAATTTTCCTATAAAAGAAACAGAATTAGCAAATCCTTTATCACCTTATGCTTTGGAAAAACTAGTATCAGAGCAATATTTGCAATTATATAAGAATTTATATGGTTTAGATTTTGTTATTTATCGTTATTTTAATGTTTTTGGTAAAGGTCAAAATGCAAATTCATCATATAGTGGTGTTATTACAAAATTTCTTAATGCAATTAAAAACAATAATAATATTAAAATTTTTGGTGATGGTAAACAAGTTAGAGATTTTGTTTCTGTGAATGATGTTGCAATGGCAAATTATTTGGCTATAACTAAGAATTTCACAGGAATTTTTAATGTAGCTACAGAAAAAGCTACTGATATTAATAGAATTGCAAATATTTTAAACCACAAAAAACAGGTGAATATAGAATATTTACCTATTTTAGCAGGTGATATAAAATATTCTTTGGGAAGTAATGAAAAAATTACAAAAATTGCAGATTTTAAAGTAAAAACTAATCTTGAGCAAGATTTATTGAAATTATTAAGTTAAAATAATATTGTTTTTAATACACTAAAAATCTATATTTAAAATTGCAGTTTTCTAGATCAGATACCAAATATTTTCCTTTATCATTAATACAATTATTATTAATAATATTCCCTGTTTTAGCCTTGCCATCATCATATTTTTTATCTATTATTGATATTTGACTGGCAGTTAGAATGTTTTCTTCTAAATCATCAATTTTGCAAACATTATTAGAATATGCTATGGTAAAAGATATTTCTTTATTGCTCAACCCTTGCAAATAAGCACTCCAAGATGAATTAACATAAAAAGATGGGATATTGTTATTAGCTTCATAATTTATATAGTTAGGGCATTTTTCACTAAATAAATTAGCATTATTTTTATTATCAAAACTCATTAATTTTGCTTGATATAAATGATAAAAAAATAAAATAGATTCCAAAGAATTAACATCATTTTTTTTTGTTTGCCCTATTCCTGTGATAATATTATCAGCATTACCATTACATCCTTTATAATTTATTGCTACTAAACCATTATCACAATAATTTTCTTTAGGAAAAAACTGATAACCATTATTCATATCACCTGGTATATTATGATAAATTTCTTGGAATATTTTTATAGCTTTGTGATAATTACTTAATTCATAATAGACTTTTTTTAATTTATAATTGAAAATAAATTGGCTAGAAACTAAAGAACCTATAATTAAAATAGATATAATAATAATTACTATAGATAGCTCAATTAACGAAAATCCTCTCATTTTATAAATAACAACCTTTTGATTCTTCTGGTAAAATTTACTCCAAATTTAAAAAACCTAAATGAAATTTTTTTGGCATCAATAACAGCATAATCATCTATGAAATTAATAGTATGAATCCCTTGATTATGTTGCAAATTACCTGCTGTTATTTGATTAATCTTTTTTTCTTGATAATCTGTTTTGCTTAATTTGATAATTTTATTTATGGTAATTGCACCTCCATAAGTTTTGGAACAATCTTGTCCAGCTCTATAAATTTTGTCTTGATAAGTAAAGATATTTCCTGCAGGCCTTGCTGATCTTTTACCTATTCTTACTGGGTTTTTGGGATGTTTAAAAAATTTTTTTAGCAAAGAAGAGCTATAAGAAATATGTAACTCACTATCTTTATTTTTAGTTTTTATACTATAAAACAAATAATAAACTTTTTTGTAATAAAACAAAGTACCATCAATAATATTCTCATTTTCAATCAATGTTCTTTCTTTTTTCCATTGATTATCTTTATTTCTTTTATATAAAAATAATGAATTTTGAGAATTAGATTCTGGCATCAAATAATCTATATTTTTTTCTTTTAATAAAAATGGATAAGAATAATGATATTTATCTTTTATAATTATTTTTTTCTCTACGATATTATGCTTTTTATCTAATGTTAAATCACAAATAAAACCTTTTTTATAAAAATAATTAAATTCCTCTACAAAAATATGCAATTGTTTATTACTATCAATAAAAGGAAATGGGTCAGCATAATAAGTATATTGTTTTTTAGAATCTAACCAATGAACTTTATTTAAGATTTTTATCAACCCATCATTTTCTACTACTTCCTTTTTAGATAATTTTACAATCCCTACATACCACATTTCTACAAAGAAATTTCTTTTAATAAACTTGTCTATTTTTTTTTTAAAATATTTCATAATGGGAGTATTAAAAATTAGGTAAGTGGAGCTTTATCTAGGGCTGGCGAGCTAGCCCTAGAATTTACCTTTCTCCCAAAGCATTCTGCTTGGTTTTGATGATTGGTTTTAGTAGATATTGTAGAATTGTTCTTTCTCCTGTTATGATATTTGCAACTACTTGCATTCCTGGAATGATAGGTAGGTTGTTATTGTTATATTTTATTACATTGTCTTTTGCTTTGATTAATATTTTGTAATAAGCTATTTCTTGCCCTAATTGATCTTTATCCAAAATTGTATCAGCACTAATATGTATTAATTCTCCTTCTAAGGTACCATAAATTGAAGAATCATAAGAAGAAACATTGATATCAACCTTTTGACCTAATTTTATAAAAGCTATATCATTAGGTAATATTTTACCCTCTATTAATAATTCATCATCAAGAGGAACTATCTCTATAATAGACTCTCCTGCCTTGATTGTTTCTCCTACTGTACTATTATAAATTTTCTTTACAATACCATAGACTGGAGATTTAAGTACAGTTCTGTCTAATCTATCTTTATAACCATGCAATAATTCTTTTAATGAATTCATAATTGATCTAGTTTTTACCAAATCATCTTTTGCTTGGCTCATATAAGAGTTTTTTTCTAAGGTAATTTTTCCTCTAATCTCATTTAACTCTTTTTTTACATTTAAAAGATCAAGCTCAGATACTATACTTTCTTTTACTAATGGCAACATTGTGTTATATTGCTTTTTTATTATTTTTTCATTTTGCTGTAATGATTCCATAATATTAGAAATTCTTTTTTTGTTACTTTTAAATAAACTAATTTCTTCTTTTACTAAATCAGGATATTCTTTTTGTAGTGATTTAGAAAAAAACAGTTTCTTCTTTCCCGAAATTTCAGTTTCTAATCTAATTAATTTTGCCTGCAGGGCATAAAATTTAATTTTGCTTTCTTCATAGGTAGAAGAAAATCTAATGTCACTTAATTTTAATAATATTTGTCCTTTTTTTACTACCGCACCTTCTTTTACTTTCATTTCTTGTAAAATACCTCCTTCAAAACTTTGGATATTTTGCACACTTGAAGATGGAATTACCTGCCCTTCCGAAATTGCTCTTTCATCTATTTTTGTTACTGCTGCCCAAAATATAAATGAAAAAAATATTATGGTGATTAAATATGATAATATTCTTGAAGAAAGATCCGGACTCTCCATATAAAAAGAAAATTCTTTTTTAGCAAGCAAAGTTTTGTAAATAAAAGTAATATCTTTTAATGTTTTGAATATAAATCTAATTATATATATTGGAAAAAATATTAATTTGAAAATAGCTGAAACTTCTTTCTTTTTTTCACCTGCCTCTTCATTAACTGGTATAAGGTCTTTTCCTTGCTCTATAGTTTTAGATTGTGGCTTACTCATTATGCTTTTTTAAGGTTAAAAATTTTTTCTTTAGAACTATCTTCAACTATCTTTCCATTATCTACAATAATCACCCTATCAACTAATTCTAATAAAGAATTTTTATGAGTAGAGATAATTAAAGTTTTATTTTTGGCATATTTACTAAGATTTTCTATGAAATGTCTTTCTAAATTAGCATCCATAGCACTTGTTGGCTCATCAAGTAATAAAATTGGAGGATCTAACAATAATGCTCTAGCTATTGCTATTGCTTGTTTTTGACCTCCAGAAAGCCCTCTGCCACCTTCTCTGATTATCATATTATAGCCATCAGGATGTTTCTGGGCAAATCTTTCTACTCCTGAAATTTTTATGGCCTTCATCGCTAATTCTTCACTAACTTCTTGATGCTTAAATACAATGTTTTCCCACAAGGTTCCTGAAAATAAAGTTGGAGATTGCTCAATATAACCAATATTTGTTCTCAAAACAAAAGCATCTATTTGGTGTAAATTCATTTGATCTATTGAAATAACCCCTTCATCTGGATAATATAAAGCTGTAATTAATTGATAAATTGTGCTTTTTCCAGCTCCTGTATTACCCAATAAGGCAACTTTCTCTCCTCTATTAATTTTAAAAGATAAATTACTAATAAAATTTCCCTTTTCAGGATCATAGCTAAAGCTAACTGAGTCAAAAGATATATCACCTTTAAAATCACTAACATAATAGAATTTTTTAAATCCTAATGCCTCACAATCAGAAGTCATTATGTTGTTAAGAGTGGATAAAGAGCTTTTTACTTGGTTATATTTAGTTAAAATAGTAGAAATTTGCATAATAGATGCTATTAGTCTCCCAGATAAAATTGAACAAGCAATAATTCCCCCAACAGTTAATTCACTCTTCCACACCAAATAGCAACCAACAATAATAATGCCGATACTATTCAAATAAGAAAGAGAAGTAATTACATTAACCGCACACATAGATAAAAATTTGCTTTTTGAAGATATTTCATTGGTTTCAATGCTTTGCTCTCTCCACCTATTTAAAATATAGTTTTGTGCACAGTTGTTTTTTACCATTTCTATATTAGACAAAGCCTCATATAAGATGGCACTTTTTAAACCATTACCTTTTAAAGATTTTTTGATATTATCACTTAATAATTTTGCTATTGTTATGGAAACCGTAATGGCAATGATAAAAACCGAAAGAGGAACTAAAAATATTAACCCTCCTATATAATAAATCACTCCTAAACCTAATATAAAAAATGGCAAATCTATAATCCCTACTATGGTTACAGAACTAATGAAATCTTTTACTATATCAAAATCTTTTAACTGACTAACTCTTATTCCCGATGAAGATTGTTGATCAATCATTCTCATATTTAAAGATTTGCTTAGCAGTTTTGTGGATAATCTAAGATCAATTTTTTTACTAATATTCTCTACAAAAAACACCCTTAACATTTTCATTAAAAAATCAAAAAATACAATAAATAAAACTCCTATTGCTAATGCCCAAAGTGTATCTATGGTTCGATTAGGGATAATTCTATCGTAAGTATTCATAGTAAAAAGAGGAATAGACAAAGCAAATACATTAATGAAAAATGCTGCTAACAAAATATGAGTGTAAAATCCTCTATAATTTGACATAACATTCCAAAACCAAGAATAACTTCTTATGCCTGTGTCGTCTTTTTCTACTACTTTTTTTTTGTTAGGAGATATTTCTTCTGTATTGCTATCTTTGTTGTGAATGAATTTCACTGATAAAATTACTCCTGAGAAAAAGTCAGAAAAATATTTGTGGTCTAATTGTGCAATATTATCGGATGATGTTTCTGAAGATAAAATTTGGATGAGGTTGTTTTTACTGCTACCAATAACACAAGCTCCTCCATTCTTTAAAATAGCAATAACAGGCTCAACTTGCTTTCTTAAGGCTTTTGCTTTAATTTTTCTAACCCTTATTTCAATGCCAAAATGCTCAAATTCTTCTATTAATGAATCTAGAGATTTGCTGTCTGCTTTAAATCTGTAAGTTTGAAAATAGTTCTCAACAAATTTAAGTAGTTGAGGATTGTGCTTTTTTATTAAATATTTTAAACAAGAAAAAATGCTAACTTCATATTTCATAACAATTCTCTAATTATAAGTCAAATTATATATTGATTTTTAGTAAATGTAATTTTATCAGTAGCTATTTTATTAACTAAAAATATACCAAAATGCGAATTTAGGATTCTTATACTATTTTGGCCTATTATAAAACTAAAATAATATTAAATGCCAAAGAAAGAATTAAGTTTTCCAATCGAGGCCAAAATTCTATAAGAGTTAAGATATTGCTCATATCTAACATCAGCAAAAGCTACTAAAGAATTATAATAATCTACTTTTACATTTAGTAAATCAAACAATGTTCTTTTTCCAATTCTATATTCCTTATTATAGCTTGATACTAGCCTTTCTGCATATTTGATGCTGTTTTCTAAAGTATCTAATCTTTTGTGATTTTGATTATAAGCTAAAAATAAATTGTATAAATTGTGATATACATTGTTTTTACTTAATTCATAACCATGAACATCGCTTTTATAAGCATATTTAGCAAAAGAAGCTTTTGTAGCAATAGTTAAAAAATTAATGTCGTAATTTAAATTAAGAAAAATAGTTTCATTTTTGTTTTTTCCATCAAGAGAGCCAACATCATAATCATAAGATCTTCTGTAATTCACATCGACATTAGGGTAATAGTCCAAAAGAGCATCTCTATAATCTGCCTTTTTTATTTTTGTTTCATGTTGTTTGGATAGCAGAGAAGGGTTACTTTTCTTTGCTATCTGCCAAGCTGCTTTAAAATTTTTAGGCAAAGAAGCTTTTGGAAATGTAGGTATCTCTAATTTTTGTTTAACTCTTGTTCCTGTGAATTTTCTAAAAAGATTTTTTGAAACTTCTAAGTGGGTAGTAACTGCTATAAGGTTAGATGTTGCATCAGCTAATCTTGACTTGGTTAGATAAATATCAGAACCTCTTCCAATTCCCGCTCTAATTCTTTTTTTACTTTTTGCCAAAATAGATTTGTGATATTTTTTACTTCTAGTGTAGATGTTTTTTAATTCTTGATATTTTACTATGTTTATAAAAGATTCTGTTGTAGCTAAAGAAACAGCTTCTTTAATTCTATATAACTTATATTTACTAAGTTTTTTTTGATTATTTGCTCTTGATAATTCATTAAGTTCACCTCCTCCAAACAAATTGTAGCTAAGATTTAATGCATAGCTCTCAGCAGCTCTTTTTTTGCTAGCTGGACTGGAACTTTCAGCTGTAGTTCCACTAGTGTCAACTGAACTGTTTTCAACAAAAGAATTACCAAAGCCATAGCTAATGCTAACTTCAGGAGTTAGCTCAAAAATTGCTAGTCTATGTCTTAATTTATCAGATTTATATAAAGACTCAGCTTGGCTAATTTCAGGGTATTTTTTTAGTGCTTTTTTAATAGAACTTTTAATAGTAATGTTATTAGCCCATAGATTGCTTGAAAAAGCAAGACAAAATATTGATAATATAGAAAAAAAGATGTACTGTTTCATAGAAGTATAGCAAATGAAATTTAATAATTAAAAACTGTATTAGTAATAATTAGACAAACTGGCTTGTAATGTCAATCATTTTATAATTTTTTCTTTAATAGTTTATTTACCAAATCAGGGTTGGCTTTGCCTTTGCTTAATTTCATTGTTTGGCCTACAAAAAAACCAAATAATTTATCTTTTCCTGATTTATATTGTTCAACTTGATTTGGGTTGTTTTTTATTACTTCATCAATTATTTCTATAATAAAATTATCATCTGTGATTTGCTCCAATCCTTCCTCCCTAACAATTATACCCGCTTTTCTTTGAGTCAAAAACATTTTGTCCAAAACATCTTTTGCTATTTTACCAGAAATAATATTTTTTTCTATTAATTGTAATAATTCTAATAAATTATTGCTTGATACAGGAGAATTTTCTATTTTTAGATTTTCCTTTTTTAATCTAAAAAATAATTCACCAGTAATCCAAGTAACCGCTAATTTTACATCAATCTTACCTAGTATTTTTTCAAAATATTTTGCTATTTCTCTGTCAGAGGTTAACACCTCTGCATCATAATTAGATATTTTATGTGTTTTTATATATCTTTGTTTTTTGATTTCTGGAAGTTCTGGAAGAAGATCTTTTTGCTCTTTAATGAAATCGTCGTTTAAATGAATGGGAAGTAAATCAGGATCAGGAAAATATCTGTAATCATGAGCATCTTCTTTGCTTCTCATAGCTCTTGTTTCTCCTGTTGTTACATCAAATAACCTAGTTTGTTGAATTACTTCTTTAGCATTATCAAGTAGCTCAGCTTGCCTAGAAGCTTCATAATCCACAGCAAGAATAATGTTTTTTACTGAATTTAGATTTTTAATTTCACATCTTGTGCCAAGTTTTTTGGTTCCTTTTTTTCTTAAACTAATATTAGCATCGCACCTAACTTGACCTTTCTCCATATTGGCATCGGAGCTATTAATATATTTTAAAATATTTCTAAAGTTTTTTACAAATTCTCCAGCCTCAAAAGAACTTCTAATTTCTGGTTCAGTAACTAATTCCATCAATGGAACTCCGCTCCTATTTAAGTCAATAAAAGATTTTTTTGGATCTTGATCATGAATAGATTTTCCTGCATCTTGCTCAAGATGAATTCTAGTAACATTAATTATTTTTTCTTCACCATTTTCAGTTTTTATTGCAACCTTTCCTCCCAAAACAATAGGGTAGGTGAATTGAGATATCTGGTAACCTTGTGGTAAATCAGCATAAAAATAATGTTTTCTGTCAAAAATAGAAGTTTTTTGAATATCTGCACCAATTGCAAGACCTGTTAGCACAGCCTTTTTAACGGCCTCTTTATTTAATACTGGCAACATTCCAGGCATTGCAGCATCAATTAGAGATGTTTGAGAATTAGGTTCTGCGCCAAATTCAGTAAGGCTAGAAGAAAATAATTTTGATTTTGTGTTGATTTGAGCATGAATCTCTAAACCAATAACAATTTCATATTCATTATGACTAGTTTTTATTGTTGCCATTATCTAAAATTTAATTTGTTAATATCAAAAGCTAACTCTTTTTCTAAATTATTTGCGATTTGAAACATTAGTTTCTCTTGAAAATGTGGGGCCATAATCTGCACAGACAATGGCAAATTATCTTTATTTACTCCAGCAGGCAATGAAATTGCAGGAATACCAGATAAATTTGCAGATACTGTGAATAAATCAGCATAATATAATTCTACTGCCCTTAATTTGTCATTTTTACCAAATGGGGCATTTGGAGTGGTAGGGGTGATTATGGCATCTACCTTTTGAAATGAGCTATTAAGTTCATTAGTTAAAATTCTTCTGACTTGAGATGCTTTTTTATAATAAGCATCATAATATCCTGAAGATAAAACATAAGTTCCTGCCATAATTCTTTTTTTTACTTCAAAACCAAAACCTTTGTCTCTAGTTTTTTCATACATATTATCTAAACTATCTGCATCTTCTCTAAAACCATATCTAACACCATCAAATCTTGCTAAATTAGATGATGCTTCAGCGGTTGCGATAATGTAATAAACAGCAGCAGAATATTTTGTTTTTTCTAATGAGATATCAATAATTTCTGCTCCTAAATTTTTTAATGCTTTAACAGCATTCTGCCAATTATCATTGATTGCAGGATCCATTCCTTCTAATTGATAATCTTTGGGTACTCCAATTTTTAAGCCTTTGATATTTTGATTTAAAGAGGCAGTAAAATCCTCTTTTTTCTTATTAACAGAGGTAGAATCGTTATTATCATAGCCACTAATTGAGTTTAGTAATAAGGCATTATCTGCAACATTTCTAGTAATAGGTCCTGCTTGGTCTAGTGAACTAGCAAAAGCTATCATTCCCAGTCTTGAACATCTACCATAGGTTGGTTTCGTTCCAACTAAGCCATTAAAAGATGCTGGCTGCCTTACTGAACCACCAGTATCGCTACCTAAAGAACCCGAGGCTAAATTTCCACTAACAGCAACCGCAGAACCACCAGAAGAGCCTCCTGCAACTAATTCAGTATCATCATTATTTTTTTTAAAAGGATTTAAAACAGGACCATAATGGCTAGTTAAGTTGCTTGAACCCATAGCAAACTCATCCATATTTGCTTTCCCTAATAAAACTGCACCATCTTGCCAAAGATTTTTAGTTACTGTTGATTCATATTGTGGCACAAAATTATATAATATTTTTGATGCACAAGTAGTTTTGACATTTTTAGTACAGAAATTATCTTTGATAGCAAGAGGAATCCCTTCTAAAACACCTGCATTACCACTGGCTATTTTTTGATCGCTAATTTTGGCCATCTCCAATGCTTTTTCTTCGTACACAGAGATATAAGCATTATATTTACTATTTTTTTCTTTGATATTTTTTAAATATTCTGTGCTTAATTCAACTGCAGAAATTTCTTTTTTGGCTAATTTTTCTTTTAGTTCAACTATGTTTTTTTTTGTTATATCACTCATATTTTTTACTCAACAAATTTTGGAACTGCATAAAAATCAAATTTTGTATCAGCAGAATTATCTAATATTGCTTCTTTAGTATTAGTTTTTTCAGCAATATCTTCTCTATATAAGGTTTCCCCATCTACACCAAACATAGGCTCGACACCTTCTGTATCTATTTCTTGCAACTGCTCAATCCAATTAATCATATTGCCTAATCTAATGGACATTTCTTTTTTCTTAGACTCTGAAATAGCAATCCTCGATAGTTTCGCTATTTTTTCTACTGTGTTAATGTTTATTTCACTCATTTCTTCAAAATTAAAGTTGTTGTTAGCAAGTATTTTATACTGTTGTTGCCTATTTGCAAAGTTAATTACAAAAAATAGTGCTAGCTAGGTTAATTCTTCATTTTCTAAAATAAATTTACCCTCAAAAATCTGTAGATAAAATTAATGTTTTGAGATTAAATTAGTATAAAACTCCTAATTTTGTTAAGTAATTATACTATTTTAGCTTTATAATTGATCTATAGCCAAAAAGATGTTTAGTAGAAATTGTTTTTTTCAATTATTTCTTAGCCATAGCTAACAGATTATTAAAAAAAGCAATTTATGCTGAGCAGATTGAAGGATATAGGTCAATTATAAAGCTAAAATAGTATAAAGTGAAATTGTCGGATAAATTAGGCTGATTGGACATTGTTATTTTTTATCTAAATAATTATTTTTAAAATTATTCCTAGAGATAATTTTTTTGTCTGTTTTTTCTTCTAAAGATTTTCTAGCATTTTTTGCTATTTACCCACCTTTTTTTGCTGGTTTTTTATTTTTTTTCAAACCCTTGAGCATTATCTGTTTCTGCAATTTATCTTATTGATAATTCAGCAAGGGCTGTTAAAATCAGCTCTGCTTCGCTCATATGATCTCTTAAATTTTCTGTTTTTATATTTTTATTCATTTTTGACATATTAAATAATTTTTATTTCTGTGTTTGGGTTTAGTTGTTTAAAAATTTGTTCTATGTTGTCTTTTAATGCATCATTTGCAAAAGAATTATCTTTAAATACTATTTGCATTATATCTCTTTTTGCTAATGTTTTTATAAATTCTTCATCAATATTATTTTCAAAACAAACAGCTAGGCTGTTTTTAGCTATAAAATAAACATTAAATTACCCTGGCTCAGCAATTTTAAATTCAAAAGTAGAATATAGTTGTTTTATAGATTAAGTAATATTTAAGCAGAATTGAAAATATAACAGTTCAAAAATGCTTTAATAGGGGGGTATGTTCTGCTTTTTAAACTTTTGTATTTTTAGAAAATTAAGAGCTATAATTAAAATTCTCAACAATTCCATTGTACAAATTTTGTTATTTTAGAAAGTTGGTAAATAATAAAAAGCTTTCTAAAAAATTAAAGACACAAATAAAAAAAATAGAACCCAATTACCCTTGAAAAAAACTAAGCTCTAATTTTTATTTTGTTTCTTTTGGTGAAATTTTCATATCTTGATGACAAGATGTAAGATTGTACTTGGCTAACTGTATCAATTGCTACACTTACTACAATTAATAAACTTGTGCCTCCTAAGTAAAAAGGTAGAGAATATTTTGAGATAAAAAATTCAGGCAAGGTGCAGACTAAAGTTAAATATAAAGCCCCAACTAAAGTGATTCTTGATAATACATTATCTAAATGGTGAGCTGTGGCATCTCCAGGTCTTACTCCAGGTACAAATCCTCCTGCTTTTTTTAAATGATCTGCTGTTTCTTTTGAATTAAACACAATTGCTGTGTAGAAAAAACTAAAAAATATAATCAAAGATGCAAAGGCAAGGATAAAAAGAGGTTTTCCATGAGCTAAATTAGCCGCTATAAAAGATTTCCAGCCAGATATATTTGAACTATTGCCAAAAGATATGATAGTGATGGGAAATAATAGTAAAGAACTGGCAAATATTGGCGGAATTACCCCTGCTGTGTTTAATTTTAAAGGAAGCTTAGATGATTCAACTTTTTGCATTCTAGTCCCCATATTTCTTTTAGGATATTGAATAGTCACATTTCTAAAAGATCTTTCAAAAAATATTATTAAGGTGATTAATGCAACGATTAATACGATAATCATTAAAATAAAGAAAGTTGAGAATACCCCAGTTTGACCCAATTTAATAGTGCTTACTAAAGCAGAAGGCAATTCAGCCACGATTCCTGCAAAAATAATTAAAGAAATACCATTTCCAATTCCTCTTCCCGTAATTTGCTCACCTAACCATAATAAAAACATAGTAGAACCAACCAAGGTAACCACAGTAGTCATTCTAAAAAACCCTCCGCCATATAATACGGCAGCACCAGCTTCTGCAGAAAGATTTTCTAAACCAACAGAAATTCCATAACTTTGAAAAAGAGCCAAAAACACAGTTAAATATTTAGTATATTGAGCTATTTTTTTTCTACCTTCATCTCCTGATTTTTTTAATTCTTCTAATTTTGGAGTAGTAGATGATAAAAGTTGAATGATAATGGATGAGGTGATGTAAGGTATTACATTTAGAGAAAAAATAGTCATTCGCCCCAAAGATCCTCCAGAAAATACATTTAATACACCCAATAACCCAGATTGATTTTGTTCTGCAATCTGCTTGAACACAGCAGGATCAATTCCAGGAATAGGTAGGTAAGTTCCTAATCTATAAACGATCAGAATTGCCAAAGTAAACAAGATTCTATTTTTTAAATCTTGTAATTTGTTTGTTTTTTTAGCCATTATATCTATGATAAAGTGATTTATATTTAAATGTTTTTTTATGTCAGTTTTCTCTAAAACTATATGCAGTTATTATCAGATTATTAATAATAACAAAATTATAATAAATAGTAAAACTTAAAATGAAATAGATTATAATTAGAATTGCTGGCTTCAGACTGTGTCATAATAGAAAAAATAACATTTTTTAGAAAAAAGCCTCCCCCGACATCATCTTCGCGAAAGCGGGGATCCAAGGTAGATTGCAGTCTTTTCAGACCTTTGCTACAATGGATCCCCGCTTTCGCGAGGATGACGACGGAGGATTTTTCTTGTTAAATGTACAAATTTACTAATTGCGACACAGCCTGCTTGCAAAGGGGGCAATTATAAAGCTAAAATAGTATTACTCCTAGTATATTTTCTATTTCGTTATAGCTCTAAAAAGACTGCTAATTTTTATGCTTACAAAACTGGCTTAAAAACTAACTAGCAACCTCTTGATTAAAATATCCTATGTTTTTTAAAATATTATCATTTTTAGTAATAGATCTTCCCATTACCAAATAAGTTGCCCCTAATTTTAAGGCCTTTTTAGGACTCATTACTCTTTTCTGATCATCAATAATAGTATTATTCGTGATAATTTCATTAGTAAATCTAATAGCTGGAACTATTAATTTTAAATCAGAATTTTGTTTTTTAATTAACTCAATTTCATAAGCCGAACATACCACAGCTTGTATACCAGTGTTTGTGGCCAAGCTAATCATCTGTTTGATTTGTTTGTTCAAATCACTCTGATAACCTATTTCTTTTAAATCAAAAATATCTAAAGAAGTTAAGATGCTAACCCCAATAATTAGAGCTTTTGAAGTGCTATTATTTGCTTCATCCAAAGCTCTTTTGATCATTTCCCTGCCTCCAGAAATATGAATAGTTAGCATATCGATGTTGATTTTAGATATTTCTCTCACCGCTTTTGCAACTGTGTTTGGAATATCATAAAATTTTAAATCTAAAAAAATTCTTACCCCAATCTCCTTAACTTTTACTACCCCATCAATACCATTTGCCATAAAAAATTCCAAACCTAATTTTATAGCATAAACCTGACCTTTAACTTTTTTGCAAATTTCTAATGTTTTTATCAAATCTGGAGTATCAAGAGCAATAATAAGATTTTTTTCTGCTGAATAAAACATATTACTTTAAATAAAATCTACTTTCTTCTATGTTTGAAACAATTTTATGCAGTATACTCTCAATCATAGCTGAAAATTTTCTTTGTAAAAAACTCTTTGGCACAGATATTTCTTTAAATTTTACCTTTGTGCCATATTTTTTATAAAGCACCTCCTCAAAAAATCCAATATCATCAATTAAACCTATTTCTTTTGCCTTACTACCAGAAAAAATCTTACCATTAAAAACATCTTTATCAGCAAGTTTTATTTTCTTTCCTCTAGCTAACTTAACATAATCTATAAAAGTCTGATGAATATCTTTTTGAATATTTTTAATTAACTCTATATCTTTTTCTTTCTCTTCACTAAATGGATCCAAAATAGATTTATTATCACCCTGAGTATGCACCCTTCTTTCTATACCTAATTTTTTTATCGCCTTACTAAAACCAAAGCCTTGAGAAACCACACCAATACTACCAACAATAGAACTAGAAGAAGCATATATTTCTTGTCCAATACAAGCCAGCCAATAACCACCACTAGCTGCCACATCTTCACAAAAACTCAAAATAACAGGTTTATCTTTATGCTTTTTAGCAATAGCTTTAATTTTTTTGCTAATTAATTCTGATTGAACAGGAGAACCTCCAGGAGAATTTATCAATAAAGCAATAGCCTTAAGATTTTTTATTTTTGCAATCTTTTCTAAATATTTCAAACCAGAAAGCGACAAACCACTGGAAAAAGACACCTTGCCAATCACTCCAGACAATCGGACAATTGCAATATTTCCACCTTTAGATTTTTTAGTAAAAATTTTAAACATATTTTTTTAAGTTAAGTTAAGTTAGTTAAGTGCAGTTTTGCAATCTGTGGAGCATTTACACATTTTTTTTAATCAACATCCAATTACATTAATAGCTAAACCACCAGTTGATGTTTCTTTATATCTGTCTTGCATATCATCACCGATTTGTTTCATTGTCAAAATTACTTTATCTAATGATACAATGGGGGTGCTGTTTCCATTCATTGCTAATCTTGAAGCATTTACTGCTTTGATTGCCCCCATAGTGTTTCTTTCTATGCAAGGAACCTGCACTAATCCTTTTACAGGATCGCAAGTTAATCCTAGATTATGTTCCATTCCTATTTCTGCAGAAATTTCTATTTGAGAAGCATTTCCTCCCATTAAAGCAGTCAATCCTCCTGCTGCCATTGAGCAAGCTACACCTACTTCACCCTGACAACCCATTTCTGCACCAGAAATAGAAGCATTTTCTTTATAAAGCAATCCTATTGCACCTGCTGTCATAAAAAAATTTATTAAACTATCAATATCAAATTTTTTGTAATATTTTTCATAATAATGCATCACAGCAGGAATAATTCCAGATGCTCCATTAGTGGGTGCTGTGACAATTCTGCCACCTGCGGCATTTTCTTCATTTACCGCCAAAGCATATAGACTTATCCAATCAAAATTTTCATTGATTCCTTTTTTTTCTGATTTTAATAATTTCTGATGAATGTTATAGGATCTTCTTTCTACATTTAACCCTCCAGGTAAAATCCCTTTATTTTTACAGCCATTTTTAACAGATTCTTGCATTGCAGTCCAAATATCTTGAGTATTCTTTTCCATTACCTCTTTGCTCCCCCACATCTCTTCATTAGCAAGCATTACTTCAGTAATAGATTTGTTTTCTGTTTTGCAAATATTTAATAGCTGATCTCCTGTAGAAAAAGGGTAGGGAACTGTTTTTGCAGTATCTCTATGTTTTTTATTCATATCTTCTTTTTTTGTGATAAAACCACCACCTACTGAAAAATATATTTGCTTGGCTATTTCTTGATTTTTTTGATTATAAGCAATAAAAATCATTCCATTTGGATGTTCTGGCAATAATTTACCATTTAACTCTAGGTCCTTATGATAAAAAAAATTTATTTGATGTTTTTCTAAAAGATTTATTTTTTGTTCATTCTTGATTTTATCAACATATTCTTCTGTTTTGCTAGTGTCAGTTGATTTTGGCTGTTTACCCATAAGCCCCAATAAGATAGCTTTATCAGTAGCATGACCAATTCCAGTTAAAGCAAGAGAGCCGTGCAGAATAATTTGTAATTTTGTAATATTTTCTAATTTTTGAAATGAATCTAACTCATCCAAAAATTCTTTAGCAGCAACCATAGGGCCCATTGTATGAGAACTTGATGGTCCAATTCCTATTTTAAATAATTCAAATACTGATATATCCATTTTTTTCTTTTAAAAAATTAATATTGTTTCTGTCATAAATAAACAGTTTCCCTCTTTATCCCTTAGATTATATCGAGGTCTTACTTAAGAAGTAAATAAATATAATAAGTTATAATAATAATAACAATCAATATTTGCTAAATAACTAATTTAACGATTTTTTTCTTTATTATGCTAAAGCAAAATTGATTTGTGTGTATGATAATATAAATTCATATTTAAAAAATAGTATAATATTATTATTAATAATTGAAATTCTCAATAACCATGTTATATTATTAATTAATAATTAAATAGGATTAAAAATGAATAATGGACAGAATGATATAAATGAACATAAAAACAGAATAGAGGAATGTTTTCCAAAATTGTTTGAAAATATTAAAAACATTAGTATTAAAAAAAACACTGATACTACAGAAGAGCGTTCAATTAATTCAGCATCAACACATATTGTGTCAGCAATAATTAACAATGAAGAAAAATCTTTTTATGTTAAGTCTTGTGGTTGCGGTAAGAAAACATCTAAGTTAGACAATAAAGATAGTAAAATTAATGCTAAAGAATTATTTATGTATAAATTGCTAGAATATATGGGAGCTGGTCCTAGAGTAGAATTTATTATTAATAATAATGTAAAAGACAGTTATATAGTAACTGAAGCAGTAAAAAATATAAAAATAGATAATGAAGCCAACAAAGAATATATAAAAAACTTTATGAATAGTAAAAATAAGAATGATGCTGTAGAGTTATCTAGAGTTTTGTTGTTAGTTGATTTAATTAATTTAAAAGATGTCTTTCCTTACAATAGTGCAAATTATGGTATTATGGAA
>CBDCUE010000014.1:0-33063 GCA_965222515.1 Rickettsiales bacterium | reverse complement strand
TAAAACACAGATTGATAATGATGTAAAAGTTATAAATATCAATACAACACCTTTAAACAAATAAACATCTAAAATTATCTTTTTAAAGATACAAAATGGAGATATACAATAAAAACAATATTTTTGCAAAGATAATTAGAGGAGAGATCCTTTGCGATGAAGTTTATCAAGATGATAAGCTATTAGCTTTTAATGACATCTCCAAAGCTGCCCCTGTGCATATTTTGATAGTTCCAAAAAAACCATATATTTCATTTGATGATTTTGTGCAAAAAGCAACTTCTGATGAAATTGTATACTTATTAAAAAAAACTCAAGAAATTGCTCAAAAAGCAGGATTAGTAAAAAATGGTTATCGTTTAATTATGAATCATAATGACGATGCTTCACAAACCATACATCATTTTCATATACATATTTTAGGTGGCAAGTTTTTAGGAGGTTTGATTTCAGGTGACAAGTTAGCAAGATAATAAATCAATGATCATAAAAAATAAATATTTAAGATTAATAAGGTTTGACAAACCTATTGGAACTTTATTGTTGTTTTATCCATTATTATTTTCTTTTTTCTATGTTGCACCATTTACTGCAAAAAGCTTATATTTATTATTCTTATTTTTCTTGGGTAGTTTCTTTATCAGATCTGCTGGTTGTATAATTAATGACATTATTGACAGAGAAATTGATAGTAAAATTACTAGAACAAAAAATAGACCTATTGCTAGTGGAGAAATTGGTTTATTTAGAGCCTTTATTTTGCTTTTTATTTTTCTATTATTGGGTTTGTTAATATTGTTTTTATTAAATATAAAATCATTTATTTTTTTAGCCTATTTGATCCTAATTCCTATAATTCTTTATCCGTTTGCAAAAAGATTTTTTAATTATCCCCAGATTTTTTTAGGTTTAACTTTTAATTTAGGAATTTTTTTAGTTTGGTTATCATTATTTGAATATATAAATTTATCTACAATTCTAATGTATATTTCTGCAGTTTTTTGGACAATTGGTTATGATACAATTTATGCTTATCAAGATAAAGAAGAAGATTTACAAATAGGAGTGAAATCAACAGCAATTTCTTTTGGAAGATACGTACATTTTGCCATATTTATTTGCTATGCAATATTTTTAATATTAATATTAATCATAGGTTTTGCCAGTTCTTTTGGTATAATATATTTTATCACTATGCAAATAGCTATTTTATTTATTTTACAAAAAATTTCTTCATTAGATTTAACCAGCAAAGAGCAATGTAATTATGTTTTTAACAAAATCAACAACAGAATAATGCTACTAATTATATTTGCAATTATCGTAGGAAGATTAGAACAATATTTTTAATAGTTTATTTTCAGGCTGTGTCGTAATAGAAAACATAACATTTTTCAGAAAAAATCTTTCCTGCTGTCATCCTCGCGAAAACGAGGGTCCAAGGCAAATTGCAACACCTTTAAAGCACAAAGAAGATGGAGGTTCTTGCCCTACTAGTTGCATAATTCCATCAGGATTATATAAATTCCATACTTGTTTGGTCTATCTTTATACCATCCTCCCATGTAAAGAATATGACCTTTATTATCAAAATACCGTCCTAGCCCGTGTTTTAAATTATTAGAAAAGTATCCTGTGTATTTATTCCCATTTGCATATTTCATAACTCCCTTTCCATGCATTTTATTATATTGCCATTCTCCATTATACATCCATTTGCATTCATAACTCCCCATGTATTTTATTATCTTGCTAGATTTAACAGAAAAACTAGGAGATATTCTAAAGCTATTGATATGATAGAAAATTCTTTGCTTATGCTTTTTAATAAAAAATTATTATTGCCAACTTTTGTTTAGCAATGCCAACATTCAGACTAACAGGGGTGTTTGATGCAGGTTACTAAATGTATTAACAAAGTCAAAAAAATAATAAATATTTCCAGCTAAAGATTTTTTTTGATATTTTGTTTCTTGCCAGTCTTTTGGTTGTTTGTGCCAATCTCTTGTGTTGTTGCAATGCCAAGAAAAATTTTTGTTATTTATCATTTGAGCAATAATCCAATTTGCATAATCTCTATGATCGGTGGCAATTCTTAGTAGACCTTTTGTGGCTAGTTTTTGAGCAAATAAATCTATATTTTCTTTTTTTATTATTCTTCTTTTATTATGTCTTGTTTTGGGCCAAGGATCAGGAAATAATAAAAATATTTTTTGTAAAATATTATTGTTTAAATTATTTAATAAATTTATCGCATTATCTTGATAAATAAAAATATTAGATAGTTTTTTTTCTTGAATCTCACTCAGTAATTTTGCAGTTCCTTGTATAAAAACTTCGCAACCTATAAAAATCTCATCAGGATTCTGCTCTGCTTGAAAAGCCAAATGACCTCCTGTGCCATAGCCTATTTCTAAATTTATTTTTTTATTACTCAAAAAATCAAGATCTTGGGGAAGATTTGTTATTTCAATTTCTTTTAATAAATTGTCAAAAAGTTTTTTTTTTTCTTGTGCTTAATTTTCTTCCCTGCCTTTTAACAAACGACCTTGAAGAATTTGTTTTTAGATCGTCATTCATTTTTTAACAATATTATCAGTCAGTTCAATAGCCATAGTCACCAGAAAAACAAGCATCACAAAATTGTGCCTCTTTGTTGTTTCTATTCTGCCCAATAATTGCTTGATATAAACCATCTAACGAAATATATTTTAAAGAATCTGCTCCTATTAATTTTTCTATTTCCTTCACCGATTTATGAGATGCTAATAATTTGCTTTTATCTGGTGTGTCCACTCCATAAAAACAAGGATCTGTAGTGGGAGGAGCAGAAATTCTCATATGGATTTCTTTAGCTCCTGCATTTCTTAACATCTCAACTATTTTTTTAGAAGTAGTTCCTCTAACTATTGTGTCATCTACCAAAATAATTTTTTTGCCCTTAATCACAGAAACATTAGCATTATGTTTTAGCTTTACTCCCAAATGTCTTACTGCATCAGTTGGTTCAATAAATGTTCTACCTACATAGTGATTTCTAATAATACCAAATTCAAAGGGAATACCAGCTCTTTTTGCATAACCCATCGCAGCAGGAATACCAGAATCAGGAACTGCAACCACCACATCTGCATCTACACTAGATTCATCTGCCAATATTTCGCCTATTTTTTGTCTTATTTGATAGACATATTTATTGCCAATAAAGCTGTCAGGTCTAGAAAAATAAATATATTCAAAAATACAGAATTTTGCAGGAACGGTAGCAAAAGGTTTAAATGATTGAATTTTGTCATTTTCAATAATCAAAAATTCTCCAGCTTCAATATCTCTAACAAATTTAGCACCCATAATATCAAATGCACAGCTTTCTGATGCCACTACATAAGAATTATTTAATTTTCCTAATGCAAGTGGTCTCACCCCATTTGGATCTCGGACCGCAAATAATTTGTTGTCAGCAAGAGCCACAATAGAATATGCTCCTTTTACTTTCTTTAAGGCATCAATTAATCTATCAGAAAAACTTTTTAACTTGCTTTTAGCAACTAAATGCAAAATCACTTCTGTATCCATAGTAGAATTAAAAATAGATCCAGAATTAATTAAAGATTTTTTTAAAATTTGAGCATTAGTTAAATTACCATTATGAGCGATTGCTATATTTCCTAGCTCCAATTCTGCATGAAGAGGTTGACAATTAAAAAAATTTTTATTGCCTGCGGTAGAATATCTAACATGACCTATTGCGGATTTACCTTCTAAATAATCGATTATTTTGTTGTCATTAAAAATATCACCAACCTTGCCTGCCCCGTGATGAATATTAAACTTTTTATTATTTACGGTAATAATACCAGCAGCTTCTTGCCCTCTATGTTGCAAGGCATGCAGTCCTAATGTAGTAAGGGCAGCAGCATCTTCAACATTATGAAGACCAAACACTCCGCATTCTTCTTTTAATTCATCAAACACAATTTTTTGGAGTTAAGTTAGGATAGCAATAATAATCTAAAAATAGTATTAGTTGAAATTTCTTTAAACCATCTCTATCATATGGGCAACTTGTGGATTTGTAAATAAAATAAAAAAGATTATGAATGATGTTTCTTTGTTAAGAGGTTTTAAGGATTTATTATTTGATGAGGCTAGAAAATTTAGTCATATTATCAAAATATCACAAAAAATAGCCGAAAACAATGGTTTTATGCCTAGTTATTTTCCTATCCTAGAAGAAAGTAAAATTTATAAAAAAGTTTTAGGAGAGGCATCGGACATTGTGGGCAAGGAAATGTATAATTTTATTGATAAAGGAGAAAATCAAATAACTTTAAGACCAGAATTTACTGCAGGAATAGTAAGAAGTGTGATTACTGAAGGACTTTACCACAAATTGCCTCTAAAATTTTTTACCTATGGCCCATTATTTCGTTATGAAAGACCTCAAAAAGGTAGGCAAAGACAATTTAATCAAATTAATTTTGAATATTTAGGAGAAGGAAGCTTTTTAGCAGAGGCAGAGTTGATTGCTTTAATAAATAATCTTGCCAAACAGCTCAAAATTAACCAAAAACTTAATTTAGAAATAAACTCTTTGGGTAGCAAGCAAGTTCGAGAGAATTTTAAGCAAGAATTAGTAAAATATTTAGAAAAATATCAGGCAGATTTATCTAGAGATAGTCAAAAAAGATTATTTTCTAACCCATTACGAATTTTAGATTCCAAAGATAAAAAAGATCAAGAGATTTTGCTTGATGCTCCAGATATTGAAGATTTTTATCAAAAAACAGATAAGGAATTTTATAATAATTTATTAAATATTTTAGAAAAAACTAATATAAAATATAAAAAAAATTCAAAATTAGTCCGAGGTTTGGATTATTATAATGGTATAGTTTTTGAATGGACTACAAATCTATTGGGCAGTCAAAATGCGGTGTTTGCAGGCGGTAGATATGATGCCTTAATCAAGAAAATGGGTGGCAAAGACACAAAAGCAGTAGGTTTTGCAGGTGGTATAGAAAGAATTATGCAATTAATAGAAAATAACAAAGAACATCAAATTGATGTTTGTGTGATATCAGTTGAACAAAATAATATTACTTATAGTTTTAAAATTTTAAATTTTTTAAGGGAAAATAATATAAAATCAGAAGGAATTTTTAATCAGCAAAACATCACCAAAAAACTCAAAAAAGCAAATAATTTAAAAGCAAAATTCGTTATAATCATAGGAGATGAAGAACAAAAAAATGGTGATTTATTATTCAAGGATTTTGTCAATGGTGTAGAGAAAAAAATAAAAAAAGATGAATTGCTTAAGGTTTTAGGATAAAATTGGTTTGCAGAGTAATACTCTTATACAACCGTATATCGATGGACGAAATGAGGTTATGCAAGGATATTTAGAGTCTGCTGAATTAGATAATATTTTCCAATAAAAAATTAATTCTTTCCAAAAGACATTTTTTTAAATTTTAAAAATATATTTTCAAATTATTTTTTAATCCATTTTTAGTTTTTTATTTAATTTTTAATGTAATATTTGTATTAAACCTCTCTTAATGCTTTAAATAAGTTAAAAAAACACATAACCATCTGTTAAAGCTATATGTGCCTTTGCTCCAAATTCTGTTTTTTTACCTCCTTCCTTGCCTCTTTTGATTGGTCTTACAAATGGTTGGTCAAAACTTATTATTCTGCCTGGAATACTTGTAACCTTTTCTTTGTATTTTCTTTGTTGTTGCCTAAAAATCTCTTTTCCTACATTGATTAATATTTCTATTAGTAAAATTCAACATTTTCCTAGTTGCCTTATTTATTACTTTCTTGTTCTTCTGCTTCTTTTTTGCAAAATCTAAATATATTTTCTTTGCTTTTCTTTTATAAGTTCTTATCTTCTCTTCTATTTTGAACTTTTTTTTTAATATATCTATTTGCTTAATTGCATAACTTCTTACAGTATTAAGCAATTTTACATCATTTGGATATTCTATTTTACTCTCAAACACTGTACCATCAAGCAACAATTCTTTTCCTTTGACAAACCTTTTATCCTTTAGCACCTCTAATATTTCTGATTCAAATTTTAAAAAATACTCTGCTCCTAATTTATTTCTTCTTTTTGTTAATAAGCTAGGATCCATCACTTTTGTTATCTTGCTTACAAAAGTATCATAACCACAAAAATATTGAAAATATGGATTTTCATAAAAATATTCTAATATCTCAACATCACTCAAACCTAATCTTACTTTACCGATAAGCAAACCTAGCACTAATTTAGCTGATTTTACCACTCCCAATCTTTTAGGATCAAAATATTTATCATGAAGTGCAATCAAATTATCCCAAGGAACTAGCTCTGATAATTTTATCCATCTGTTGTTTTCGTCTAACTTACCTCCAAAAGGCATCATATCTACAAATAATGGTAATGTTCTCATAGCAATGTCTAAAAAAAATTATATTTTTTTCTAAAAAAGTGCAAAGGTTTTCTCGTCATTATCTTCAAACCCTTGCATTTTTACTCAAAAATACTAACATAAATATACCACTCAAACCCTTATAATACAACCCTTTTCCTTGCTTTTTTTACCTAATTCAGCAGACTCTATTTACTAATTCATTTCTGAACATATCCATATCATTTCCTATTTGATAAGTTTTTTGTAACATTTTTGCAAGGATTTTTAAGTTATAGGTAAAAAACTTGTGTTTTTTCTATATAAATTATACCAACAAACCCTTATTCTACAAGACTTTTCTTAGTTTTTTAGAGACGACTAAATATCAATAAGGATTGTAGCATATTGAAGAATAGGAAGTAGATGGAAGGTGTTTTTTAAAATCATTTCCTTTATATAAACTTAATCTAACATTATGAGTGCACTCTCCTTTGTTAGCAGAATATGCATCATAGCTGGTAAAAGATGCACGCCTAAAAAGTTGGTACTTTCCTATGTCAAGATAAAAATCTTGGGGGTACCTTTTGATAGGTATATATTTTCTCGTGTTAGTTACAATATTTCCTCCAGACACATCCCCACCAGCATTAATATATTTATCCGTTATATGACTAGATATTGTTACTACAAAATTATTGCCATTTCTATATGCGGTTACATTATTTGGATTTATACTTCCATATTTTAACAACCTAGGTGTTATAGTTTCTCTTATTAATTCTATTGCACTTACTATATTATTATTATTATCATATAGTTTATATGTTATTAAAAAATAATTATCTATTAATTTTTTTTCTAACTTAACCCTAATTCCTCTTATGTCAAATTCAGCAACCACTAACTTATTATTATATTTTACATCAGTAATCATATTATCAACTGCATAAATGAAGAAAAATCTATTTTTTACATCATACTTATTATTATAAAAATAAAAATTATTAGTATGTGCAAGCTCCACCTCCACTTCCGCTCCTAATGTTTCTACTTCATTATAAATACTTTTTTCTTGATATTTTAGATAAAACTTATAATTAGACCCTTCTTTTTTTACTCTTAAATTTCTAAATGCTGCAATTTTTATGTCTGGTATATCCAAATTTAATATTTCCTTTTCTACTCCATAACTATTAGTGATATAATTATATTTTTGGTAATTTATAGTATATTTTCTTATATTATGGTTTACATATGAAATGAATTTATATCTATGATAATAATCAAACTGAACTTCATTTGTTAATATATCAATTTCGCTAGTTTTTGTTAAGGAGATAGCATTATTAAATAGAAAAACATTGCTTAAACTTGAAGCTTTTAAAATATCTGGCAAAGTTAAAAAATGAATGTTATATTTTTTCTCTCCATCTCTATTTACCATCTTTCCTTGAACATTTATGCTGTCTCCAAATTTTTTTGCCTCTTGATAATCTATTTTTATTTGATATGTATTACCAACTTTATGAGCTGTTATAGGATTAGTACCAACTTCTCTTGTAGGTGCCGGGATACATAAATTATTATTTAAATTATATTTTTGCTCTATATAATCATTCTTTATTAAAATATTTTCATTGTTAATGACTGGATGCAATAATTCTCCATCTGCTTGCCTAGGATAAAGGCCGTGAACACAGATATAATCTGCATATAAATTATTATCATAAATATTACTACCATCCTTAAGGACTTCACAATCTTGATTATATTTTAAACAAATTTTATTATTTGCTGTGATCGTATTTGCAACTACCTCTAATGTTTCTTGTCTTATACTATATATTTTTGGTATCGCTATTATTTGATTATTAGAATTAGTGATAGTCTCATAATTATTATTGCTCTCATTTAGAATCACTGTTCCCATAGTATTTCCTGTTTTATCAAGATTTACTATAGATTCCGTACTATCTTCATTTATAGACAAGCTTATTTTAGGATTATTGTAAGAATCATTATCCATAAAATCTCCTCTTCCAGAAATTGCTATCTTTTGAGGATTTATTATATTAAGGCAATGCTTAGCGTTATTATTTCTAGGTTCAGATGTATAGGTTTTTTTAGCTTTAATTATTCTATTATTTACTGACCCTATTGGTGAAATCAAATAGTCTCCATCTAAATATTCTAATATATTTTTATCATTATCTGAATTTCCTATCTTATTAAGACATTTATCATCTTCATTTTTATAACAATTATAAACACATATTTTAGGAAAACCTAACCCTATCTGCTCTATTTTAGTAGCAAATTGATAATGCCAATAATCATTATAATTACCAACAGAAGTCTCGTATCTAACAGTATTGTGTCTATGAGAGGTGGCTGTTTCTATTTCAACATTTGTAGCATTTTTAATAAAATCATCATCATCATCTATTGTGGTAACTACTATAATAGGGTCAGAGAAACTAGAATAATTGCTATGAGTTATTTCAAGTTTTGGTTTTTGTATTATTTTTACTTCTGCAGGAAGATAATATTTATGAGGGAAAAATCTTTCTGAAAAAGGAATAGTAGGAATTTTTATGCCATTAGCTGGATTAGCTGGATCTTCTAAAAGATTTGCTATATATTCTGTATTGGTACAAACATCTTCTCCTTCAACATAATCACAATGTTTTATCAACTTAGGATAGCCGACAGTTAGATCTATAAAAAATTTAGCTTTTAATAATTTATATGTTTTGCCGTCTTCCTCTTTTTTATTCTCTAAAGTTAAAAGAAATGAATAATTATCAGCAATTATATTCTCATAATAAGCGGCATTCCCAGTATAATACAAAATGTCTTGATGGTAAGTAAATTTTATATTTTTTAAAAATTTTTTTGTAGTTGAGCCTGACACTTTATGATTAGAAAACCCGACAGTAAGAATCTTAAGAAAAATATCGTCACCCCATTGATTTTCTCCACACGTTTCTAAATTACTAGGATGTTTGTAGTGTAAAGACATATCTATCTCTAAAGGAATATTATTTCCTCCCACTTTGTTAATGAGGTTAATAGGATAATATTTAAAATAACTTTTAGTATCAAGGGTGCTACAATTATCTCCTTCACATTTACAATTTCCATCATCTTGCAAAGTAGCTTCTTTTGGAAAACATATGCTATTTATTTTATATGTCTGCAAACATACATATCCTACATTTAAATCAAATCTCTCATTATAACTAAATATATCATTATATTTATTTGGATATAATACATCCTTTACAGTTACAGATACCGCTTTATAAGAGTAGCAACAGATAAACACTACAAAAAATAATTTAACAAAATATAAAAAATTATAAAATATCTTCTTCATTTGTTCTTTTAACTAGCTTTTCTTTAAGCTCCCTTTTTTCTTGCTCCTGCACAGAAAAAAGAGCAACTGGCCTTGCTTCTAGCCTTTTCAAACCAATTTCTTCATCACTAATTTCACAATAGCCGTAAGTTTTATTTTCTATTTTTTTTAATGCTTGATCAATTTTACTTACTAATTTCAAAAACCTTTCTCTCGTTCTAAGCTCTAAATTAGCCTCACTTTCACTAGATGCTCTATCACTCTCATCAGGTTCTTGCAAATGAATATTTTTTAAAGAAATAATGGTATGTTCTGATTCGATTAATAATTTCTCTCTCCAAATCAACAAGATAGTCTGAAAATATTTTAACTGTTTGTTAGACATATATTCTTCATTTTCAGAAGGTCTATATTCATCTGTAATTTCTACATTATTTAACCAAGATTTAAAATCTTCTGTTTTGATTAATATCTTAGTGTGAGGGGCATTCTCAAAAGTTTTTTTTATTGTTTGCATAGAATTACTCATTAGTTTTACATTATTAATATTGTAGGGCTGTTGAGCTTGTTAATTAATACTAATTTGGCACTGAAATTAAAATTTCCAACAGTCCTCATATTAAAGACTCCATTTACTCAATGTTAATACAAAATTAAATGCTATGCAACAAGAATTTTTTATTTTTTATATTGACAAAAGAAGACTCATCATCAATGTCCCCTAAAATATTGATATGTGTTATTTTATATTCCGTTAATTTTTTTTCTAACTCTACTCTAGTATCGTCTCTACTATATACAACAGCAAGCCAAATATCTCTTGCAATGTCTCCTGCTCCTGCAAATAAATAAAATCCTCCGTCAAAAGTAGGGCCTATCACGATGTCATTTTGCTTTTTGATAGCTTTGATAGCTTCATCTATCAAAGCTACATCTAAATCAGGACTATCTGAGGCAATTATTATCACAATGTCATGTTTTTGTTGCAAATCACTATATATATTAGCCAAGCTAATGCCTAATTCACGATTATCTCCACAATAAATACTGTTATAACTCTGCCATAATTGATTATCCAAACCTTTTTCTTCTAAAACTGCAAAATAAGGAGTGATATTATGCTCTTTATCAATTTTTAATTCATCAAAAAGATTTTTTACTTGTTTTATACAGGATAAATAAATTCTCAAAGCCTTTTCTTGCCCAATATCTTTAGCTAGTCTAGTTTTTACTGCTGTTAATTGGGGAGTTTTAACCAAACAGGCAATAGCGATTTTAGGATTTTTATTGATTTTCACAAATTTAAGCTAAATTTCTTTTTTAGAATTATGCCAATCTTGCAAAAATACCTCTAAACCTCTATCTGTTAAAGGATGCTTGATTAATTGTTTAGCAAGAGCAGGTGGAATGGTGGCAATATCTGCCCCTATTTTAGCACATTCAATTAAGTGAATAGGATGTCTTATTGATGCTGCTAAAATTTCTGTTGCTAGAGAATCTGAATAATTGTCATAAATTTCTCTAATTTCAGTAATAAGACCTAAACCATCATAACCAATATCATCTAATCTTCCTATAAAAGGAGAAATATATCTTGCTCCACATTTTGCGGCGATCAATGCCTGAGCAGCTGAAAAACATAATGTTACATTAACATCTATCCCCTGCCCTGACAATATTTTACAGGTTTTTAAACCATCCCAAGTAAGAGGTAATTTTATGGTGATTTTATCTGATATTTTAATTAATTTATCTGCCTCTTTAAGCATTTTTTTATGTTCAGTAGCAACAACTTCTGCACTAACTGAGCCATCAACTTCTTGACATATTTCTTCTAATATTTCAAAAAATCCCTTTTTTTCTTTAGCAATAATTGATGGATTAGTAGTAACACCATCCACAA
This sequence comes from Rickettsiales bacterium, assembly GCA_965222515.1. Lineage (GTDB taxonomy): Bacteria > Pseudomonadota > Alphaproteobacteria > Rickettsiales > JABIRX01 > CBDCUE01. The sequence goes on along the minus strand of CBDCUE010000014.1, from coordinate 21,395 downwards.
TTCCTAAAGAATTTAATTCTTTAATCTGAGTTATGTCTCCACTATCTATAAAAAATTTCATATTCTTTTTTTTGAGTTATGTTATTAAGACCGCTACTCAAGTTAATATATTATAAAACATAATTCAACAAATTATTTCTTTGTTTTTTTTAAAGGGATTTTATCAGCAGTAATAAAAAAAAGATTGTCATATTTCTAACAATAAATTATCTAATAATTCTTGCTAAAACACCCCAAAACCTTTTTACATTTTTTTTACAGACTATGATGCACCCCTACATTCAGTCAGTTTTTTAGGGACGACTATCTATTATTCTGAATTATTCAGATTTTTGATGTAAAGTAAATTTTTAACTCAGAAGAGCATAAGACATTTCGTTAATTCTAGATATTGTACGGCAAAATTCAAAGCTACCTTTTCCTTTAGAATATAAATTTTTTGCCTCTATTTCAGCTAGAAAAAAACAATTTACTTTTTTATCATACGCAATATCTATAAAATTTATAAATCTTTTTATCACATTTTGCTCTTCTGGCTTAAATTTTGCAATATTTATTAAAAATATGGTAGAAAACTCACTTAAAATCATTCTGTAATCTGCTGCACTATAATCTTTTCTGAAAAACTCATCAAAATCAATTATTGCAGTGTTGGAAGCTGTTTCTTTAACAATTATTGTTCTACCTAAATGTTTTATAAAATGCTTCCCTATAGTTGAGTTTCCTGTTAAATCATTAAATAACTCCATAATTTTCTTGTTATTTTCTTTATTAATAGGATGAAAATATTTATTACTTATATTATTTATTTTTTCTTGCCTGTAATCTCTATCACCTACTAATTCTAAAATAGACATTTTATTGCTTAAATATTCCACAAATTCTAAATATTTTTCTCTTTGAATTCCTCCTTTATATAAATCTTTAGGGTGTCTATTTGAAGTAGTGATAATCACCATTTTATAATGAAATAAAAAAGAAAATATGCCTTGCAAAATCATTGCATCAGCTACATCTGTAATCTGAAACTCATCAAAACATAAAACAGAAAAGTTTTTTGCATATTTTTTAGCAATAATTTTCAAAGGATCTTTTAGGCTTGGCTTCTTTTTTCTTAAATTATGCAATTCTGTATGAATATCTGCCAAAAACTCGTGAAAATGTATTCTTTTTTTAGGCACATTTATTTTTAGAAAAAATAAATCCATTATAAAAGATTTTCCTCTTCCCACATCACCAAAAATATAAAACCCTGATAATTTTTCTTTAAAAAATCTTTTTTTACTATTTTTTACTAAAGAATCTTTCAGTTTCTCCAATTTTTCAACAATATCACTTTGGGCTTGGTTAAAAGAAATTTCTTTTGAATTTATTAGTTTATTATATTCTTCTTTAATAGAATTCATTGTTTTAAAGTTAAATAGTATAATTCGCTGACAAATCAATTTTGTTTTAGTGTATTAATAACTTCTTTAAATTTTTTACCAGCTTTGAATTTTATGTGATTTTTAGCTTCTATTTTTATTATTTCTCCAGTTTTTGGATTTCGGCCTGCTCTTGCTGATCTGTGGGATTTATGAAAAGAACCAAATCCTGAGATATAAACATTTTCATCATTCGCAATGCTACTTTGTATAACAAGACAAAAAGCTTCTAAATAACTGTTTATTTGTTGCTTATTAGCCTCTGTTTTTGATGATATTTCTGCTATTAATTTAGACTTACTCATAGGCTATCTATCTTATTTGTTTTACTGACCTTTTTGTTGCAGGTCTTTTTCTTGGAGTTGCTTTTCTTTTTTTTGAACTAGTTCTTCTTTTTCTATGCTTTTTTACCACAGGTTTTCTACATAAAGAAGTCATCCTGTTATAAGCTTTAGTAAACCCTGATAAAGAATATGTAACTATAGAATATTCTCCTGCATTATCATCTGAAGTTGATTTGATTACTAAATCACTACCTCTTTTCATAGATCTGATTAAGTAATAATCATGTTTTGGATCTCTAGCCCAAGCTCTATCTCCTTCTATAATAGGAAAGCTTGTTTTAGTTTTATTGTCAATAATAACAGATACCTCGCCTCCTTTTTGGTGATTATAACCAGATAATACACTAACTTCAGGTGCTTTTTTAGGAAACAGAGCCACTGATAGAAAAAATTTTTCTTCTATCTCTTTATTTTTTAAATTATTAGAATTGTTTTTTGGGGTGCTTAAAATGTAACAAATGTTACTTTCTGCTTCAGTTATAACATACCAATTATTAAATTGATTTTTGATTTGTTTTTCTGCATAGCTATTAAATGAGATGAAGAAAAGGATTGTAGATAAAATTATTGATTTCATATTTATTATAACCTAATGTTTGTTGAATTAATTAATTTAATATAAAATGATTTTTTTATCTAAAGCAACAACTTTTTTACTATTCTTATTAATATCTTCTTGTGCTAATGAGGTTTATAAGATAAAAATAAAAAATATCAATATTCCTGCAGGAGAACAAATAGGTTTTTCTTATGATAATGTAAGGAAGAAACATTTTTTTTCTGGAACAATAAATAAGGAATTTTTTCATGCTCAGCTAAAAAAGCATAAAAACCCTATCAATAAGCAAAAACTTAATTTTCTTCTTAACAAAACACAAGTAAGCAATGTTTCCGCTATTTATATGATAGGAAATAAGAACACTCAATTAGAATGCTATGTAAGCCACAAAAAAGGCTCTTATTATGCTAATGGAGGATCAGGGATATGTCACAATATAAGTAAAAATTATTCTTTTTATGTTGTAATTGACGAAAAACCTTATCCATCTGATAATATATTTGAAAAAAACTTTATTCCTTCGAATGAACCTGCTCATCTAACATATTCAAGGCCTCAATAATACCCTTTGCTTTAAATAAAATTTCTTCAGCCTCTTTTTTAGCATCAGAATCATAAATAATTCCACCACCTATTTGAAACTCTAATCTTTTACAATTTTCTATTAAAATTGTTCTAATTACCACAGAAAAATCACAACTACCATCTCCTGCTAAATAACCAACAACACCAGAATAAATCCCCCTACGAGAATTTTCTAATTGAGATATTTTTTTTAGCACTTCAAATTTAGGAGCTCCTGTCATAGAAGCAGGAGGCATTATCTGCTTCATTAAATCTATAATATTTTTGCCTTGTTTTAATTTTGCATTAATACTTGATGAGAGATGATACACATTAGAAAAAAGCTCTATTTCAAATAATTTATCAATTTGTACTTTTTCTGATGCAATAGATAAATCATTTCTCATTAAATCAACTATCATTAAATTTTCTGCTTGATCTTTTTTGCTATTTCTTAAAAAATCTTCTCCTGCTTCTTTATTAATTGTTCCTTTGATTGGCCTAGCATTAATTTTTCCTTTTTTATCTAGTGCTACAAATCTTTCTGGAGAAGAAGATATAATATAATTTTTTTTTAATTTAAAACAGGCAGAATAAGGAGATGGACTATGCTTATGTAAATTATAAAAAATTGCAAATGGGTTTTTAATTTCTAAATTCTCTGCAAAAAATTTTCTAGTTAAATTTACTTGATAAAACTTTCCTGCTTTAATCTCTTCTTGAATATCTTGCACTTTATCAAAATATTCTTGCTCACTAATATTAGATGAGATTTTTATTTTTTTTGGTATTTCTATTTTTATTTCAGGTAAATTATCTGGTAAAACAAAATTTTTCTTTTCTCCATTTTTATAATAATCTATTGTTTTTTTTTGATGATTAAAAATAAGTAAATTTTTTGCCTTAAAAAAATATAGTTTTTTAGCAAAATCAGCTTTGGATTTTCTTTTAGTGAATTGATAATCAAAATAATCTAAACCAAATTCATAAGAAAAATAACCAAACCAGATATTTTCTGCAAATTTTTTATTTATAGAAATGTTTTTTTCTAATTGATCAATATCATCAATAATTTCTTCTTGCTTACCCCAAGCAAGATAAGAATATTTGCCACTATAAGAATATTTTTCTCCAGAATATAAAAAACTAATATATTGTTCTTCTCCGTTAAATAAATAATTAGCAAATAAGCAAGGGTCAAACCACATTTGTTTTTTAGTTAAAATAATAAAAGATCTCAATTAATAGACTAAAGCAATATTGATTTGTAGGATTTAGCATATAATTGCTATTTTACAAAGAGTTTTACCTACCTTTTTTTTCGCCACCTCCTGTTCTTTCCTCAATAGCAGTATCTGAAAAATATTTGGCCCATTTTCCTTTTGATGGATTATCTCCTATGTTATTAACTGCATCGGCAAATTGCTTGATATGTTCCTCTCTTATTTGCTCTGTTTGTTTTTTTTGCAAATTGTCTAATTTTTTCTTTTTAGGTTTTTTAGAAGTTTCTAATGAGATTTTTTTTAATGAACCTTTTGATTTCTTTAACAATGATTTTAATTGAGGATTTTGTTCTAATAAAGCCTCCATTTCTTCTTCAATTTCCTCTATATCTCCTTCACTTAAATCAGACATCTTATCAAAATCAAGTTCCCCCGATTCTAAGTTTTTGTCAAGATATTGAGAGTCATCATCTTCTTTTTTTTTTGTAAAAAGATTTTTAAAAAAAGTAAATTTCATAAGTCATTAGGGTCAAAAGTGAATTTCAGCTCTTTCCAGACATTATATTTTTTTACTGGTAAATTATCAACATAATTACATTTATAAAATGTACTAAGAGCTGTATCTGCAATTCTTCTATATAAAAAACCATCTATATCTAAATATTTATCACTATTATCGGCAAGCTTTGCACTAATTACTTGCCCTTTATCATTAAATTTTACTATTATATCTATTTTTATATCTTTTATTTCATCCTTATTAAAGATTTTTTGGGCAATGTTTCTCCAGCAATTATTTATTTGAGTTCTCAAAGCCACTTTTTCTGAAGGAGTAAATGAATTTTTATAAATAATTGCTTGTTTTTTCTGATGCTCTTCTTCGCTGTTTTGAACTTTTTTGAATTCTAACAAAACATCATTAAAATCCTCTTTCAACACTTTTTTCTTTTTAATTTTTTTAGGCTTTTTTTTCTTTTTTATAATCTTTTTTATAACTTTTTTTACCTTAACTTCTTGCTTAATCTCTTTTTTTTTACCCTCTATATTAGGTATGTCTATTACAGGCTTTTTTTTTATTACTTTTTTCTCTTCTTTTTCTGGCTTTTTTTTTTTCTCCTTCGGTTTTTCTGGCTTTTTATCTTCTATTTTTCTTTTATCTTTTTCTATCTCTTTTTCTACTTTCTTTTTTTTACCTAACATAGCTATTTTCTTAAATTCCTTGCTAGTAATAATGTCTACGGAAATATCCATTATCAAATTATTCTTGGAAAAAGAATCTGTATATACATAAAAAAATAAAAAAAAGATGCTGAAATGAAAAAATATGGATAATCCAATAGCTTTGAACATTTTTACCTTGGGGTGCTATCTGCAACTAAAAATACTTTTTTATAGCCTGCTTGGTTAATTTGTGTAATAACAGACATTATATAACCATAATTAATATCTTTATCTCCTCTTAAATATATAATAGTATTGGTGCTTAAAACATTGTTTTTAATAAAACTTTGTATTCTAGAAAACTCTATTGCCGTTTCTTGGTAAAAAATCTTTTTATCCTTGGTCACAGTAATAGCAAAAGGCTTTAAATTGCTAATATTACTAGCAGAATTATTGGCTGGCAAATTAACATTAACCCCACCTGTCATTAAAGGAGCAGAAATCATAAAAACCACTAACAAAACCAACATCACATCTACAAAAGGAGTAACATTAATCTCATTTAAAGGTTTATGATCTACTTGATGTGATTGTATATATTGATTTTTGTACATTTTATTTTTCTAGTTCTCTAGAAAGTAAATTAATTATTTCTAAAGAAAAATTGTCAATTCTTGCAGTGTATGATTTTAATTTATTAGCAAAATAATTGTAATAAATTAGGGCAGGAATGGCTACAAATAAACCTACTGCTGTTGCAAATAAAGCCTCTGATATTCCAGGAGCCACCACAGATAGACTGGTGTTTTGAGTGTTGGCAATCGCATTAAAAGAGTTCATAATCCCCCAAACTGTTCCAAATAAACCAATGAAAGGTGCAGCAGAAGATGTAGTTGCCAAGAAACTAAGGTTGCTTTGTATTTTATTCGTATTTTTGTTTTTGGTTACAGTCATTGCTTGAAAAACTCTGTCTTTGAGTCTGTCTTTGGCATCATGATCAGATGTTTTAGGTTGCAACTGCCATTCTTCCATAGCAGATATAAAAACTTGTGATAATGGGTGATGATTCTCTTTTTTTGCTTGATTGTATAATACGGAGATTTCTTTTCCTGACCAAAAAGATCTTTCAAATCTTTTTGCTCTAAAATTTAAAGTTTTAAATCTAAAATATTTCTCAAAAATAATTGCCCAAGAGACAAAAGATGCAAAAGCTAACAAAAGCAATACTGATTTAATTACAATATCAGCTTCACTAACAAAAGAAATTACTGCTAAATCACTATTATATAAAATCTCCATAGAATTGTTATTTGTTGTCTGTTAATAGGCTGTCTAAATATATTGACAGATCATTCCATTTTTTACTCCCTTGATACATTTTTCCATTTATAATCAAAGAAGGGGTGGAGTTTATTTGCAAAATTTTAAGAGCATCGTTTCTGTTGTTCCAAATTTTATCTTCTAAACTTGTTTTTTTCAAACAAATATCTGCTGCTTTGTTATTAACAAAACCTGCTCCAGATAATAAAGCTTTTAAAGATGATATATAGTCTTTTGATCTTGCCCAATCTGCTTGAGTGTTAAATAAATATTTGATGATTCTTGGTTGCTTGTCCTGGGGGCTACATTGCAATAGTAAAGCTGCTTTTAATGATGCCGTGTCTAATGGAAAATGTCTAAAAATAAATTTTACTTTTTTGTCTTTGATAAAAATTTTTTCAATTTTAGTAAAAACATCTTTATGAAATATAGCACAATGATGACAGCTAAAAGAAGCATATTCTACGATAGTAATTGGTGCATTTATATCACCGATCACTACATCATCTTTTTTAATTGCTAATATTTCTTTTCTACTATTATCACTAACTTCTATTTTAGTTTCAGGCTTGCTTGGAGTAGTAGATATTTCTACTATTTTTCTGTTTATATTATAGACTAAAATAATTGCAATTATAACAGCTATTAGAATTATAGAAATTATAGAAATTTTATTTTTACTCATATTTTTTTATAAATTATAATTTATCAACCATTTTTTGTAATGCTGGATAGGGAATGTAGCCATTTACAACTTTGCCATTTATGATAAAAGCAGGAGTTCCAGAAAAACCTAATCTTCTTGCTAATTTTGAGTTTTGCTCTATAATTCTTCTTACTTCTGTAGAATTCATTTTTTCTTTTATTAGAATTTTGTCAAGCCCAGTTGTTTTTGCAAGCAAGCTAGATACATCATTTTCATTATTAATATTTGCTGTTTGAATTAATTTTTGATGGGCTAAAAAATATTTTTTAGGGGACAAAATTGAAATAGCAACAGAACCTTTTGCTTTAGCTTTTGAGCTACCTGGAAAAATTGGATAATCTTTAAAAATTATTTTTATGTCTTTATTGTTGCTATATAATTGGCTTACCGCAGCATAAGCTTTTTTACAGTATCCACAATTATAATCAAAAAATTCTACTAAAATTATTTTGGCATTATTGCTTCCTATATAAGGAGATGAACTTTGATATAATTCATTTTTTGAGGTTGCAAGATTTTTTTCTGATGATCTAGTTTGTTCTGATTTTATTTTTTTTTGATAATTTGTTACTGCTTTTATAATAATTTCTCCATTATTTAAAATATATCTTTTGTTAAGAAAATAATTTGCTGTAATGCTGATAATAAGTGCTGTAACAACAGAAATTGAGATAATTAAAATATTGTTTTTGGAAAAGTTAGATGACATTGTAATTAATATAAATATTATAGGTTAAGATTAGTTCAAATAATATAATATGTCAAAAATCAAATTACAATATATTTGTAACAATTGCCAAAAAATTACTTCTAAATGGAGTGGTGAATGTCTTTTTTGTAATAAATGGGATAGTATCAAAGAGCATAAAATAGAATCAAAATTAGCTAATTTTATAAAAAAAGATAATATTTACGATTTAAAAGATTTAAATATCTCTTATCTTGACCACAATATAGAAGAAGTAGACAGAATTAAAACAGAAATTAGCGAATTTGACAAGGTTATTGGTGGTGGCTTGGTAGCAGGCTCGGTTTTGCTTATTGGAGGAGATCCAGGGGTTGGAAAATCCACTTTGTTATTACAAATTTTAGATAAATTAGCAGCAAAAAAACAAAAAGTTATTTATTTTTCAGGAGAAGAATCATTGCAACAGATAAAAATCAGAGCAAAAAGATTAGAGATTAATAATGACAATATTGCCATTTCAAATCAAGTAGAAGTTGGCTCTATTGCCAATTATTTAAGAAAAAATCAAGATATAAATTTAGTGGTAATTGATTCAATTCAAACAACTTTTGTGCAAGAAATAGGATCTTTTCCAGGAAACAGCAATCAGCTTAGAAGTTCGGCATTAGAATTTGTAGATCTAGCAAAAAATCTTAATATGATTTTTATTTTAATTGGTCATATCACCAAAGACGGGCAAATAGCAGGACCAAAATTAATAGAACATATGGTAGATGTAGTTTTATATTTTGAGGGCGAAAAAGACAGTAATTTAAGAATTATTAGAAGCTATAAAAATAGATACGGGGCCACTAATCAATTGGGAATTTTTGATATGAGAAAAGAAGGCTTAATTTCTATCGACAATCCTTCTTGTTTTTTCTTAGAAAATTATAATGGCAAGACTTCAGGAACGGCACTTTTTCCTTTAAGAGAAGGCAACAGAACAATTTTATTAGAGTTGCAATCTTTGATTTGTAAATCATATATGAATAATCCTAAAAGAGCAGTGGTTGGCTGGGACAATAATAGATTATCTATAATTTTGGCAATCTTGAGCAAACATTCAAAACTAGATTTAAGTCAATATGAAGTATATTTTAATGTTATAGGTGGTATAAAAGTTCAAGATCCTGCATCTGATCTAGCCTCGGCCGCGGCAATTATTGCAGCTGCCAAAGATATTATCATTGCCAAAGATACCATTATTTTGGGAGAATTAGGGTTATCTGGTGAGGTCAGGTCTGTTTCTTTTTTGGAAGAGAGAATTTTTGAAGTAGAAAAATTAGGTTATAAAAAAGCAATATTGCCAAAAAACAGCAAAAAAAATAAATTATTTAAAAATATGCAAATTTTAGAAATAGAACATATTAATCAATTAGAAGAAGTGATATAATTATGGAAGAGCGATTTAAACAAAAAAGAATAAATTTATATCAAGATTTAATCAAAAATGCTATTTATCAAGATGATAAGATAATTGTTTTGAATAAACCTGCAAATTTGGCTTCACAAGGAGGTAATAAGGTCAAAATTTCTTTGGATGAGGTAATGAATTATACTCAAACGGGGGAGCAGAAAAAATTTTTATTAACTCACAGATTAGATAAAGATACTTCTGGTTTAATTATTATGGCCAAAACTAAAGCTGCGGCAAAATATATTACTAAATTATTTGAAAAAAGGAAAATTGAAAAACAATATTTGGCAATAACTAGCAAAAAACCAAAAAAACCTTCTGGAATAATTAGTGGTCCAATATCCACTAAGAAAAACACTAGAAACATAGCAGAAAAAAAAGAAGTTTTTGCAGAAACAAAATATCAAACCATAAATTGCACAAAAAACGGTGTGGCTCTATTATTGCTATCTCCCATCACAGGCAGAAAGCATCAGTTAAGAATACAATTAAATGAAATTGGTTGTCCTATTTTAGGAGATGGTAAATATGGCGGAAAAGATGCTTTTAGAGATGGTCTAAACAATAAAATGCATTTGCATGCTTATAAAATATTAATCGAAAATTATTACGGCAAAACTTTATCTCTCACCGCAACAATCAATCCAGAATTTCAAAAAACTATGAATATTTTAAATTTTAGTTCTTTCATTTAGACAAGATGGCTGTTAATATATTAAAATAAAATTCAAAATAATGTAATTTAATTCCAAAAAGAAATGTTTGAAAATTTAACCAAGAATATAGCTAAAACTTTTGAAAAACTATCTGGAAAAAGGGTAATTAAAGAGATTGATATTGAGGAGACTATAAGAGAAATAAGAGTGGCTTTGTTGGAAGCAGATGTTGCTTTGGAAGTGGTCAAAGATTTTTGTATAGCAGTATCAGAAAAAGCTCTTGGTATGGAAATAACAAAAAATGTTAGCCCTGCTGAGATGTTTGTAAAAATTGTACAAGATGGAATTACTGATATTTTATCAAGTGGTGAAGAGCAGGTTTTTAATTTAGATAAAAAAGCATCTGTGGTGATGATGGTAGGTTTGCAAGGTTCAGGAAAAACTACTTCAGCAACAAAACTTGCCAGATATTTAACCCAAAAACAAGGAAAAAGAGTTTTACTTGCCTCAACGGATATTTACAGACCAGCAGCAAGAGAGCAATTAGCTATTATGGCAGAAAAAGCAGGGGTTGATTCATTAGCAATTATTGAAAAAGAAAAACCAGAAAAAATTGTAAAAAGAGCTTTAAAAATTCAAAAAAAAGAAAATTATGATGTTTTATTAATAGATACAGCTGGTAGATTGTCAATTGATGATGAATTAATTAAAGAATTAAAACTTTTAAAAAAAATATCATCTCCTTGTGAAACTTTACTAGTAGCAGATAGCTTGACAGGACAAGATGCAGTAACTACAGCAGAGAATTTTAATAACCAAGTGCCTCTTACTGGATTAGTATTAACTAGGATTGATGGAGATGGAAGAGGAGGAGCAGCTCTTTCTATGAAAGCAAAAGTTGAGGTTCCAATAAAATTTATGGGAGTAGGAGAGAGAGTAGAAGACTTTGAATTATGGCAAGCAGAGAGAATTGCTTCTAGAATTTTGGATATGGGAGATGTGGTTTCCTTAGTTGAAAAAGCTCAAGAAGTAATTAGCGAGGATGAAGCAAAAAATTTAGAAGAAAAATTTAGAGTAGGAAATTTAGATTTAAACGATCTTTTGAAGCAAATTAAATCTATGAAGAAAATGGGGGGCTTAGGGGCAATGATTGGAATGATACCAGGGGCTGGAAAAATAAAAGAAATAATAAAAAATCAGGATTTTGATGAAAAAGACATAAAACATCAAGAGGCCATAATTTTATCAATGAATTTACATGAAAGACAGAATCCCGAAAAGCTAAACACTTCACGAAAAAGAAGAGTTGCAAAAGGTTCTGGAACATCTATTCAAAAAGTAAATAGATTATTGAAAAAATTTAAAGATATGCAAAAAATGATGAGAAAACTAAAAAATACGGATCCTAGAGAAATGATGAATATGATGGGAGGAATGTAATAATATACCAAAAGGATAAATGCAAAACAAACCTAATATAGCTCAAAAAGCACCTTATAAAATTAATGTTGAAAAAGGAAAAAACTATGCAATATGTTCTTGTGCTTATAGCAAAACAGAACCATTTTGCGATGGTTCTCACAAAGAGCAAGACACTAATTTAAAATCAACAAAATATTATGCAGAAGAAAGCAAGCAAGTTTATTTTTGTGGTTGCAAACACAGCAAAACAATGCCACTCTGCGACGGCTCTCACAAAAAACTATAACAAGATTTTTTAATTAAGTGCAAGCGGGGATTTATTAATAGTAATCTTACGAACAAGGTGAATTGCAGAAAAAGGCTCGTGGTAATAGCTTCCCTCCTTGAGGGGGAGCAGTTGCTCTGAGATTTTCTTTAAATTTAAAATTACTGATAACTTGCTAGCTCTGCAGTTAAGCTGTGGCTAGCTAAAAATTCTTTTTTAAGAAAATTAAAATTCAAACTAGAAAGAATAAACCACACAAATCAATTTTGTTTTGCTATATTTAAGCTACTAATTTATCTAATTTAGCTTGAGCTGATTTTGAGATTTTATCTAATTTTATGGTAATCTTTGTCTTTAATTCACCATTTCCTAATAATTTTACATTAGTAGTTTTTACTATTCCTGCTTCTACTAAAACTTCTGCAGTTATTTCTTTTGCTGCATCTAATTTTTTGTTATCAATGAAATATTGTATTCTGTCTAAATTTATAACTTCAGGTGCATCTCTGAAAATATTATTAAATCCTCTTTTAGGTAATCTTCTGTGAATTGGCATTTGACCTCCTTCAAAACCTTTGATAGCCACACCAGATCTTGATTTTTGTCCTTTATGACCTCTTCCTGCAGTTTTACCCTTACCAGATCCAATTCCTCTTGCTAATCTAGTTCTTTTTTTTAAGTTTTCTCCAGTATTTAAAATTTTTGCTAAAGACATTTTTTTATTTTTTTAAATTAATATTATTTTTTAACTAACTATTTTTACCAAATGAGCTACTTTGTCTATCATACCTCTAACAGAATCAGTGTCTTCTAGTTCTTTTACAGAGTTTATTTTTCTAAGCCCTAAACCTTTTACCGTCCCTATTATATATTTTTTGTGACCAATTAAACTTCTAATTAATTGAATTTTTATCGTTTTTTTTGTCATTTTTCCTTTTTTTAATTATTTTTTAGTTTCTTTTTTAGAAATAGGTTTTTTTGTTGCTTCTTTTTTAGAAGCAGGTTTTTTTGCTGTTTCTTTTTTAGCTTCAGGAGCTTCAACATTTACTTCTTCTTTTTTTGCATTATTTGCAATTGACTTTACTTTTACTCTTCTATTTATCAAATCACTAATTTTTATGCCTCTTTTACTAGCTAATCTTTTTGGAGATTCTGTGTTTTGTAAAGCATTGAAAGTTGCTTTTACTAGATTATAAGGATTAGATGTTCTTAATGATTTTGATACTATATCTTGAATTCCAAGAGCTTCAAATACAGTTCTCATAACACCACCTGCGATAACACCAGTTCCAGAAGATGCAGTTCTAATAACCACTTTTCCTGCTCCAAACTTTCCTTCACTATCATGATGTATCGTTCTTCCTTCTCTTAAAGAAATTCTTACCATATTTTTTCTTGCAGCTTTTGTAGCTTTGTTTCTTGCCTCTGATACTTCTTTTGCTTTTCCTGTTCCATAACCTACCATTCCTTTTTTATCACCAACCACAACAATTGCAGCAAAACCAAAGTTTCTTCCCCCTTTTACTACTTTTGTTACTCTGTTAACACAAACTAACTTTTCTACTAATTCATCTGTTTTTATATTAGGATTTGCCATATTTATTATTTATTGTGCATTAAAATTTAATTCCTGATTCTCTCGCAGAATTCGCCAAAGCTTTTACTTTTCCATGATATAAGTAACCACCTCTATCAAAAACTATTTCTTTAATTTTTAGTTTTTTAATTTTTTCAGCTATGTCTTTACCAACTTTTTTAGCTAATTCAATATTAACTCCTTTTAATTTTAGATTTTTAGTTGAAGAAAATGCAACAGTTGTTGACTTTGTATCATCAATCAATTGTGCATAAATATGAGTATTTGAAAAAAATATAGATAATCTAGCTTTTCCTTTAGCTTTTTCTCTAAGTTTTATTCTAGTTCTTTCTTGTCTTCTTAAAAAATTCTTTTTTATTTTTTTTACAACTGACATAATGTTTAACCTATATTTTTTATTTCTTACCTTCTTTTCTGACAATAAACTCATCAGAATATTTAACACCTTTACCTTTATATGGCTCTGGTTTTCTTAAACTTCTAATAGTAGCAGCTGCTTGACCTAAAGCTTCCTTATCATAAGAAGAAATTTCAATTATAGTAGCTTTTGGACATTTCATTTCTATATTATCATTAATATAAAATTTTATTTCATGAGAATAACCAAGATTTAAGGTCAAAAATTTATCTTTTATTTGAGCTTTGTAACCAACTCCCTTAATATCCAAAGTTTTTGAGAAACCTTGAGAAGTTCCAATAACCATATTATTGATTAAGCTTCTAAACAATCCCCATTTAGCTCTCGCAACATTTCCTTTTGATTTTCTTTCAACAATAATTTTATTATCATCTTTAGAAATTTTTATTTCAGAATCAATAGTTCTTTTTAATTCTCCTTTTATTCCCTTAACAGTAATCTCTTGACCATTAATCTCAACAGTTACATTTTCAGGAATATCAATAGGTTTTTTTCCAATTCTAGACATTTATTTATATTTAAAATACTTTACATAAAACTTCTCCTCCCACATTGATTTCTCTTGCTTTATGATCAGCAATTACACCCTTTGGAGTAGATAAAATAAAAATTCCTAAACCGTTATAATATCTTGATAAATTAGATATGTTGGAATAAACTCTTCTTCCAGGCTTAGAAACTCTTTTAAAAATATTAATTACTGATTTACCAGAATCATATTTCAGACTAACATCTATGAAGTTTTTATCATCTTTGTTATCTTCATAACCATTAATAAAACCTTCTTCTGATAAGATGGCCAAAACTGCTTTAGATAGTTTTGAATTAATAACTTTGCTAGTTGCAAGTTTAACACTACTAGCATTATTAATTCTAGCAATCATATCAGAGATAACATCATTTACAAACATATTTTTTTACCAACTAGATTTAATTACACCTGGAATCATACCGAATCCAACATTTGCTCTAAGAGATATACGGCAAATACCAAAATCTCTATAATAGCCCCTTGGCTTACCCGTGAAATTGCATCTATTTCTATAACGAATTTGTGCTGAGTTTCTAGGTAATTTATTTAATTTGTCTTGAGCCAAAAATTTTTCTTTAGGAGAAGTCTCTTTACTCATTATAATAGCTTTTAGAACTTCTCTTTTTTTTCTATATTGGTTAATTAATTTTAACCTTCTATCGTTTTTTGCTATTGAACTTACTTTTGCCATAATATTTTATATTTTTTTACTAATTTCTAAATGGAACATTGAACTTTTTAAGCAAAGCCTTGCAATCATTGTCATTTGTTGCTGTAGTTACAATGGCAATATCCATTCCAAGAATTGATGATATTTTATCGTAACTTATTTCTGGAAATACAATTTGCTCTTTTAAACCAAAATTATAATTTCCTCTTTTATCAAATGATTTTATAGACAAACCTTTAAAATCTCTTACTCTAGGCAAAGCGATATTTACTAATCTATCTAAAAATTCATACATTTTTTGTCTTCTAAGTGTAACCTTACAACCTATTGGCATATTTTCTCTTAATTTAAAAGTAGCTATTGATTTTTTTGCTCTAGTCAAAATTGCTTTTTGACCTGCTATCAAAGAAAGCTCTGCTTGAGCAGTTTTAAGGATTTTACTGTCAGAAACAGCTTGACCTAATCCCATATTAATAACTATTTTTTCTAGTTTAGGAATTTGCATTACATTATCTAATTTTAATTCAGATTGTAATTCTCCTTTTATTTCTTTATTATAAAGTTCTAATAATCTAGCCATTTTATATTACCTCCCCACTTAATTTATTATATCTAACTTTTTTATTATCTTCAGTAAATTTATAACCTAATTTTACTGATTTTTTAGCTTTTTCATCATAAAAAGCTATGTTAGATGTATGAACAGATAGTTCTTTTTGAATTATCTGAGATTTTTCCTCTTGACTTTTTGCCTTGTAATGAATTTTTGCTAAAGCCACTCCCTCAACAATAAACCTTTTTTTATCAGGAATAGATTTTAATATTTTGGCAATTTTACCTTTATATTTTCCTGTTAAAACTATTACTGGATCTCCTTTTCTTAATTTCATTTTTCCCTCTATAAAACTTCTGGTGCCAAAGATACAATTCTCATATATCCTTTATTTCTAAGCTCCCTTGCCACTGGTCCAAAAACTCTTGTGCCAATTGGCTCTTTGTTGTTGTTAATTAAAACAACAGCATTTCCATCAAATCTAATGGTTCCTCCATCAGATCTCAAAACTTCTTTCTTGGTTCTAACTATCAATGCTCTATGAACCTCTCCTTTTTTTACCTTTCCTTTTGGAGCGGCACTTTTAATAGAAACAACTATAACATCTCCTAATTTAGCTATGTTATGATGAGAACCTCCCAAAACTTTTATACATTGAACTTCTTTTGCCCCTGAATTGTCTGCAACATCCAGTCTGCTCTGCATTTGTATCATACTTCACCTCCAGTTACAGTTACTTCTTCTTTTACTATATCAGCTTCAATTGTTTCTACTTTTGGAGTGTCGTTTTTTACCAATGTTTTTTGCTCATCTAACACTAGCCATTTTTTAGTTTTAGATAAAGGTCTATGTTCTATAATAGAAACGATATCTCCTTTTTTAAATTTGTTGTTTTCGTCATGAGCTGAATATTTTTTGTTCCTAGTAATAAATTTTTTGTAAACTGAGTGCATAACTCTTCTTTCTACTAAAACAGTAATTGTTTTATTAGCTAAATCACTGACAACTTTTCCCTGTAATATTCTTTTAGGCATTTTGTTCCTTTTTTGTAATGTTGTTTTTTTGATTAAAAAAAGTTAAGATTCTAGCGATATCTTTTTTTATTTTCCTAATTCTAGCTGTGTTTTTTCCTTCTCCATTAACAGTAAGGAGGTTTATATTATACAATTCTTTTTTTAAATCAACAAAAACTTTGTCTAATTCATCTTTTGTCTTATTTTTTATATCTACAAATTTCATTGTTCTTTTTTATTTAATTTTAATGTTTGTCCAATCTAGTGATAAACTTAGCATCAAAAGATAACTTAGCTTTGGCTCTCATTAAAGCCTCTTTTGCTAGTTCTTCTGAAACACCATCAATCTCAAAAATTATTCTACCTGGTTTTACTCTAAATACATAATATTCAACAGAACCTTTACCTTTACCCATTCTAACATCGGCAGGTTTTTTAGTCACAGGAATATCTGGAAAAACTCTAATCCATAATTTTCCAACTCTTTTCATATGTCTAGTAGCTGCTCTTCTTGCAGCCTCTATTTGCCTTGAAGTAATTCTCTCTGGAGCAAGAGCTTTTAAACCAAAAGAACCAAAAGCCAGTGTAGCACCACCTCCTGCGATTCCTTTTATTCTGCCCTTATGAGCTTTTTTATGTTTTGTTTTTTTTGGTAATAGCATTTTATAACCTCTTAATTTTCAATATCATCCTTATATACCCAAACTTTAATACCTATTACACCGTAAGAAGTATTAGCTTCGCTTACTGCATAATCAATATTAGCTTTGATAGTGTGAAGAGGAACTTGTCCCTCTCTATACCATTCCATTCTAGCAATTTCAGCTCCTGATAATCTACCAGCACAATTAATTCTAATTCCCTTAACACCTAATTTCAAAGCAGCTTGAATAGCTTTTTTCATCACCCTTCTATAAGAAATTCTTTTTTCTATTTGAGTAGCCATAGATTGAGCAATTAATGTTGCATCAGCATCAGCTTTCTTAACTTCTATAATATTTAAACTAATTTCTGTATTAGTTATTTTATTAAGTGCTTTTTTCATTTTTTCAATATCAGAACCTTTTTTACCGATAATTATTCCCGGTCTTGGAGTTTTAATATTTACTATTATTTTTTTAGCCTGCCTTTCAATTATAATTTTACTAATAATGGCATTTTTAATTGCTTTATTAGTAAAATCTTTTATGTATTTTCTAATTTTAAAATCTTCATTTAAAGCATTAGCATAATTTTGACCCTCTGCATACCACAAAGAATCCCAAGTTCTATTTACTCCTATTCTAAAACCAATTGGATTTACTTTTTGTCCCATAATTTATGCCTCTATTTCTTTTACAATTATTTCCATATTGCTAAAAGGTTTAAGGATGCTAGCTCCTCTACCTCTTGCTCTAGCACGAAATCTTTTCATTACCAAAGCTTTACCAACATTAATTCTGTGAATTACTAGATTATCAATATCTAGATCATGATTATTTTCAGCATTATGAATAGCAGAATTAAGAGATGTTTTCACTATTCCTGCAATTCTTTTTTTACAAAAACTAAGCTGCACTAAAGCATCTTCAACTTTTAATCCTCTAATCAAATCAGCAACTAATCCTAGTTTTTGTGGGCTAGTTCTGATTGACTTAGTAAAGCATCTAGCTTCACCATCATTTGCTCTTCTATTATTTCTTACTTGTGTCATTTTATCCTCTTTTTACTTTATTTTCACCATGACCAGAATAGTTTCTAGTAGGAGAAAACTCTCCTAATTTATGATTTACCATATCTTCTTTTATTTGAACTGGTATAAATTTTTTTCCATTGTAAACAGAAAAAGTAACACCTATAAAATCTGGAATAATTGTTGATCTTCTTGACCAAGTTTTTATCACAATATTATGCTTTCCTGATTCTTTAGCTTTTTTTACTTTTTTAAGTAGATAACCATCTACAAATGGTAATTTCCAAACTGATCTTGTCATAAGTTAAAACCTTTATTATTATTTTTTATATCTTCTACGAACTATATATTTGTCCGTAGCTTTGTTACTTCTAGTTCGAAGACCTTTAGTTTTTTTACCCCAAGGAGTAACTGGATGTCTTCCACCAGAAGTTTTTCCTTCACCTCCTCCATGCGGGTGATCAACAGGATTCATCGCAACCCCTCTAACAGAAGGCCTTGTTCCCATCCATACTTTTCTTCCTGCTTTTCCAAATTTTTGGTTTTGATTGTCAGAATTAGATACTGCACCAATTGTTGCCATACAATCTTCTAATACCAATCTAGACTCTCCTGATCTAAGTTTGATTTGAACATAACCGCTATCTTTACCTTCAATTTGAACAGAACTACCAGCACTTCTTGCCAATTGACCACCTTTTTTAGGTTTTAACTCTACATTATGAACAATTGTGCCAACAGGAATGTTTTTAATTTTCATAGCATTACCAACAGCAATTTCTGTTTTTTCTGCTGAGATTATCTTATCACCCATTTTTAATTTTTGTGGAGCAATAATATAAGAGTTTTCTCCATCACTATATTTAAGTAATGCAATAAAAGAAGTTCTATTTGGATCATATTCCACTCTTTCTACTACTGCTTCTACATCAAATTTATTTCTAAGAAAATCAATTATTCTATATCTTTGCTTATGACCACCACCTATATGTCTACAAGTGATTCTACCATTATTATTTCTTCCTCCAGTTTTTGACTGACCTTTGGTTAGCTTTTTTAAAGGCTTTCCTTTCCACAATTTTTCAGAAACTAAAACTAGATGTCTTTGTGATGGAGTAATAGGTGAGTAACTTTTTAATGCCATTATTTTATACCTGTTGTTATGTCTATAGTTTTGTCTAATTTAATATAGAATTTTTTAAAATCACTTCTTTTTCCTATTTTTCCTTTAAATTTCTTAACTTTTCCTTTTACTACTAGACTTTTAATGTCTAAAATATTTGCTTCTTTATATATTTTTTTAAAAACAGATTGAATTTCTTTCTTAGTCACATCTGCAGGAGTTTTGAACACAACCTTGTTATTTTCAGATGCTTTTAAGGCTTTTTCTGTAATCATAGGAGAAATTCTTCCTATTATATCATATATTCTATTTTCTATCATATCGCTAACCTTTTTTCAATTAATTCTAATGCTTTCTCCGTTACTAACACTCTTTCATTATTCATTATGTCGTAAACATTAGCACCATCAGAATGCAATAAATTTACATCTTTGACATTTTTGCTTGAAAGTAAAAAATTATCATCAGTTTCAGATGAATATATTACTAGAGTTTTTTGTTTTTTATTAAAAATTCTAGCTACTTCTTTAGTTACAGCTTTTTCTAATTTTGGTTCTTTGATTATCTCTAAAGTTTTATTTTGAATATGATATGAAATTGAACTTATCAAACCTAATCTTCTAACTTTTTTTTGTAATTTTGTTGAATGATCTCTAACCACTGGACCAAATGCCGTAGACCCTCCTCTCATATGAGCAGATCTTTTACTACCTTGTCTTGCATTACCAGTTCCTTTTTGCTTAAAAGGCTTTGCGGTAGTTCCACTTATTTCAGATATTGTTTTTACCTTATGATTACCTGATCTTGCTTTGTTTCTTTGCCAGAAAATAACTCTTTTGATCAAATCAAATCTGATTTCTTTAATATTAAAAACTTCTGCAAGTTTTTTATCGCCCAATTCTTTATTTTCTAATAAATCTATATATTTTACTTGCATTACTTAACCTCTTTTTTTGTAGTTACTGTTGCCTCTTTTACTGCAATTTCTTCTTTTATCTCTGATTTAGCCTCTGATTCTTTTTTATTTACTTTTTTAAAAAAAGCAGGATAAGGAGCTTTGCTAGGAAGAGATTTTTTAATAGCATCTGTAATCGTTACCACAGTTCCTTTTTTTCCTGGAACCGCTCCTCTAATAAAAATTAAATTATTTTCACTATCTACTCTCATTACTTCTAAATTTTGTACAGTAATATTTTTGTTTCCCATTTGACCAGCCATTTTTTTTCCTTTAAATACTCTTCCTGGATCTTGACATTGACCAGTTGAACCATGAGCCCTGTGAGACACTGATACACCGTGAGATGCTTCTAATCCAGAAAAATTGTGCCTTTTCATAGAACCAGCAAAACCTTTACCAGAATTTCTTCCTCTAACATCAACTAATTGACCTGTAATAAAATGCTCAACTGTAACTATTTGACCAGCTTCAAAAGCAGATGTATCATCTACACTATATTCAGATCTATATTTTTTTGTAGCAGATTTTAGCTTTTTATATTCAGCAAGTTGTGGTTTGTTAATAGATCTTTCTTTAATTTCAAATGAAGCTAATTGAACATTTTGTTTGCTGTTTTGAGCCACCCCAGTAACCAATGCTTCTGGACATTCCAAAACTGTTACTGGATGATGATCTCCAAAATCATCAAATATTCTTGTCATAGATATTTTTTTTGCTAATAAGCCTACTCTTTTCATTTTTTTCTATGCCCCTAATAATTTTATATCAACATCTACTCCTGCAGGTAAATCTAGCTTTTTTAAAGCATCTATTGTTTGCGGTGATGGTGTTATTATAATGATTGATTTATATATTCTTATTTCAAACTGCTCTCTTGATTTTTTATTTACATGAGGAGATCTGTTTACTGTATATTTCTTTATTTTTTTTGGTAATGGAATAGGACCACTAATTTCAGCATTTGTTCTTTGAACTGTGCTAACTATTTCTTTAGCCGAATTCCAAATTAATTTGCTATCAAAAGATTTTAATCTAATTCTAATATTTTGTGCAGACATAAAAACCTAT
>CBDCUE010000013.1:0-49142 GCA_965222515.1 Rickettsiales bacterium | reverse complement strand
GGAGTTTTGAAGGGTTTTTAGGGAGATTTGATATACAATCAATACAAAGAGGTTTTCAAATATATAAAGAAATATGTTCTGCTTGCCATGCAATAGATAAAGTTTATTACAGAAATTTGCTTGAAATTGGCTTTACTGAAAAAGAAGCAAAAGCAATCGCAGAAGAATATATTGTTATTGATGGACCTAATGATCAAGGTGAACTTTATGAAAGAAAAGCAAGATTATCAGATCCATATAACAAACCATACCTTAATGAATTGGCATCAAGGGCAGTTAATAATGGAGCATTCCCTCCTGATTTATCGTTAATAGTTAAATCAAGACCTGATGGAGCTAACTATATTTTTTCTTTATTACAAGGATATCTAACTCCACATAAAACTATGGTAATGGAAGAAGGAATGAACTATAATATTTACTTTTCTGGCAAGCAAATAGCTATGTCTCAGCCTTTAGTAGAAGACCAAATCGAATATTATGATGGAACAAGAGCTACTTTGAAACAAATGTCATCTGATATTGTTAATTTCTTACAATGGACAGCAGAACCTGAAATGGAAATGAGAAAGAAAATGGGAATAAAAGTATTAATCTTTTTATTAATCTTTACCATATTATTTTTTATTGTAAAAAAAAGAATTTGGAGTAGATTAGATTAGTATATATTATCTTTCATCTTTCATAATTAATCTCTAATATATCAATGTTATGAAGAATATCTCAAAAAACACAGAAGCTTTTACTTTTATAGAACTTGCTGTTGTCTTAATTATTATTGCAATACTAGTTGCTGGTTCTTTATCAGGAGGTAGATTATTACAAAAAGCAAAATTACAAGCTACTATCAGACAATTTCAAACTATAGATAATGCTATTAATTCTTTTAAAGAAAGGTTTTCATCTCTTCCTGGAGATTTTTCCTCTGCTCACAAATATTTTGATGATGGAACTAATAGTGTTTGCGGGACTAAAACAGACTGCAATGGTAATGGTGATAGAAAAATTGACTTAAAAGGTAGCAAAGACAGTGAAGTTTTTAGATCTTGGCAACATTTACAATTATCAGATGTTTTAATAGGGGATTTTTCTGGTATTTGGAATGATAAAAGAAGTTCTTTTGTATCAAAAATAGGTGCTAATTTTTCTTTATTATATGAGGATAATTTGGCAAGAAACATCATAAAATTAGGAGATTATCATCATTATAAAAGACCAAGTGATCAAGGAGTATTTTTACCTGAAAAGGCATCTAGTATAGATGAAAAAATAGATGATGGTAATCCAAATAAAGGAAATATTCGTGGTTTGGAAGGATATCAAAACTCAGAATTAACTTATTATGCTGATAAAAACAAATGTATAAAAAACAATGAGTATAATTTTCAAGAAAAAAACCATACTTCTTGTGTATTAGGTTTTGTTATAAAATAATTCACTTTATTAGTATATATTTTATAACATAATAAAACACAGTAAGAATCACAGCCATCCTTCCTGCAGCATTATTATCATGCATTTTTATTAATACAATCATAGAAAGCATCATAGATATAAATAAAACTATTGCAAATTCTATCATTTTTAGAATAATAGGATCTTTTAAAAATTCCATAAAACCTTTTTATTTTATTGCCTTGCTGAATAATTGAAAAAAATTATCGGTAGTAATTTTGGCTAATTCATCAAAAGGAACATTTAATAAGTCAGATAAAAATTCTAAAGTATATTTTGTATATGCTGGTTGATTGCTTTTTCCTCTTTTTGGCATAGGAGCTAAAAAGGGAGAATCTGTTTCAACTAAAAGTCTATTTAGTGGAATTTTTTTTACAGATTCTTGAATATCAGTAGCATTTTTAAAAGTTACAATTCCAGAAATAGAGATATATAAGCCTAAATCTAGAACTTTTTTGGCAAAATCATAATTAGCAGTAAAACAATGAATTAAAGCAGGATATTTTTTTTCTTTTAATGTTTTTTCTAAAATTGTAATAGTGTCATCTTCAGCATTTCTAGTGTGAATAATTATTGGTAAATTTAATGTTTGTGAAGCTTTGATATGCTCTAAAAAACTTTGTTTTTGTAAATCTCTTGCTGAATTTTCATAATAATAATCTAATCCTGTTTCACCAATTCCTATAACTTTATCTAATTTTGCTAATTCAATAATTTTTTCTGCTTTAATTACCCCCTCTTCTTCTACATTATTTGGATGCACACCTACTGAGCAAGAAATATTTTTATTTTCTTTTGCAATTTGATAAATTTTATCAAATTCACTAATTTTTGTGCAAATCGTTTGCATATGAGAAATATTATTTTTTTTAGCAGCAAGCATTATTTCTGCAAAATTTTCTTGCAATTCTTTAAAATCTAAATGGCAATGGCTATCTACTATCATAGTTTCAATTTATAAAATTATTAATACAGTGCCTATACTAAAACAAAGTAAACGGGGGATTATCATAGGGTTGGCGAGTTTAAATTCTACAAATCAATTCTATTTTAATATATATTAAAACCAAATTAACAAAAATCAACATCAGCTAAAAATAAAATCTTTTTATTATTTAGAAATTTCTAACATTCTATCAAATAAATTCTCTTCTAGTTTTACTACAATTACTCTGATTGCCAAATCTCTGCATTTTTTTTCAAATTCCTCTTGTCTTAAAAAAAAATCTTTTTTATATTTTTCTTTATTTTTTTTTGAAAGTGATAAATTAATTTTTTTACCATCTACATCTTGCAAAACTACATTATTTAAAACTGGTAGATCATATTCTGCTTTATCTGTAATTACAAAAATATATATTTTTTTTCTTCTACTTAATCTTAATAATTCTTGATATAATTTATCGTCCATATTGCTGTTAGCCAAAATCAAAAAAACTACCCCATGTCCTTTTAAGCTAGGAGTAATATTTTGCAAAGCCTCTACCAATTCATAACTATTTTTTTCTTTTTTTAAAAAATCTTTTTTTTTGACTTAAAAATCCCAAAACATTCATAATTTGTGATTTTTTATTATGACTTCTAAAAAAAATCATTTTTTTTAAATTTGAACCATAAAAAAATAGTTGTAAATTATCTTTATTTTTTTCTGCTGAAAATGACAATAAAGATACGATTTCTGCCATTACAAAATATTTTAATTTTTCTGAAATACTAGAAAAATACATTTCCTTGCCAACATTACTAATGATAGTAACTTCATTTTCTTTTTCTTCCAAATATTCCCTAATATGTGTCTTGCCAGTTCTGGCTGTTACTCTCCAATCTATGTTTTTTATCTCATCGCCAAAATGATACTGCCTCACCTGATTAAATTCCAACCCCTGCCCTTTAAATAAAGACCTAAAATTACCCACAAAAGAAGTAGGAGATAAATATGATTTATAACTATCAACCTCCATTGCTTTTAAAGAATATAAATATTTTGCTGTTGGTAACATAATAAAATTATTTATTCTTATACTATCTTCAGTTATTAATTTATCACTTTCTCTGCAGATTTTTGATTAAGTGTCAAATTAATAACTGGAGATAGTATTAAATGATATTAATACTATTTTAGTTTTATAATTGACCTATACTTCAATCTGCTCAGCATAAATTGCTTTTTGGCTATAGGTCAATTATAAAGCTAAAATAGTATAATTAGGTCAAAAAACAAAAGCTATAGTTGTTTATTTATCTTCACTAACTGTTGTTATTTCAACTTTTTTTTCTACTTTTGGAGCTTTCTTTGTGCTTTTCATTAGAGAATAATCTTTCTTTTCTTTGATTCTTGCAGCTTTTCCTTTTAATTCTCTCATATAATATAGTTTTGCTCTTCTTACCACTCCTCTTTTTACTACTTCAATAGAGGCAGTTTTTGGTGAATATAATGGGAATTTTCTTTCAACTCCTTCATTATTAGAAATTTTTCTAACGGTAAAAGTTGAGTTAATTGCATTATTGCTCCTTGCTATGCATAAACCTTGAAAATATTGCAATCTTTCATTGCTTCCTTCAATAATTTTTACTCCAATCTTAAGTGTATCACCAGCACGAAATTCAGGGATTTTTCTGTCTCCTAATATTTTTTTTATTTGTTTTTGTTCAAATTTTTGAATTAGCTTGTTAGTCATTTTTATTTTCTTGTTTAAATTTACTCCATAAATCTGGTCTTTTCAGCCTTGTTATTTTTTGAGCCTCCAAAAATTGCCATTCAGCAATTTTTTTGTGATTTCCTGATTTTAAAATCGCTGGTACTTCCAAACCATTCCAAATATCAGGCCTAGTATATAAAGGATATTCAAGCAAGTTTTTATACTCGCTATCTACTGCAAAACTTTCTTGCTCTAGAGAATTTTTATTTCCCAAAACATTTGGCAAAGTTCTGACCATAGAGTCAATGATTGCAAAAGCAGCGATCTCACCACCAGACAAAACATAATCGCCAATGCTAATTTCTAAAATATTATATTTATCAATTACCCTTTGGTCAATTCCTTCATACCTTCCTAGCACAAGGATTATATTTTTATTTCTTGAAATTTCAACAGTTTTTTTTTGATTCAACAATTCACCTCTTGGAGTAGGATATATTATCAAATGTTCTTGCACTTTTCCATCACTAATATCCTCTATTGCTTTTGCCAAAATGTCGGCTCTCATCACCATTCCAGAACCTCCTCCATAAGGACTATCATCTACTGTTTTATGCTTATCTTCAGTAGAATCTCTTAGATTAAAAACCTCTAACTCCCATATTTTTTCTTGCAATGCCCTACCAACAAGAGAAGCACCCAATACTCCCGGGAAAAGTTCTGGAAAAAGAGTGATTATTTTTACCTTCATTTCAATAATTCAACTATTTTTTGTTTACCAAAAACTTCCATTATTTCAAAAACACTAGGAGAAATATGCGAACCCGTGATTTTTGCCCTAAAAAAACCTGCTAAGTCTTTTAATTTTATATCTTGCTCTTCTACAAATATTTTGCTTTTTTCATAAATATTATGATGATTAAATTCATCGATATTTTGAACAAAATCAATAATTATTTCTTGTTTACCACTTAACAAATTCAAAATTTTCTTTGCTTTTTCTGTTAAATTGTTTTTTATATCAAAATTTTTTTCTAAAAACAAAGCAGAGTCTCTTAATTCATTAAGATTCTTTGCTCTCATTTTTAATTCAGAAACTAATTTTTGTAAAATAACAGAATCACAATCTAATTTTTCTAAAATTATTTTTGTAATAACATTATCAGGCAGATTTTTTATATAATGATTATTAAGATTATCTAATTTTTTAAAATCAAATCTAGCAGGAGATTTACCAACACTCTCTAAACTAAACCATTTTATTGCTTGCTGATCAGAAATAATCTCATCATCTCCATGAGAAAAACCTAATCTCAACAAATAATTTCTAAGAGTTTCTGGCAAATAACCTAATTTCTTATAATCACTTACTGATGTTGCTCCATATCTTTTAGACATTTTTTTACCATCTGTTCCATAAATTAAAGGAATATGAGCAAAAACTGGAATTTGCCAATTTAAAGCCTGATAAATTAAGATTTGCTTAAAACTATTAGTCAAATGATCATCTCCTCTAATAATATGACTCACTTTCATATCATAATCATCCACCACAACAGCAAGCATATAGGTTGGAGTCCCATCTGCTCTCAAAATAACAAAATCTTCTTGTTCTTGATTTTTTACCACAACCTTTCCCTGCACTTCATCTTGCAGAATTATTTCTCCATCAAGAGGAGCCTTTATTCTTACCACAAAATCTTGATTAGCAGGATGTTCTATTTTATATCTCCATCTTCTATCATACTTCAAAATACTCTTTTCTTTCTCCGCCTTTTCTCTCATTTCTTGCAATTCTTTCTTACTAGCAAAGCATTTATAGGCTTTACCCTGCTCCAATAATTGCATTGCCACTTCTTTATGCCTTTCTTCTCTTTGTGATTGATAGAAAATTTTATCATCATAATTCAAACCTAGCCAACTCAAGCTTGCAATAATTTCTTGCTTTGCTTCTTCTGTTGATCTTTTTTTGTCAGTATCCTCCACTCTTAACAAAAATTTCCCTTGATGATGCTTTGCAAAGAGATAATTAAAAAGAGCTGTTCTTGCCCCTCCAATGTGCAACAATCCCGTGGGAGATGGTGCAAATCTGGTGATTATTGTGTTGGTCATTTTTTTACTTGCAATGTTTGTTTTTAATTTTATAATTGTCCTTCGTTAATCAATTGAATATAATAATAATTAAAATTAAATATGGCAACAAAAATTAGATTTGCAAGAGGTGGTGCAAAGAAAAAACCTTTTTACAGATTAGTAGCAACAGATTCTAGATCCCCAAGAGACAGTAATTTTATTGAAAAACTAGGAACTTACGATCCTTTTACAAAAATAGGAGATAAATTTATTTATAAAAAAGAAAGAGTAAAGCATTGGTTAGATACTGGGGCGATTCCTTCTGAGAGAGTTGCAATTTTTTTATGGGATGATGGTTTTAAAGTTGTTGAACCATATTTACCAAATAGTTTTCCTAAATCTCTTGAAGAAAGAGAGGGCATCAAAAAAGTAAAAGCTGATAAAATAAAAGCGGAAGCTGATGCAAAAGCTAAAGAAGAAGCTGATGCAAAAGCTAAAGAAAAAGCTGATGCAAAAGCTAAAGAAAAAGCTGATGCAAAAGCTAAAGAAAAAGCTGATGCAAAAGCGGAAGCTGATGCAAAAGCCAAAGAAGAAGCTGAAGCCAAAGCAAATACAGAAGCAGAGCCAAAGGCTGAAGAAAAATAAACATAGTTAATCTATGTCATTTCTAAAAATAGCAAAAATCTCAATTCCCCATGCTATAAAAGGAGAGGTCAAACTCTATTTATATAGCTCTTTAGATGATATAAAAAAATATCAAAAAAATAACAACATATTTTTTTTAGGAGAAGAAAAAAAAGAAATCAAATTTTTTATAAGAGGCTCCAGTAAAAATACTATAGCAAGAATTTCTGATATAAACAGCAGAGAAGAAGCTGATTCTTTTAGAAACCAAGAAATATTTGTTAAAAAAAATAAGCTAGAGAAATTAGATGAGAATGAATTTTATTTAGATGATTTAATAAATTTGCAAGTTTTTGATGAAGACAATAAAAAAATAGGAGGAATAACATCTGTGAGCAACAATAATGCTGGCGATATTTTAGAAATAAGTTTTTTAGCAGATGAAAAAAAAGAACAATTCATCTTCAACAACATAAATTTTCCAAAAATAGATTTAAAAAAGAAAACAATCCATTTCATTTATCCTGAAGTTATTTAATATTAATCACTTTATCTTATTAACATCTATACTAAACTTCATCCTAACAAAATCAAGAGGCTATTCATAGAAGCCCCCCCCCTAAACAAACCTCTTTTTTCTACGGTTTCCTATTTACAAAGGATAGCCTGACAAAAGTTTTATATTTGTAGAGCTGTTACTTCTTTCATGGTTCCTCCTATTAATGATGTTGACGGAGATTTTTGTCTTTGTTCAGAAAAAACAAAATCATTTGAACCTTGACGAGAGCGACATGGCGAAGTATAGTTACTTGGTATCTCATCAAAAAATAACCCGTTTAATTGTTGCAATACAGCTATTCTATTATCAACCTTCTCATTCCTACTTCTGTCATTTGACCATATTCCATTCTGAAACCCACTTTCTTGTTCCTTTATTGTATTCTTTATTATATCACTCATATATCCCTCTTTTAATTAATGTTAATAATATACAATTATAAGGTATCAATATCAACTCTACAAGTTTTTTTTTATTTTTTAATGTAAGAGAGCCAAGGCTGTTTGATGCAGGTTGCTTGATGTGCGACAAAAGAATCCTCGAAGTATTACCTCCTGCAGGCTGTGTCGCAATAGAAAAAGTAGATTTTTTTTAGAAAAAAAGCCAATAATTATCTCCACAAATTACTGGTTTCTTCATAGCATCTTTTGAAAGATAAAGCCTTCAAAATCCACCCCTTCACAAGTGAAGGGGGATTTTCTATTTGCTCTAAATTTTTATTATGACAAAAATTATCCTTTTTTTTGCTATTATGACACAGTATGGAAAGCAGAGATCTTATTGCAAAGAGGACGGGACAACATGAATAAATTCTATGCCCTAATAAAGAATGCTTGCTCAGAAAGAGAAGTTTCTTCAATACTTATCACAGTAATATGACGACCCACTACTGGCACTACTGGATTAGCATTGATTGTTTGCAGTATCTCTTTAATAAAACCTTTTCCATGTTTAACTTGTCCATTATAAAAGGTTTCTTTGTCTTCTATAGGTAGAACTCCATCACAGAATTCTTCTAATTCTTTTAATTCATCCCCTACTCTATCCAAAAGACCTTGTACATTATTAACACTTTCTGTTTCTATCAGCTCTGAATCTTTATAATCATTTAACAACCCATTCAATATTTTTCTTACTTCCCACCAAGACCTTTCATTAGGCCCTGCATTTGCTTGCTCTAGCATTGCAATTTTTTGACTTAAGCAAGTAATTGCATCATTAAAAGATTTAAGAGGGAAGTGTCTTTGCCCTGCTTGATCAACAACAAAAAACTGATCAAATTCTCTTAATAATACAGTAAAAAAGTCTTCCTGTGTTCTTCTATCAATTTCATTTTCCGTTAATAGGTTAAGTTTTTGCAATCTTACTATTTGATTATAACAATCATTTGCACTGCCTAGGACAGTTTGGAATTCACTCTCATTTATTATAATTTGGAATTCACTCTCATTTGTTAGCACACAAATATTAAAAAACAAAAGATTTTTTGCTTCTTCTGTTTGCTCTTCCTCCACCCTATCCATTAGTCTTTTACACTTTTCAAGCTCTTCCTTTATTTTTCCTTCATTTTTATAATATAATAATGAATGTAACACAATACATTGTTTAAATTTCGTTATGTTATCTTCATACATTTTTTCCATTACTAGTGTTCTTACATTTTTATTATTCCAATTCGGTTGCACAGCTTGTTTCATTCGTGCCTCACGGTTCTGAAACCGTACCTCTAAAAAAAGACTTTCCAACAACTGATTATTAAATACTAAATTATTATTTTTCTTCAATTCTTTTCCTATTATTTCTCTCAATATCATTTGCTTTATGAATAGCATCTTGTTTTCTTTTGTTCTAACTCTATTGTAGTGTTCTCTTACATAAATATTTAAGCATTTAAACTCCATTTTCTTTATATAACAATATCTTTCCTCTCTCATTTCTTCCTTTCTCTCTTTCTCTCCTGTATTTACTAAAGCTCCTTCTCTTAATAACATTAATGTTTATTTAAATTAATAATATTTCAACTTGATAATTGACTATTCACTCAAGTTAAGACTCTATTAACAGAGACAATAATCATAAAATATACAATCTAAATTAGCAAATGTTTTTTTAAAATTCTTTCTCTTTACACTACGAACAACGAAATCTCGTCTATCAGCAACACATTATCACTCACTTTTTTTACAAACTACTTTTTTATTTTTATTAAATAGTAACATCAGAAAAGATTAAGCCTCATCAACTACCAATAATTGATTTAATAAGTCAGAATTATCATCAAAACTATATTGATTGTAATCATTGTCGTTATTAGTACTTTCTTGCTTTTCTATATTGTAATTTTTAAAAAGATTTTCTACCTCTTTATCTTGAGAGAAAAAACCAACATCACCAACTTTATAATCATCTCCATCTTTTGTTTGATAGCTAGATTGTCCATATTCTACAACATCTCCTATTTGCTGATAATTATTATCAGAAGTTAAAGAGATTTGAACAATTCCTAACTCATCCAACGAAAACACCTCACCTTTATCGCTCATCCCATCTTGATTTATATCTTGCCAAACTTTAAAATTCAACCATTCTTGATCATTCTCATCTAGCAAATTATTGCTGTTACTATCAAAAAATGCTAATGCTTCTAAATCTGTTTTTGACCCTTCTTGATAACCAACAAATGATATTTCATTCATTTTAGTAATAATATTATCTTTATCATAATCATAAACTAAAATCCCATCATCTCCACTCGCCCAAGCAGTTTTTTCTAACTCACCATCATTATCCACATCAAATAAAACATTATTTTCACTAATATTTGAATATTCTAATTCTCCATCTCTATCTAAATCTAAAATAACAGGAGTAGTAACAAAATTTATTGTAATAGTTTGAGTTGTGCCGTCTTTTGATGTTACTATAAAGCTATCTGAACCTGAGGTTAAATTTTCATTGGAATAGGCCCAAACTCCACCCCCATTGTTAATAATAGTATAAATACCATCCAAACTGGTGATCCCCGCACTTTCTCTTACTTCACTCTCCCCAGCATCAACATCACTGATTGTTAATATTCCAGAAGTAATCGTATTAGCACTTGTGATATTTTTTGATAAATCACCTGTAATTACAGCATTATCATTTTTTCCTGTAATATTTACACTAATTGTATAAGTCGTATTATCACTAGCTGTAATAATTAAGCTCTCTGTTACCTGCTCTCCTTCTGTTAAAGCTTGTGTATCAGAATCACTATCATTTAAACTATAAGTCCAATTTCCATTTGAAGTATCAAATGTCCAATCTCCATAAACTCCTGTTAAATTACTTGGAGTATTAAACGAGGTATTACTGTCAGCATCTGCTATAGATAATTTACCACCTGCAGAATTATCTCCTGCTGTCCCATTACCAACCCCTCCTTTTTCTACTAAAATAATATCCTCACTATCTGAGGCAGTTATTACAGATTGATCATCTTTTCCTGTAATTTCTACTGTAATTATTTTACTTGTGCCATCAGTGGTGGTTATAGTCAAACTCTCTGTTACCTCCTCTCCTTCTGCTAATCCTTGAGTATCAGCATTACTATCATTTAAACTATATGTCCAATCTCCATTTGAAGAATCAAATGTCCAATTTCCATAAACTCCTGTTAAATTATCTGGAGTATTAAACGAGGTATTGCTGTCAGTGTCTGTTATAGATAACTTACCACTTGCAGAATTATCTCCTGATACTACATTATTTTCTCCTCCTTTTTCTACTAAATTGACATCTTCACTATTTGAACTAGTTATTATAGATTGATCATTTTTTCCTGTAATCTCTACTGTAATTATTTCACTTGTGCCATCACTGGTGGTTATGGTCAAAATCTCTGTTACCTCCTCTCCTTCTGCTAATCCTTGAGTATCAGCATCACTATCATTTAAGCTATAAGTCCAATCTCCATTTGAAGAATTAAATGTCCAATCTCCATAAACTCCTGTTAAATTACTCGGAGTATTAAATGAAGTATTACTATCAGGATCTGTTATAGACAATTTACCACCTGCAGTATTATCTCCTGATGTTACATTATTTACCCCTCCTTTTTCTACTAAAATATTATCCTCACTATTTGAACTAGTTATTATAGATTTATCATCTTTTCCTGTAATCTCTACTGTAATTACTTTACTTATGCCATCAGTAGTGGTTATGGTTAAACTCTCTGTTACTTCCTCTCCTTCTGCTAAACCTTGTGTATCAGAATCATTATCATTTAAGCTATAAGTCCAATCTCCATTTGAAGCATCAAATGTCCAATCTCCATAAACCCCCATTAAACTACTATTACTTGGAGTATTAAATGAGATATTACTGTCAACATCTGTTATAGACAATTTACCACCTGCAGTATTATCTCCTGATGTTACATTATTTACCCCTCCTTTTTCTACTAAAATACTATCCTCACTATTTGAACTAGTTA
Source organism: Rickettsiales bacterium (assembly GCA_965222515.1). Taxonomy (GTDB): domain Bacteria; phylum Pseudomonadota; class Alphaproteobacteria; order Rickettsiales; family JABIRX01; genus CBDCUE01. Next base: position 37,312 of record CBDCUE010000013.1, on the reverse strand, counting down.
TTACAGATTTATCATCTTTTCCTGTAATCTCTACTGTAATTATTCTACTTATGCCATCAGTAGTAGTTATAGTCAAACTCTCTGTTGTCTCCTCCCCCTCTGTTAAGGCTTGTGTATCATCATCATTATCATTTAAACTATAAGACCAATCTCCAGTTGAAACATCAAATGTCCAATCTCCATAGATCCCTGTTAAATTACTCGGAGTATTAAATGAAGTATTACTGTCAACATCTGTTATAGACAATTTACCACCTGCAGTATTATCTCCTGATGTTACATTATTTACCCCTCCTTTTTCTACTAAAATATTATCATCACTATTTGAACTAGTTATTACAGATTTATCATCTTTTCCTGTAATTTCTACTGCAATTATTTTACTTGTACCATCAGTGGTGGTTATGGTTAAACTCTCTGTTACTTTCTCTCCTTCTGCTAAACCTTGTGTATCATCATCATTATCATTTAAACTATAAGTCCAAGCACCTGTTGAAGCATCAAATGTCCAATCTCCATAAATTCCTATTCTATCATTTTCGCTTATAGAATTAAATGAAGCAGATGCAATTTTAGGATTTTCAATAAATAATGTACCATTTGCAGAACTATCTCCTGATATATCATTACTTTCACCTCCTTTTTCTATTGAAGTAAGATCTTCATTATTTAAACTTTTTATCACTGATTGATCATCTTTTCCCGTAATCTGAACTGTAATTGTCTTACTATTATTGTCGCTTGATGTAATAGTCAAACTATCAGTTACCTCTTGGCCTTCTATTAATTCTTCAGTAGCAAAATTACTATCATTTAAACTATAGGTCCAAACACCAGTTGAAATATCAAATGTCCAATCTCCATAAATTCCTGTTAAATTACTTGGGGTATTAAAATTTGTATCACTATCTTTATCAGTTATTGACAAAACTCCACTTGCAGAATTATCCCCCGATATATCGTTATTTACTCCTCCTTTTTCTATAAGCACAATATCTTCTTGATTTGAACTTGTGATAACTGATTTATCATCTGTTCCTGTAATTTTAATAGTTATAATATGAACAAGATTATTTTCTGCAGTTATCTCTAAACTCTCGACTACACTAGCTCCTTCTATTAATTTTTCAGTATCATCAGCATTATTATCTAAAGTATAATTCCATTCACCAGTTAACTCGTCAAACCTCCATTCACCATATTTCCCTGTTAAATTTTGTATAGGATCAAATGTTATACTGTTATTAACAAATAATATACCATTTACAACATTATTACCTATTATATTATTTTCTACCCCTCCTGCTTCAACAACATTATAATAATCAATAAGTGTTTTGTAAGTACCTAAAACAATGTTTTTATCTTCAAAAGAAAAAGAAAGAAACATTGCATCTTTGTAAATATAATCTAGATTAGATTCTTCAATAAGATTCTTTCTATTAAAATAATTAACTGTATCTGTTTTTATAATATCACCATCTTCTCCAGATATAACACTCATATATTCCTTTAAAATATTTACATCTGAGATATGCTCTCCTTCTTTTAAATTGACAACATAATCATAAAATTTTGATTTGTTAAATAGATCTGTCTGTATATTATTTTGCACAGATAATTTTACAACATTATTATCTTCATTGTAAACTTCTTCACTATCATTGACAGCTTTTTCTAGAAACAATGTCTGTAATATATCTAAACTGTTATCTGCAACATCAAACACAGCAGAATTTTTTAGTTTGGTAAACTCTTTGGTCATAGAAAAAAATATTTTTTAGTAAATTCAGTTTTTGATTGCTCAAAAAAACACTAATTTCAGGGAGCATGATATCACAACCTCCTTGTTTTTCAAGCTTTTCTAGAACTACAAAGACTCAAAACAAATTCTACAATTGAAATTAACAAGCCCCCATAAAGTAATTAAAATAAATAAAAATTACTAATTGTAAAGCAATTTTGACAAAAAACATAAAAATCAAATACTAATTTTAAAGAAATTTTAACAGTTTAATATTTTTTATTTGAAATACCTTTCAAAATATGCTATCCTTGAATTTATAAGGATTTAAATATTTAATTAATTAACTATGGAGTAACAAATTATGACTAAAAAAACTGATATTTTACAAAAAATTCTTGCCAGCACTTATGCATTGATGATTAAAACACATAATTATCACTGGAATGTTGAGGGTAAAGAATTTTTTTCTCTACATGAATTATTTGAAAAAGAATATAATGATTTATTTGAAGCAGTAGATAATCTCGCAGAAAGAATTAGATTCTTTGAAGAAAAAGCTAATGCAGGATTAGGAATATACCAAAAAACATCTATCATTAAAGATGGAGATGGTAATTTTTCTGAAGAAAAAATGCTTGAAGATTTACTGCTTTGCAATAAAGATATGGTAGGTCTATTAAAAGAAGGTATAAATGCAGCCTCAAATGATAATGACTTTGCAACTGAAGCTTTGCTGACTAATAGAGCTGAAATTCACGAAAAAAATGAGTGGATGCTAAGATCTTTACTAGCTCATTAACAAGAAAAGAATTCTTCTAGTAGCATAAAAATCTTTTGATTTTCTGTTTCTGTTCCAATGGTTATTCTGATTTTATCTGGTAAGCCATATTCAACAACATTTCTAAAGATAATTCCTTTTTTTAAAAAGAAATTATAAAATTTTTGTGCCTTTTTTTCATTTTCAAAATCAATTAAAATAAAATTAGCGACAGATGGCAAAGTTACAAAATTATATTTGGCGAATTCCTCTTCAAATAATTTAAGCCATTTTTTATTATGTTTTTTAGATTTTTTAACAAAACCTTGATCTGATAATGCAGCTGAAGCAAGCTTTTGTGAAACATAAGAGGTGTTAAAAGGACTTCTTACCCTATTTAAAACATCAGCAATAGCAGGAGAAGCATAACAATAGCCAATTCTTACTGATGCTAAACCATAGATTTTTGAAAAAGTTCTAGTAGCAACAATATTGTCATATTTTTCTACAAAATTAAACCCCAATGGATAATCGTCATTATCAACATATTCTGCATAAGCCTCATCTAAAACTAAAATAATATCATTATCTAATTCTTCTCTTAATTTTGTCAAATCATCACCTGAAATATAACTTCCAGTTGGATTATTAGGATTAGCAATAAAAACAATTCTGGTTTTTGCAGTTACTTTTTTTAAAATTTCCTTTATATCTACTCGGTAATTTGTTTCTTTTGCTACAATCGGCACAACACCATTTGCCAAAGCATAAATTTTATACATTAAAAATCCATATTCTGTATAAATTATCTCATCACACTCTTTGGTAAAAGCAGACATAAGCAATCCAATAACTTCATCAGATCCTGCTCCACAAATAATATTATCTTTTTTAATATTATAAAATTTTGCTAAATTACTTCTTAAATCCAAAGCAGACCCATCAGGATAACGATTTAATTTTAATAAATTAATGTTTTTTAATTCATCAATAACTTTTGTAGAGCAACCTAAGGGATTTTCATTAGAAGATAATTTTATAATATTATCTTTACCTTGGCTATGACTTTTCCCAGGTTGATAAGGAGTAATTTTCAAAATAGATTCTTTGATATTCATTTCTATAGTGTTATAAATTAATAATTTTCTGCCAAATCTTTAAATTTTGTAGTATTAGCATCAAAATACATCTTTGCAGTTCCTATTGGACCGTGTCTTTGCTTGGCTATAATTATTTCTGTTTGATTCATTACTCCATTCATAGATTCTAGCCATTTGTCCATTTCTTTTCCTTCTTTTGTTGGCTTCTTTCTTTCTAAATAATATTCTTCACGATAAATAAACATCACCACATCCGCATCTTGCTCAATAGATCCTGATTCTCTTAAATCTGATAATTGTGGTTTTTTACTATCCCTACTCTCCACAGCTCTTGATAATTGAGACAAAGCAATAACTGGAATATCTAGCTCTTTTGCCAAGGCTTTTAGCCCTTGTGAAATATCAGAGATTTCTTGCACTCTGTTATCAGCCTTATTTTTGGAAGTTGCTAACTGTAAATAATCTACAAATAGAATTCCTAAATTATTTTGTCTTTTCAATCTTCTTGCTCTAGTTCTGATGGCTGATATTGAAAGAGCTGGAGTTTCATCAATAAAAAAGCTCAATTTATGTAGATCATTTACTGCTTTAACAATTTCTGAAAATTCATTACCAGTAAAATTACCACTTCTGAATTTTTTGGCATTAACAGTCGATTCCATAGAGATTATTCTGCTGGCTAATTGTTCTTCTGACATCTCCAAAGAAAAGAATCCAACTGATTTATTTTCATTGTTTTTGCTAAAATTTTGTGCAATATTTACTGCCATATTAATTGCCAAAGCTGTTTTCCCCATTGAAGGTCTCCCTGCTAAAATCAATAAATCAGAATTTTGCAAACCACCAAGCAATTTATCAAAATCTTTTAAATTAGTAGCCAAACCATTGAATTCATTGTTTAAAGATTTGTGTACATTTTCCAAAGATTTATTTAAAGAAAGACTTAAATCATGAAAACCTGTATTATTATTTCCTTGATTTGCTAATTTAAACAAACTTTGTTCTGTTCTTTCAATAAAACTTTTTGCTTCTTCTGTTTGATTACTAGCAACAACATCATTTACCAGTTCTACCCCGATATCTTTTAATTGTCTTTTCTGATATAGATCAAATATTAATTTTGCATAAGCTCCAATATTTACCATAATTGAAGAAGAATTTACTAAATTTTCAAGATATTCATCCCCTCCTACTTCTTGAAACTTACTATCATTTGCAAAAAAACTTTTTAAAGTAACAGTACTAGCAATTAATCTTCTATTGTGAAGATCAACAATCGCTTGAAATATTTGTTTATGCAAATCAATATAAAAATGTTCTACTAATAAAAAATCTATTTTATGAAAAGCCTCATTATTATCTAGAAGATTACCCAAAATCGCTTGCTCTGCCTCTATATTATGAGGTTCCAGCTGATTTTTTTCTACATTTCCTGATGTTTCGTTATCCTGTTTAGTAAAGAGTGATGTTACATTATTTAAAGTCATTTTTTTCAGTTGTGTTTTAGATAAATTTACTTAATATGGGCCTTTTATATAGTTTTAATTAAACAGAAAATTAAATGGCACCAAAAAAAGAAAAAGATAATATTTCAAACTTGATTAGTAAAGAAAATTTTTTAAAATATTATCAAGAAATGATTCTTGCTAGAAGATTTGAAGAAAGAGCAGGACAAGCATATGGTAAAGGATTAATCGCAGGGTTTTGTCATTTATACATAGGTCAAGAAGCTGTGATTATTGGTTGCAAAGCTGCTTTAAAAGATGGAGATGCTTATGTAACTTCATATAGAGATCATGCTCACATAATTTCTTGCGGGGCTAACCCAAATGAAGTAATGGCAGAATTATTTGGTAAAGAAACAGGTGTTTCAAGAGGTAAAGGTGGGTCTATGCATTTATTTGACACAAAAAATCATTTTTATGGTGGTCACGGAATTGTAGGAGCTCAAGTTCCTGTTGGTGCTGGGGTAGCTTTTGCTTATAAATACCAAAACTCAAATAATCTTTGTGCAACATTTTGTGGAGATGGGGCAATCAATCAAGGTCAGGTTTACGAGACTTTAAATATGGCATCTTTGTGGAAGCTTCCATTTTTATTTGTAGTAGAAAACAATCAATATGCAATGGGAACTTCTACTAAAAGATCAACTACCAGTGAAGATTTCTCAACTAGAGGTGCTAGTTTCAACATCCCTGGATGTAAAGTAGATGGGCAAGATTTTTTTGCTGTTTATGATGCAGTAAGCAAAGCGGCAAAATATATTAGATCAGGAAAAGGTCCTTACATAGTAGAAATGGAGACTTATCGTTACAGAGGTCATTCAATGTCAGATCCAGGAAATTATCGTTCTAAAGAAGAAATACAAGATTACAAAGATAACAACGATCCTATCACTAGGTTTAAAGAATATGGCATAAAAAATAATTTGATCAATGAACAAAAAATAAAGAATATTGAAAAAACAGTAAAAGATATTGTTTTTGAAGCATTAGAATTTGCAGAAAACAGCAACGAGCCTTTAGCAGAAGAACTGTGGAGCGATGTTTATAGTTAATATCAGCTCCTTAAATCTGTGTAACAACAGAAAAAAGGCTCAAAGTAATGTTTCTTAAGCTTTTACAACAAAAAAGTAAACTCTAAAAAATATTCGTGTAAATGTTTTCTAAATTGCATATGTGCTAATAACAGACTTAACTTAAAAAAATAACTTTAAAAAAATATAAAAATATGGAAAAAATTACGATTCGAGAGGCTTTAAGAGATGCTATGGCTGAGGAGATGAGAAAAGATGAGAAAATCTATGTGATGGGAGAGGAAGTAGCGGAATATCAAGGTGCTTATAAAGTAACTCAAGGATTGCTTGATGAATTTGGCAAGAAAAGAGTGATAGATACTCCTATTACCGAGCATGGTTTTGCTGGAATTGCTATTGGTAGTTCGATGGCTGGATTAAAACCTGTGGTAGAATTTATGACTTTTAATTTTGCTATGCAGGCCTTGGATCAAATAATTAACTCTGCTGCTAAAACTAATTATATGTCTGGTGGTCAGGTAAAATGTCCAATTGTTTTCAGAGGTCCAAATGGAGCTGCATCTAGGGTTGGAGCTCAACATTCGCAATGTTATGCTGCTTGGTATTCTCATATTCCAGGATTAATTGTGATAAGCCCATATAATGCTACTGATTGCAAAGCATTGTTAAAAAAAGCAATTCAAAATCCTAATCCTGTGATTTTTTTAGAAAATGAACTTACTTATGGTTATGAATTTAATTTAGATGATCAAGAAATTGAAGATATTGAAATAGGAAAAGCAAGAATTATTCAAAAAGGTAGTGATGTTACAATAACTTGTTTTTCATTATCTGTTGAGAGGGTAATTAAAGCATCAAAAATTTTGGAGGCAGAAGGAATATCGGTAGAGATAATTGATTTAAGAACTTTGAGACCATTAGATGAGGAGACAATTTTAAATTCTGTGAAAAAGACTAATAGAATTGTAGCAGTTGAAGATGGCTGGGGTTTTGCATCTGTAAATTCTGAAATCTCTGCATTAGTTACTGAAAAAGCATTTGATTATTTGGATCATTATCCAATTAGAATAAATGCTAAAGATGTTCCTTTACCTTATGCTAATAATTTAGAAAAAATAGCCTTACCATCTGTTGAAGATATTGTAGAGGCTACAAAAAAAACTTTATATAAGAACTAAGACTATTCTTTAAAAAATAAAATTGATGCCTAATGACAAATACATTATATACAGGAGATAATTTATATATATTAAATGGAATGAACAGTAAATCTGTTGATTTAATTTATTTAGTCCCTCCTTTTAATTCAAAAAGATTTTATTCTGCTCCAGTAGGTAGCAAAGCAGCGAGAAGTAGTTTTAAAGATATGTGGACTTGGCAAGATATAGATGAGGGTTATTTAGAAAATAACAATTGTTAATCACCCTTTTATGTCAAGCTATATTCAAGCAATAGAAGGTATCAGTGGAAAAGCTATGATGTCTTATGTGCTAGTTGCAATAAAATAAAAGGAAATAGACCTATGGAATATCTTAATATGAAAATAAAAACTATCAATGAGGCTATGAAAAACAAAATAACTTTTGGAGGGTATAAAACTATACTAGACAAACAATTTTAAAGTATCTATTCTTTAAAAAACATTCGTCGTGTAAATGTTATATAGATTGTAAAACCGCACATAACAAACTTAACTTAAAAAATTATGACTATTGAAATTTTAATGCCTTCTTTATCACCTACTATGAAAGAAGGTAACCTTGCAAAATGGCTTAAAAAAGAAGGGGATAAAATCTCTAACGGAGATATTTTGGCGGAAATAGAAACAGATAAAGCTACTATGGAGGTAGAAGCAATTGATGATGGTGTTTTGGGGAAAATAATTGTTGCTGAGAATACACAAAATGTTCCTGTAAATAATATTATTGCTGTATTATTAGAAGATGGAGAGAATAAAGATGTTTTAAAAGATTATGAGCCAGAAAAAATAAAGAAGAAAGAAGAGAAAAAGGTAGCTCCTAAAGAAACAATTTCTCCTGCTGTAAAAGTACCACAAGCAAATGTTGCTCAAACAGCAACATCATTTAGTAATTCCAACATAATTGCTTCACCTGTTACAAAAAAAATAGCAGAATTAAACAAGCTTAATTTAGCAAATATTAAAGGTACAGGTCCAAAGGGAAGAATTATTAAAGAGGATGTTATGAATTTCTTATCAAATCCAGTATCATCTGATTTAATAGTGAGAAATAGAGAAGAATATCAAGCAATTCCAAATGATAATATCAGAAGAATTATTGCTAGCAGATTATTAGAATCAAAACAAACAGTTCCACATTTTTATTTAACTATTGATTGCAATATTGATAGTTTATTAGAATTAAGAGCGGGAATTAATAATGAAGCAGCTAAAGATGAATCTGGTAAGCCTAGCTATAAGGTAAGTGTTAATGATTTAATTGTAAAAGCAGTTGCTCTTGCTTTAAAAAAAGTGCCAAAAGCAAATTCATCTTGGCAAGAAGAAGCAATTTTGCAATATAACAATATTGATATTTCAATTGCGGTTGCTACAGATGATGGAGGTTTAATCACTCCTATTGTTAGAAATGCAGACCAAAAAAGAGTAATAGCAATTTCTAGTGAGATAAAATCTTTAGTAAAAAAAGCCAAAGCTGGAACATTATTTTTAGAAGAATTTCAAGGTGGAGGATTTTCTGTTTCTAATTTAGGAATGTATGGTATCAAAGAATTTAAAGCCATTATTAACCCACCTCAAGCTTGTATTTTAGCTATTGGTGCGGGAGAGAAAAGAGCGATTGTTAAAAAAAATGGCAATGTTCAATCTGCCACAATGATGTCAGTGTCATTATCTTGTGATCACAGAGCAGTAGATGGAGCAATTGGAGCATTATTTTTAAATGCTTTTCAAAAAGCAATAGAGAATCCTGCATCTTTATTACTTTAAAAAAAAATTTTAATATGCAAACTAGTTTAAAACAAACTATTGATAATAATGCTACCAGCACAGATCCATTAGATATATTAAAACAAGTTTTTGGTTATGATAAATTTCGTGGTCATCAAGAAGATATTATCAATAATGTTAGATTAGGAAATAATAGCTTTGTGCTGATGTCTACTGGAGCTGGAAAATCTCTTTGTTATCAAATACCTGCTCTTTTCTTAGATGGTTTAGCAATTGTAATCTCTCCATTAATTGCTTTAATGCAAGATCAAGTTAGCAGTTTAAAACAATATGGAGTTAAGGTTGCTACTATTAATTCCAATATCTCTAGTAATGAAATATGGCAAACAATGGAGATGATTAGGAATGATCAACTAGATTTAGTTTATGTTGCTCCAGAAAGATTAGTTATGCCTGATTTCTTAGAATTATTAACAGATAAAAAAATATCTCTTTTTGCAATTGACGAGGCTCACTGTGTGTCTCAATGGGGTCATGATTTTCGACCTGTTTATACAGAATTATCAATTTTAGCAGAAAAATTTTCTGAAACACCAAGAATTGCACTTACCGCCACTGCCGATGATGCAACTAGAGCAGACATCGTAGAAAAACTAAATTTAGAAGATGCTAAAATTTTTATTTCTAGTTTTGACAGACCAAATATTCATTATGCTATTTTTGAAAAGAAAAATACTAATCAAAAACTTTTAGATTTTATCAAAAAAAATCATTTAAATCAAACTGGTATTGTATATTGTTTATCAAGAAAAAAAACTGAAGAGATGGCTATTTTTTTGCAACAAGAAGGTTTTAATGCACTTGCTTATCATGCTGGTATGAATTCTGAAAAAAGGTTTTTTAATCAAAAACAATTTTTAGAGCAGGAAAATATTATTATGGTGGCAACGGTTGCATTTGGTATGGGAATTGATAAGCCAGATGTAAGGTTTGTTGTTCATATGAATGTGCCAAAAACTATTGAAAACTATTATCAAGAAACAGGAAGAGCTGGTAGAGACGGCCTGCCCTCTAATGCTTTAATGTTTTATGGGTTATCAGATATTGTACTGCAACAAAATTTTATTGAAGATTCTACTGCATCAGATAAGCAAAAAAGAATTGAAAGACAGAAATTAAATTATTTATTAGGATTATGTGAAACCATATCTTGTCGTAGAAAGATATTATTAGAATATTTTGGTGAAGATTGTGATTCTTGTAATAATTGTGATACTTGTCTTAATAAGCCAGAAACATTTGATGGAACAATATTAGCCCAAAAAGCTATTTCTTGTGTATATAGAACTAATCAAATTTTTGGTGTAGGATATTTAATAGATGTTTTAACAGGAAGTGAAAATGACAGAATAAAAAAATTTAATCACGATAAACTAAAAGTTTTTGCCTTAGGCAAAGAGCATAGCAAACAAGAGTGGCAGAGTATTTTTAGACAATTAGTAGCTCAAAATTTATTAAGTGTTGATATTGCAGGCCATGGAGGAATCCAAATTACACAAGAGGGCTTTTTATTTGTAAAAGAGAAAAAAAATATTGAATTAAGAAAATATCAAAAAAGAGTTAGAACAAGCAGAAAAGAAAGCCAAAGTAGTATTCAAGTAAAACCAGCTAATAAGGTAGAAAACAAAATATTTTTATTATTAAAGGCCAAAAGACTTGAAATAGCAAAAAAACAAAACATTCCTCCTTATATGATATTTCACGATAAAACTTTAATAGAATTAATTTCATACCAACCAAAATCCTTAAAAGATATGATAAATGTCAGCGGAATAGGACAAGCCAAGATCAATAAATATGGAGAAGAATTTTTTAAAATATTAACAAAAGATTTTTAGTGAGAATAAACTATTGCCTACTTTCTGTGTTACAATAGATTAGAAATAAAGCATATAAATCGACCATTTTTTCTTTTCTTCATATATGTTATAGTAAAAAAAAATTAATAAAGAGTTGGAATAAAAATATTTTAACACCCCTAAAAGTAGTAGTTTTTTATAGTTTAGCCATAATCATTTTTTATAATTTTATATTTGCAAAAATCAAAAAAAAATATATAGTGGGACTACTGAGAATTCACAAAAAAATTTGCATTCTAACTAAAAAAATATTCATGTAAATGTCAACTAAATTGCAAAACCACTCATAACAATCTTAACTTAAAAAAAAACTTTAAAAAAAATGGTTTATTTTGAAACTAAAAAACATAAATTTGGGGGTAGATATTCTACTGAGATATTAATGCCTTTAATTTTAGAACTAGAAGAGAAATTTTTAGAATGTAAAAAAGATGCTAGTTTTTTAGCAGAGATAAGAAAATATAACAAAGATTATACAGGAAGACCGTCACCACTTTATTTTGCAGAAAATTTATCAAAAACACTTGGTGGTATTAAATTATATTTAAAAAGAGACGAGCTAAACCATACAGGATCACATAAAATCAATAATTGTATTGGTCAGGCATTGCTTGCTAAAAGAATGGGTAAAAATAGAATTATCGCAGAAACAGGAGCAGGTCAGCACGGGGTTGCAACGGCAACAATTTGTGCAAAATTAGGATTAGAATGTGTGATATTTATGGGTGCTAAAGATATAGTAAGGCAACAACCTAATGTATTTAGAATGAAATTATTAGGAGCAAAAGTAATTCCTGTAACATCAGGTAGTAAATCTTTAAAAGAAGCTGTAAATGAAGCAATGAGAGATTGGGTAAGCAATATAGACACTAGTTATTATTTATTAGGAACAGCAGTAGGTCCTCACCCATATCCAACTATGGTTAAGTTTTTTCATCAAGTTATTGGTGATGAGGCAAAAGAACAGATTCTTTTAGCAGAAAAAAAATTACCAAAAGCAGTGATTGCTTGTTTAGGAGGAGGATCTAATGCCATTGGCTTATTTTCTGCTTTTTTAGAAGATAAAAATGTTCAATTATTTGGAATAGAAGCAGGAGGGAAAGGACTGGACACAAATTATAATGCTGCCTCATTAACTAAAGGTAAAGTTGGAATTTTGCATGGTAACAAATCATATTTTTTACAAGACAAAAACGGTCAAATAGCTGAAGCACATTCTATCTCTGCTGGTCTTGATTATCCAGGGGCTGGCCCTGAACATAGCTATTTAAAAGATAGTGGTAGAGCAGAATATAGCACAGCAACTGACAATGAATCATTAGATGCTTTTCAAACTTTAGCCAGAACAGAAGGGATAATCCCTGCCCTAGAACCAGCTCATGCATTAGGTTGGTTAATTAAAAATGCTAAAAAAAGATTTAAAAAAGATGATATAATAATTTTAAATCTGTGTGGTAGAGGAGATAAAGATGTTGCTCAAGTTTCACAAATATTAGAAGGACAAAATGACTAAAATCAATCAATTATTAGCAAAAGAAAATACTTCAACATTAGTATCTTACATAATGACAGGAGACCCTGATTTGAATAGTAGTTATAAAATAGCAGAGACATTAATAAAATCAGGAACTAAAATTTTGGAGCTAGGGGTGCCATTTTCTGATCCTGCGGCAGATGGCTTAACTATTCAAAAAGCAGCAAAAAGAGCTTTGAAAAATGATATTTCGTTAAAAGATTGTTTTTTATTAGCAAAAAAATTAGGAAAGAACTATCCAGAAGTTCCTATAATTTTAATGGGATATTTAAACCCTATATTTCATTATGGCACAAAAAAATTTGCAAAAGAGGCAATAAAAAATAATGTTTCAGGATTAATTATTGTTGATTTACCTTATGAAGAGCAAAAAGATTATCCAGAATTAAACAGCCCTACCCTACCGCTTATTCAATTAATAACTCCACTTAGCACAAGAGAAAGGTTAAAAAACATTTTAGCAGAAACTCATAGTTTTTTATATTTCATTTCTGTTTTTGGTGTTACAGGAACAAAAAAGCCAAATTTGGATCAGGTAATAGAACATTTAAAAGAACTAAAAACTGACAAAAAAATAGCCGTTGGTTTTGGTATAAATAGCAAATCACAAATAACAACACTACAAGCAGATTTAATAGTTATCGGCTCTGCTTATATAAAAATAATTGAAGAAAATTTGGATAATAAGGATTTAATGCTAAAAAAATTAAGAAAATTTAATTTGTCTTTATTTTAGCAGCTTTAAATTCATAAAAAAGCTAAAAAGACTGTGATACAATAGAAAAAAAAGGAACTATATACTATTTTATAGTTTTTTATAGTTTTTTTCTTTCAATAAGATATTGTTGTCTAATATTTCTTAAATAATTTTCTGCTCTTATTTCTATTTTTTGTAAAAATAATTTTTGTCTAATTTTGTCTTTTTTTAAATTATTTTTTGATTTTACTAGAGCTTTTTTGTCAATTAATTTGAATAAATAAATAGCATCATCTGTTTTGATTGGTTTTGACAGCCCGCCTTTATCTAGTTTTAATAATTCTTCTTTTAGAGAATCTTCAATGTCTTTGTATAGTAGCCAAGGTGTGTTTTTTCCGTTTGTGCCAAATTCTTTATTTATTTTTGAGAATTTTATTTTTTTTCTAATTATTTTTTGATAAAGCTCTTCTGCAAAATTGTATAATTCTTCTTTTTCTTCATTTGAAGTAATAGGAAATTTTAAAATATTTATTTTATATTCAAAATTGCCTTTTTTGCCTATAGAATCCAAATATTCTGCTACTTCTAAATCAGATATAATGATTTGGGGTCTGATCTTGTTAACAATGATAGATTGCCAATATAAAGAACTTCTTATTTGATTTTTTAAAGAAGCTGCTACAATATTTTTTCTTTTTAAAAAATCAATAAAATCATTGAGAAATAAATTATTTTGATTTGCTAAATTGGCAAAAGCCTTGTTTATTTTTCTTTCATCTATTTCCAATCCTAAAGACAGAGCAGATAAAGTTTGTAATTTTTCATTAATTAAGATTTCCCTGATTTGCCCTTTAACAATTTTTGATTTTTTCTTACCAAATAAATTTTTTGAGTTTAAATAAACTAGATTAATTCTTTGCTCTATGTCATAATTTGTAATTATTTTATTTCCTACCACAGCAACTATTTTTAATTCTTTTGCATTAGCTGAAAAATTGAAAAAGAATATAAAAATGAAAGTAATGATGCTAGATCTTGACATTGAATTTATTATTTGTATAGTTGCTTTTTTTGCTTTATTATCTAAGTAATAATTGCTTTTGTAAAGTTTTAATATTTATTAATGGCCGGATAGCAAAATGGTAATGCAGAGGACTGCAAATCCTCCATCGGCAGTTCGATTCTGCCTCCGGCCTCCACAAATTTTAATTTTATGAGTCAAAAAATATCAAATGTTTTTAAAGAAAAACATACTTATTTAATAAAAAAGTTCTTTTCAAGAGATAAAAAATATTGGCCGATATTTGCAGATAAAGCTCTTGATGAAATCGTCAAATTTAGATTAAATGTTAAAGATTATAATTCTTTTAAAAAAGAAGATTTAGCAAAAGTAACCTCGAAAATCTCTAAAAATATGTCTGCTGTTCCTAATGCAGAAAATGATGATATTTTAAAATCCCTGACTACTTCTTCAAAAATATGGGAAAACCCTTCATCTGTAGAAAATGTAGTTACTTGTGCTTCTGACCCTGGATTATATGGCTTTATCTTGGGAGTTATAGCAAACCCTAATTTAGTATATAAAGAATATGCAGGCTTTGCTTCTGAATTTGAAAAAATAGTAGTTGCTCAAATGTCAAAATTACTCGGTTATGATGAAAAAAAATCAGCTGGTATTTTTACTCAAGGTGGTACATTTTGTAATTTATATGGTTATTTAGTAGGGATCAGAAAATCAATACCATATTCAAGAGATGTAGGATTGCTTGGTGGAGATTTGGATTATAGAATTATTAATTCTATGGGAGGACATTATTCTAATATTACTAATTTATCATTACTTGGAGTAGATATAAAAAACAAAACTATCAGAATAAAAGTTGGAGAAAATAACGATATGGACATAGATAATTTGGAGAGTAAAATGAGATCTTGTTTTGAAACTAATTGTGTAATTCCAACCATAATGCTTACAATGGGCACAACTGATAGTTTTGCCATAGATAATGTAAAATCTGTATATGATTTAAGAGAAAAGTTAGTTTTAGAATATGAGATAAAAGTAAAGCCACATATTCATGTAGATTCTGCTGTTGGTTGGCCTATAATTTTCTTTATGCATTATGATTTTGCTAAAAATCCGCTTGAAATAAATCAAGAAACTTTATCAGCATTACAAAAAAAAATTAATTTATTTCAATATGCAAAATATGCAGATTCTTTTACCATAGATTTTCATAAATGGGGGTTTGTTCCTTATACTTCTAGTTTAGTTTTATTTAAAAATAAAAGAGATTTGTATGTTCTGGCTAATTCTCAAGATAATTTTACTTATTTTGAGCATACTGAAGGATTAGAAAATTATCATTATACCATAGAATGTTCAAGAGGTGCAGGAGGAGTTTATGGAGCTTATACTGCTCTAAAATATATGGGTATTGAAGGTTATCAAATAGCCATAGCTCATGCTTTACAAAATGCCAATTATTTTAGAGAGAAGTTGGATGAATTTTCTTTTGTAAAAGTAATAGCAAGTAATAATCAAGGTCCTAATGTTTGTTTTAGAATTTATCCTAAAAACATTAATGCTAAAACAGAATATCAATATGAAATTGATATTAAAGAAGATAATAAGGAGTGGCAAGAAAGAATAGCCAAAAATAGCAAATATCACAGAGAGATTTTCTTAGCAAGAAAGAAGATAGGATTATACACTAATTGGGTTGAATCTGTTTCTTGCAGTAGGTTTGATTATCATAATAACTATGTTTATATTCCAGGAGAAAAAGCGGTATTATTCAATGTTAGAACTAGCAGAAAGGAAATAGATTTATTTATTGAATATTTATTAAATTAGATTTTTTTTATGCAAAAAACTCAGAAAATAATATTAAAAGATACAATCTTTGATTTTTGTAACAATATAAAAGATAGTAAAACTTTTTCTTTAGCAGAAATAAATGATTATTACAAAAATTATAATGACCTAAATATTGGAGGAAAAACACCCCAAGCAACAATTCATCGATTATTGCAGGAATTAAGAGATGATAGTTTTATAAGTTTTAACAACAATTCTGGTTCTTATACTTTAAAAGAAATGGACTTTTTAAATAGTGAAAAAGAAGATTTAAAAAATATTGTTATAACAAATTAACCATCAGAAAAGAAAGAGTATTTATTGAAAACTTATGCAAAAAAAACATTTGGACTATCATTGTTTTATGAAAAATTGTAAAAACACATTTTTGAAATAAAACCAACAACCTTATATAGAAGTTCTATCATGTTTTACCACTTTATAGAGGAGAAGAAGATAGTATTAATAATTTACAACTCTCTTTGCACTCATCATCATAAAATAGCACATTTTGCTAATAATAATATAATGTCTGCAATGGAACAAGAACTTCTTGAAATTAACAAATATAAATTACAAAACTTATGAAAAAATTAGAAAAAGAAATAGCAACAGAGCCATCGGTAAAAATATTGGATGCAGTAAAAAACCCTCACATTGATACTGATTATGTAATTAGATTTTCTTGTCCAGAATTTACTTCAATTTGTCCCATTACAGGGCAACCTGATTTTGCTTATATTATGATTGATTATATTGCAGATAAAAAAATTTTAGAGAGTAAATCTTTAAAATTGTATTTATTTTCTTATAGAAATCACGGTGCTTTTCACGAAGATTGCACAATTACTATTGCCAAAGATATTATCAAAACTATAAAACCAAAATGGTTAAAAATAGGAGGATATTGGTATCCAAGAGGAGGAATCCCGATTGATATTTTTTATAATTATGGCAAAGTGCCAAAAAATTGTGAAATTCCAAAACAAGATATTGGTTCTTATAAAGCAAGGGGATAGTTTTTATATACTATCTTTTATAATTAACTGTACAAAACTCTTATTTATCTGTGTTGAGAATTATTTATATTCTTTTATAATATTTTTTAGCAATCACAAAAACATAATAAAATGAAATTTACTTTAAATTGGCTAAAAGAATTTTTGGATTTATCAGAAAAATATAACATAGATGATATTTGTAACTGTCTAACAGAGATAGGGCTTGAAGTAGAAGGGGTGGAGGATAAAGCAAAATCATTATCTTCTTTCAAAACAGTAGAAATTATATCTTTCAAAAAACATCCTAATGCAGATAAATTAAATATTTGCCAAGTAGCAACTGAAGATGGAAATTTAGAAATTGTTTGTGGAGCTAATAATGTAAGAGCTGGTTTAAAAACTGTTTTGGCAAAAATAGGATCTGTTATTCCTAGTAATCAAATGGAAATTAAAAAAAATAAAATTAGAGGAATTGTTTCAAATGGTATGTTATGTTCAGCAGGTGAGCTTGGCATAGCAGAAGATGATGATGGAATTATGGATTTGCCTCAAAAAACAAGAATTGGCGATCAGGTTGCAAATGTTTTTAATATTTCTGATCCTATGATAGAAATTGCAATCACTCCAAATAGAGGAGATTGCCTAGGAGTTTATGGTATTGCAAGAGAGCTTGCAGCTTCTAATATTGGGAAATTAAAAAATATTTCTGTTAATTATAAAACAAATTTTAAAAGCAAATTTACTAGTAAAATAAGAAACAAAGCTTGCTCTAGTTTAAATTTTATAGAAATTAAAAACCTAAAAACTTTATCAAGCCCAAAATGGTTAAAAGATAGATTGGAGGCAATAGGCAAAAAGCCATTTGATAATGTAGCAATTGATGTAACTAACTATATTGCTTATTGTTTTGCTCAACCTATGCATAGTTATGATGTTGATTTACTTAATTCACAAGAAATAATTGCTGATTTAGCTAAAGATAATCAAGAATTTTTAGCATTAGATGATAAGAAATATATTTTGCAGAAAAATGATTTAGTGATTCAAAATGGCAATAATATTGCTCTTGCAGGAATTATGGGAGGTAAAAGCACTTCTTGCTCAGACAAAACAACAAATATTTTATTAGAGGCAGGAAATTTTGATGCAGTTTCTATTGCAAATACTGGCAGAAGATTGTTTTTGGATAGTGATTCAAGACATAGGTTTGAGAGAAAAATAGATGCAGATTTTATTTTAATTGTTTTGCAATATACAGCTCTTTTAATTCAAGAAATTTGTGATGGAGAGGTGTCAAATATCATTTGTGCAAATGACAATAAAACAGAAATTCGAGAAGCTAGTTTATCCTACCAAAAATTAGAACAAATTGCAGGTTATCAAATAGTTGAAAAAGAGATAAAAGATATTTTTATAAAATTAGGATTTTTAATCAAAAACTCTGATAAAAATAAAATCACTGTCAAAATTCCTTCTTGGAGAAATGATGTTTTTATAGAGGAAGATCTAATAGAGGAAATTTTACGAATTTCTGGATTTAGCAAAATACCTTATCAAGATTTTGCCAAATTAAATAAAAAAGAATATAATTATTGGGATTTGGATAAAGAATTATCTTTAAAAAAAATATCTAGCTGTCTTGGTTTGAATGAAGTTGTAACTTGGTCATTTTTATCGGATGGACAAGCTGATTCTTTTGGTTTAGGAAAAGATTTAAGAGTTTTGAATCCTATTAATAAAGAAATGTCCATAATGAGAGAATCTTTAATTCCTAATTTAATAGATATTGCCATTAGAGAGCAAAATAGATCAGAAGATTCTACTTATATTTTTGAATTAGGTAAGGTGTTTTTTTCTTGCTTAGCAAAAGATCAGAAAAAAAATCTAGCAGGGTTGAGAATTGGCAATAGAGTTGATAAAGAAATTAATAATAATTCTTCTGATTTTGATGTTTATGATGTTAAAAATGATGTTTTTGTCATTTTAGAGAATTTAGGAATAAAAGAAGCTAATATAAAATTATCTACTGATAATTTAGCAGAATTTTTACATCCTAAAAGATCTATGAATCTTTATTTAGGAAAAACACATCTTGGTTATTTTGGCGAATTAAATCCTAATGTTTTTCAGAAACATCAAAAAAAATTTAAGAAAAGAGCAAATATTTTTGAGATATTTTTAAGTAATTTACCAGAAAAACTAAAAAAAACTAAAAAACCATATTATGAAGCAGAGTTACAGAAAATAGAAAGAGATTTTTGTTTTATTATGGATAAAAATATATCTGCTGGTGAGGTTAAAAAAGAAATTTTAAAAATAAATGCTAAATTGATTGAAAAAATCAATATTTTTGATATATATAAAGGAGATAAGCTAGCCAATAATAAAAAATCTATAGCTTTTAATGTTGTACTGCAACCTAAAGAGCAGAATTTGACAGGAAAAGAATTAGAAGATTTTAACTTGCAAGTAATTAATAAAATTTGTCAAAAATATTCAGCTATGTTGCCATGAAAAAATATTTATCTAAAATAACAATTTTTTTTTCAATCTTTTGGTTTTGTTTAAAAAAAGCTATTGTTGATACTATTGATCACGATGGGGTAGAACATGCTGGTTATTTATCTTTTTTAACAATTTTGTCTATTTTTCCTTTTTTGATTTTATTTATCTCAATAGCAGGTATTTTTGGAGCAACGGAATTAGGGGCTGATTTGGTAAAAATTTTACTTAATCAAATACCTACTGGAGGCAGAGGAATGTTAAATGTTAGATTGCAAGAAATCATTTCTGGTCCTCCACAATCTCTTTTAACCATTGCCATTATCGGTGCAATTTGGACAGCTTCTTCTACTGTTGATGGTTTAAAAACTATTTTTAATAGAGCATATCGAGTAACTACTCCACCTACTTATATTTTTAGAAGATTAGCAAGTATTGTGGAGTTTTTATTAATAACTATTTTTGTCTTAACTTCTATGGTCTTACTTGTTGCCCTACCATTAATTGTAGATTTTGCAGAAAGATTAATATCAATAGATTTATCAGCATATCACTCAACATTTAATAAAATCAGATTATTGCCCACCGCTATTATTTTGTTTTTTGCTATATCTAGTATTTATTATATTTTGCCAAACATAAAACAAAGATTTTTAACAGTTGCTCCAGGGGCATTTTGTGTAGTGATTGCTTGGTTTATTGTGGGTAGTTTATTTTCATTATATTTACAAAATTTTAATCAAGTAAATTTGATTTATGGCAGTTTGGCAAGTTTTGTAGTGGCATTGTTTTTTTTCTATATTATAGCGATGATATTAATCTGGGGAGCAGAGTTTAATCATTGTTTTATAGAAAAATTAGGTATAAAATGTGAAGAAAAAGAAAGTTAAAACCTTGTCAGAGATGTTTTAATATAAAATTTATCTTTGTATTATAAAAACTGCTTTTTTAATATATTTGTTAGCTATAAGCAAGCAATTAACAAAACATTAATAATTATTTAAATGAACAAAAAAATTCTTATTCTTGCTGGAGATGGTATAGGGACTGAGGTATGTCAAGAGGTGCGAAAAATCATTTTGCATTTAAACAAACATTTTTCTACAAAATTTGAAATAGAAGAAGATTTAATTGGAGGTATTTCAATTGATCAAAGAAAAACACCGCTTGCAGAAAGAACCATTGCTCTTGCTAAAAAATCTGATGCTATTTTGCTTGGTGCAGTAGGTGGTCCAAAATGGGAAGGTTTGGAATATAATATGAGGCCAGAAAGAGGATTACTTGCTATTAGAAAAGAGTTGGGATTATTTTCTAATTTAAGACCTGCTTTTACTTTTAAAGAATTGGTTGGCAGTTCTAGTTTAAAAGAAGAATTAGTAACAGGCTTAGATTTAATGATTGTTAGAGAATTAACTGGTGGAATTTATTTTGGTGAGCCAAAAGGGATAATTGAAGAAAATGGTGTTAGAGTAGGAATCAATACTTTAAGATATGATGAAAATGAAATAACAAGAATTGCTCATACTGCATTTAAAATTGCTATGAAAAGAGGTAAAAAACTTTGTTCGGTGGATAAGGCAAATGTTTTAGAAGCTACTGAATTATGGAGGGAAATTGTAACAAAAATACACAAAGAATCATATCCTGATATTGAGTTATCTCATATGTATGTTGATAATGCCTCAATGCAATTAGTAAGAAATCCAAAGCAATTTGATGTAATAGTTACCACCAATATGTTTGGTGATATTTTATCAGATACTGCTTCAATGTTAACTGGTTCCCTTGGTATGTTACCATCTGCATCAATGGGAAATCAATATGCATTATATGAGCCTGTACACGGATCAGCACCTGATATTGTAGGGCAAAATATTGCTAATCCATTAGCTACTATTTCAAGTTTTGAAATGATGTTAAGATATAGTTTTGATATGCAAAAAATAGCAGATAAATTAAATTCATCAATTAAAAAAACTTTGGCACAAGGTTATAGAACTGATGATATTATGTCAGAGAATTGCCAAAGAGTTTCAACAACAGAAATGGGTGATAAAATAATAGAGAATCTTTAGTTGTAGTTCCTTAGGACTATTTGGAACTGTTGATAATTTTGCTATATTGTCTTAATCTCAAGGCATTTACTTTAATAAATCCTTCTGCATCTTTTTGATTATAACCGCCATCTTTATCAAAAGATGCTAGATCTTGGCTGTATAATGAATTTTTGGATTTTCTTCCTGAAATATACAATTGTCCTTTGAATAATTTTATTCTAACCAATCCTGTCACATTTTCTTGAGATTTATCAATTGCCATTTGCAACATTTCTCGCTCTAGTGAAAACCAATATCCATTATAAATCATTTTTGCATATTTAGGCATTAATTCATCTTTTAAATGTGATGCCTCCCTATCTAAGGTAATTGATTCTATTGCCCTGTGAGCAGATAATAAAATTGTGCCACCCGGAGTTTCATAAACCCCTCTTGATTTTATACCAACATAACGATTTTCTACAATATCTATTACTCCTATACCGTGTTTTCCTCCAAAATAATTTAATTTTGCTAGCAATTTTGCAGGAGAAAGAACTTCTTGATTTATTGCAATAGGATCTCCATTTTTAAATTCTATCTCAATTTCTTCTGCTTGATCTGGTAATTCATCATATTTAGCAGTTCTTTGCAAAATACTTTGCGGATAAACTTCCCAAGGATTCTCTAAAATATTGCCTTCATAAGAGATATGCAATAAATTTGCATCCATTGAATAAGGAGCTTCTTGCTCTTTATTTTTAGCAATTGGAATGTTGTGTTCTTTGGCATAATCTAGTAATTTTGTTCTAGAATTCAAATCCCATTCTCTCCAAGGAGAAATGATTTTTATATCAGGATTCAAACTATAAGCCGCAAGTTCAAATCTCACTTGATCATTTCCTTTGCCAGTAGCGCCATGAGCAATTGCATCTGCTCCAGTTCTTCTTGCAATATCAATTAGTTTTTGAGCAACGATCGGTCTTGCAATAGATGTTCCTAAAAGGTAAGATCCTTCATAAATAGCATTTGCTCTAAACATAGGAAATACATAGTCTTTTACAAACTCTTCTTGAACATCTTCAATAAAAATTTCTTTTGCTCCCATTTCTTGAGCCTTGACTCTAGCAGGCTCAATTTCCTTCCCCTGCCCCAGATCTGCAGTAAAAGTAATTACCTCTGCCTGATATTTATCTTGCAGCCATTTTAAAATTATACTAGTATCCAGTCCCCCAGAATAAGCTAAAACAATCTTCATATTTTTTTAAGTTAAGTTTTTTGTAAAGTTAAGTTAGTTAGGTGCGAAGTGGCAATCTACTGAACATCCACACAAATAAAAATTCTGTTACTTGTTAAAAAAAACAATGTAATATATATTTATACTAAAGTATATACTAAAAGAAAATTAGAAAAATAACTTTATATAATAAAAATGACTATTTCACAAGTAAAAAAATATAACAAATTTTTCTTTGCCAAAAAACATCTAAAGCTATTAGAAAAATTATACCCTAATTATAGCAAAAGAGATTTATCTCTATCTTTAAAAAAAATGTTTAAAAAACATAATTATCAATTATTAGTTGCTTTTGATAAGAATATGGCAGTTGGGGTTTTGGGGATTAGCTATAATTTTTTGCTATGCTCAAAAAATTTTCTGCAAATTTCTAATTTTTATATTTTACCTGAATATAGACAAAAAGATATTTCAAAAATTTTATTAATGGAGGTTGATCATATTGCTAAAAAACATAACATTAATTATGTAGAATTATTTTCTTATTGTGAAAATAACAAATCACATAATATTTATTTAAAAGCAGGTTTTGAAAAAACTGCTTTTTATTTTCGTAAAAAAATATGCTAAAATTAGATTGTTATTTAGCTAAAAATTTTATTAGTAAATTTTTGCTAATTTTATTTTCTATAATGACTTTAGTCTTTTTAATAGATTTTATAGAATATAGCAAAAAAATTGGTAAATATTCTGATTATTTAGAAATTCTAAAATTAAGTTTTTACAATCAATTTATTTTAGTAGGAGACTTTGTCCCTTTTGTGATTTTAATTGCAGGAATTTTGTTTTTTTATAAATTTAGTAATAATTGCAATATTACTATTTTGAGCAATTCAGGAATGTCTTATCGAAGAATTTTTCTGCCAATTATTGTAGTTATATTTTTGATATCTTTATTGCAATTATTTGTCGTTAATCATTTTGCAGATAAATATAATAGTAAATCTCAACTTATCATAAAAAAAATAAAAAATTCAGGACAAATAAATAATGTTAATAAAAACATTTGGTTGTCGCAAAAAGATTATATCTTAAATAGTGAAGTTTTAACTATCAATAATTCTGTTGCAAAATTAAAGAGGGTTAAATTGTTGTTTTTTCATAGTAACAAAATTATTTGGGCAAAGAATGCTGTAATTAAAAATAATATATTATTTTTATATGAAGTTAAAATCAGAAAAGAAAATAATCTTTTTGTAGAAAAACAGAAAGAAATAGCTATTATTTTTGATAAAGAGAAATTTATCACAAAAATTCCTGCTAATCATACTTCTTTAATAAAATTATTCAAAAAAGTAAAAAAAGCTAAAAAAACACAATTACCTTATAAGCAAGATCAGGTAAAATTGCATTATAATATTGCAAAACCACTATTATACATAATATTTTTCTTATTAAGTGGTTATTTTTGTATTTATGCTCCAAGATATCAAAAAAAAACAATATCCATATTAATAGTAATTATTACCTCTTTCACTTTATTTGTAATATTTAATATATTATATAATCTTGCCTTACTTAATGTAATAAATATTATTTTTGCCATTTGGCTACCAATGCTTTTAACATTTAATATTATTTGTTTTTATTTATTAAAAAAAACCTAGATATGAAAATATTATTAATAACAGTTTTTTTATTACAATTTCTTTATGTGTTAGAAATTAATGCATTAGAAGAAGATTTCAATAAGCCAGCTAAGCCAATAATTAATCCAGAGCATAAGGGAGAATTTACAATTCCTAAAAATGAAGATTTTATTGAGACCAATCCTTTTGAGGATTTAGAAAAAAAAGATGACAAAAAGAATCTAGTAAAAGAAATAAAAACAGAAGATGAAAAGAAAGATGCTAAAATAAAACCAAGATCTTTAATTAAACAAGAGACAGATTTCTTTGATTTGAGTAAAGATGAGTTTGTGGTAGAAGATACTGATTTAAAGAAAAAGCAAAAAGATGGTGCAATAATTATCAAAAAAACTGATTTAAAAAAAGAGAGTAAAGAAGAAACTTTTGTAGATAAAGTAAAGAAAAAACTTAAAAAAATAAAGAAAATTCTTCCTGTAGCAAAAGAAGAAAAGAAGATTGAAAAACTAGAAAAGATATTAGCTACTCCAAAAAAAAAGAAAACAAAAAAAGATGAAATTTTAGAGATAAAAATCATCGCTAGAAAAGAAATTTATTTGCCTCACTTGAATTACTCTACAATTAATCAATTATCTTATGGAGATAATAACAAGCATTTAACAAAAGTAAGATTCGTTGAAGAGGATTATCAATTTTTATTTGCAGCAATTGACCAAGCAAATTTTCCAGCAATTATTGCATACAGCAAAAGACTTGATGGTAGTTACAATCTATATTCTGGAGCAGATACACCTTTAACCTATGCCATAAAGCAAGGTGATGTAAATGTCGTTAGAAAATTACTTGCTCTAGGTTATCCAGTTAATCAGAAGAATAGGAATAATATTGCTCCAATTCATTTGTCAGTGGTATTAAATAGAAAAGATATTTTGACAGAATTGGTAAGGTATGGAGCAAATTTATCCACAATAGACAGAAATAACAAAGTAGCTATAGCTATTGCAAGAGAATTAAAATTAAAACCTATAATATCTTTACTGCGAAGACTCGAAAGGCAACAGAGAAAAACTCACCAAACAGAATTTGATTATTTTGTTGAGCATAATTAGAGGTGGCACAAAATAGTTATTTTTATTTTTTAACTTAAAATTGCTGTTTCATTTATTCTCTACTTGATTATTAGTAATTTTGCTTTTAATAATTCAAGTAAATGGTTTTTTAATATAAAAATTTATACCTTTTAATAATGTTACTAGACAAACAAGATCCTAATATTTTAATTTTTGATAATTTAGATTCCACTTCTGCTGAAGCAAAAAGAATTATTCAAGCAGGATATGCTGAAAATGGTTTGATTGTTTGGGCAAAAAATCAGAGTAATTCTTATGGTAGATATGGTAAAATATGGCAATCTGGTGTTGGTAATCTGCATTTTTCATTTATTTTGGATCATATTGTAGATAACATAAGTGTTTATCCGTTTATCTCTGCACTTGCAATAAGAAATGCTTTAAGTTTTACAAATTTAAAAATAGAATTTAAATGGCCTAATGATTTATTAATTAATGATAAAAAAATTGCAGGTATCTTACTGGAAAGCAATATTGAAAATAATAGGATAGATAAAATGATTTGTGGTATTGGTCTTAATGTTAATTTTTTTCCTAAAGAATTAGAAACAGCAACTTCACTATTAAATGAAGGGATAGAAAATGTTAGCTTAGATAAAATATTATTTAATATAATGGAAAATTATGATAAATATTTGAAAAAATTAAAGGATCCAAGAAAAGAAGATGAAATTTATCAAGAATGGCTTGAATATTCTGCACATTTGAATCAAGAAATCATAGTTACTTCTATGAATGAAGAGATAAGAGGTAAATTTGTTGGTATTGATAAAGGCTGTTTGTTACTTAAAATTGATACAGAGATAAAAAAAATAATTTCAGGAAGTGTGTTTTTTAATGAAGAAGAAAAAACAATAAAAGAAGATAATTTAAGATTAAGAGCGATATGATTATTGCCATTGATATTGGTAATACCAATAGTCTGATAGGAGTTTTTGAGCAAAATAAATTAATAAAAAGATTTGTTATAACTAATCAAAGTAAAGTTGATATTGATGAATTAAAAGCTCAATTTTTAGCTCAATTAAAAAATATTTCTAAAGTCTCAGCTATTGTAATCGCAAGTGTTGTTCCTAAATTAACTCCAATTTATGATCAATTAATTTTTAATATTTTTCAATTTAGGGCAGTTTTTTTAAGAGATTATTTAGAAAAACTGCCTATAAAAATATCTTTAGAAAAAAAGGAAGAAGTAGGAGATGACAGAATTGCTAATGCTATTTATGTCTTGGATAAATATAATCAAGATGCTATTGTGATAGATTTTGGTACAGCAATTACTTTTGATTTAGTAACAAAAGAAAAAGGTTATCAAGGAGGGCTAATTTTGCCAAGTGTTAAGCTGGCAATAAATAGCTTAGCAATTAACACAGCTCAATTACCTAAAATAGAGTTTTTACAAAAACCTAAAAATATAATAGGCACAAATACAGTCTCTGCTATTAATAATGGTATTTATTATGGATATATTTCTATGATTGAAGGAATTATATCCAAAATTATGATGGAATATAAAAAAAACTTTATTATAATCGCAACAGGAGGTGATGGAAAGATATTTGCTGAGAATATTAAAGAAATAAAAGATTATAATCAAAATTTGACTTTAGAGGGGTTATTTGTTTTTTATAAATACCTTTTTTTACACAAACTGTATTATGACAAATAAAATGCTCAGGAGTAATTAACTTTAAAAATCGTGTAGATGGTATTTAGATTGCCAAACTGCACTTAACAACCTTAACTAAAAAAACTAAAAAATGGATTTTTTTAAAAAACATAAAGACAACTTATTATTTGTGCCACTTGGTGGTGCTAAGGAAATAGGCTTAAATTTAAATTTATATCAATATCAAGGAAAATGGATAATGATAGATTTGGGTATAGGATTTATCAGCGGTGTCCCAGGGGTAGATATAATAGTTCCTAATATACAATTTTTAAAAAGAATAAAAAAAGATGTTTTGGGTTTGATAATAACTCATGCTCACGAAGATCATTTTGGAGCTGTTCAGCATTTATGGAGACAGATACCAGTTCCTATTTACACCTCAAAATTTACAGGATTATTTTTAAAAGAAAAATTAAAGGAATATCAATTAGATAAAAAAGTTCCGATTAATATTTTGGAAGAAGGAGCTTCATTTTCTTTAAAAGGCTTTGATTTGGAATTAGTAGAGATTAATCATTCTGTGCCAGAGATGAATGCTTTGGTTATTAAGGCAGGAGAGCAAACTATTTTTCACAGTGGGGATTGGAAATTTGATCATAATCCAGTATTAGGAAAAGTTGATGATTTTAAAAAATTGGCAAATATTGGAAAAGAAGGAGTTACTGCTTTTGTTGGAGATTCTACTAATGTTTTTAGTAAAGGTCATTCAGGATCAGAGGGAGATTTGCAAAAAAGCTTAATAAAATTAATTTCAAAACAAAAAAATTTAGTGGTAGTTTCAACATTTGCTTCAAACCTATCTAGAGTTTTAACTTTAATTGAAGCGGCTAAAAAAACTAAAAGAAAAGTAGTTTTATGTGGTAGATCATTGCTTAGAATTCAAGATATAGCTAAAAAAATAGGTTATATTAAAGACAGCTCCATTTTTATAGAAAGAGAACAGGTTAAGAGAATGGCTAGAAATAAAATTTTGGTAATAGCAACAGGTTGCCAAGGAGAAGAAAAGGCCAGCATTAGAAAAATGGCAGAAAATAAATATCCTTTTATAAAATTACAAAAAGATGATACTATAATTTTATCATCAAAAATTATTCCAGGAAATGAATTAAAAATTAGTGAGAGTTTGAATTTATTATCAAGAAGAAAAGTTAATGTAATTACAGAAAAAGATGAATTTGTGCATGTCTCAGGTCATCCAAATCAGGAGGAATTAAGAAAAATGTATAATTTAATTAAACCAAACACGGCAATACCAGTTCATGGTGAAGAGATGCATATTAATAAACATGGTCAATTTGCAAAAGAGATAGGGATAAAAAACATTGTTACAGTAACTAATGGTTCTTGTGTGTTGATTGAAAAGAACAATTCAGGTGTTATAGGAAATGTAGCAAATGGTTATTTAGCAGTGGATGGTAGCAATTTAATTGATTTAAAAGGTTCTATTTTAAAAGTTAGAAAAAAAATATCACAAAATGGGATTGTCAATGTTTTGGTTCAATTTAATAAAGATGGAGAATTAAAAGCTGATCCAGTAATTAATCCTTTAGGATTATATGACGAAATTCAAGATCAGAAAAAGATAGCATCATTGGTTTCTTATTTAGCTAAAATTCTAAAACCTTCTGCTGTTCTTAAAAAAGACAAATCTCCTGATAAAGATAAAATCATAAAAATAGTTTCTTCAGAATTAAAAAATAAAATCTATAAAGAAAGTTTAAAATCTCCAGTAATAGATGTTTTTGTAGTTTAATACTATTTCTTTCTATTAAAAAATAGCATAAGAGATAAGAATTACTTCTTTGCACTCTTTCTTTCAGCCTAAAATAATAAAAAATATGAACATAGTAATAACAGGAGCATCTAGTGGTTTAGGAGACTCTCTTAGTCAAAAATATGCCCAGCAAAACAATATTTTATTATTAATTGCTAGAAATAAAATTAATTTAGAAAAAACTAAAAAAACTTGTCAAGATCAAGGAGCTAAAGTAGAAACTGCCATTTGTGATGTTCGAGATAAGAAAAAATTAGAAAAGATTCTTTTAGAGTTTGACAAAAAACACCCAGTAGATTTAATTATTGCTAATGCTGGAATTTCTGCAGGAACTAGTAAAGGAGATGAAAAATATCAACAGATAAAAGATATTTTTGATATTAATATTTTTGGAGTAGTAAATAGTATTTATCCATTAATTGAAAATTTTCAAAAAAGAAAAAAAGGGCATATTGCAATCATTAGCTCAATGTCAGGTTTTAGAGGATTACCCCAAGCACCAGCATATTCCACCTCAAAAGCAGCAGTTAGATTTTTTGCAGAAGCAATAAGAGGAGAATTTTTTAAAGATAATATCAAGGTAACTACAATTTGCCCAGGATATATAAAAACTCCAATGACTGATGCAAATAATTTTCCTATGCCATTTTTAATTTCTAGCAAGAAAGCGAGTAATCTAATTGCAAAAGCAATTGCAAAAAACAAAACTATTGTTATTTTTCCAAAAATAATTTATTATTTTTTACAATTTACAAAAATATTGCCAAATAGCTTATCTGACAAATTATTCAATGCTATGCCTAAAAAATAGAGAAGAGAGAAAGATTACAAAAATACCCCTCTCTAAAAAAGAGAGGGATAACCCATAGCAAGGGCAGAAATTCTTATTAATTTTTAATAAATAATCAGCTAAAAAAAGAAGCTGTTTAGAATTTTTAAACTCCACTTTATTACTCATATTATATCAAAAACTACCCCAACAGACAATGTAATAGAAAACTAGCAAAGCCTATTAGGAAAGAACTAACTATTTCAGTGTATAAGGGGATTTATTAAGTGCAACTATTTTTTTATTTTTTTACTTGCATTAGAACCCCATATATGTGTCGCAATAGAAAAAAAGAAATTATTTATGGCAAAAATTATCCTTTTCTTTGCTATAAATTTTATTGTCTTTATTTTTTAATTTAAGTTAATTTGCAACATTTAGTAAAAAGATTAGGGCAGGTTTTTTCTTGGTAAAAACTATCTTTATTTTCTTTTTTTAAACATAATGATGCTAAGGCAGAAATAAAATTTTTATTATATGATAAAGTAGAAATTCGGATATAATCTTTTATGCCTAAATTTTCTACTATTTTTTTATATTCAATATCTAACTCTACTAAAGTCTCAGAATGTTCTGAAACAAAGCTAATAGGAACTAAAATTATATTTTTCTTATCGTTAGCGGCTTTTTTTAGAGCAGATTCTATGCTTGGTTCTAGCCATTTTAATCTGCCAATTTTGCTTTGATAGCATATTTGAAAATCAATATTATTTTTTAAATTAGCCATAATGCTCTGGGCAGTTTCTGTGATTTGCCATTGATAAGGATCTCCTTTTTTTATAATTTTCTCTGGTAAAGAATGAGCAGAAAATAAAATTCTATAATCAGATAGATTTTTTATTTTTTTTATTGCAAAATTGATTAGTTCACAATGAGCTTTAATAAAATTTTTTTCTTTTGGATAGCAACAAATTTTCTTAGTTGGGATGTTTATATTATGTTTTTTAGCTTGTTTTTGCCAGTCATTAAAAGATGATGAAGTTGTAGTAGTTGAATATTGAGGATATAGGGGAAGTAAAATTAGTTCATCAAAATTTTTTATTTCTTTTATAATTTCACTAGAAAAAGGATGCCAATATCTCATTGAAACAAAAACTTGATAAGAATTTTCTTTATTTAATTCTTTCTCTAATAATTCAGCTTGCTTATTACTTTGCTCCAAAATAGTGGATTTACCACCCATATTTTTATAAATCTCTTGAGAAAATTTCTCTCTTTTTTTAGAAATATATTTTGCCAAAAAATACCTAAAAAAAAAGGGCAAATTAATAATTGCTTTATCATTAAATAAATTAAACAAAAATTTTTTTGTAGCAGATAATTTATCAGGCCCCCCCAAATTAAATAAAATAACCGCCGTTTTTTTTGAAGTTGGTGTTGTTTTTATCATATTTTTTTCTTAGAAGATTTTATGATATCATTGATTCTATAAAGTTTTTTCTTATCTCCTTTACCTATTTTTTTTGCTTTTTTAGCATAAAAAATTGCTTTTTGATAATCTCCTAAATAATATTTTGCCTCTGCTAATGATAGAAAGGATAAAAATTTATTTCCTGTTTTACTATATAATTCTGCAAGTAAATTCCAAGATATTATATAAGGTTGTTTAGTTTTATGTATGGTTAGATTTAATTTTTCTATCATTGTTTGATAATATTTTTGATCTTTGCTATTCAAAACTAATTGAGCTAATTGCACAGTGATTAATATTTCATTAATAAATTGTTTGTCTAATTTTAATAATATTCTTTTAGCTTGTAAAAAATTGCCATTTTCATATAGGATTTGAGCTTTTAATTCTAAAATATAAGGATTGTTTTTACCTTTTACCTTTTTGAATAATGATAGAGATTTTTTGATTTTCCCCAATTTATAATTAGCAATAATATTTGCTATTAAATGAGAATCTTTATGCAAAAATTTATATTTTTTTAAAATATCTTTAGGACTATTAAGATATGCATCTAATTTAGCCTGAATAATTCTCCACTCCTTTATTGTTTTATCATCTAAAGATGATTTTGTATAAGGTGAGGTTTTTAAATGAGAATTAATTCTTGATAAACGAAATTTTGTTAAAGGGTGAGTTCTCGTGTAAGGATTGATTTCATCATAATAAAGTTTTTCATTTTCTTTAATATAACTAAAAAAATCATATAATCCTTGAGAAGATAGTTGAGCCTTATCTAAATATCGCAAAGCTGCTTCATCCGCTGAATCTTCGTGTTTTTTAGCAAAACTAAAAAAACTTCTTTGTGCAATATGAGAACTACCTAATATAACTGCATATCCAGCATCAACATTACCAAAGCTAGCAGTTGCTACTCCTAGCAATAATCCCAAAGCTGTTTGTTTTTTTATTCTTTCAATATCAGCTGATTGTCTTGCAAGATGACCTCCTGCAATATGTCCTGTTTCATGAGCTACCACTCCAATTAATCCTAATGGATCTGAAGATTGTAAAATTGTGCCTGTATTGATAAAAATATTTTTACCTCCTGCTACAAAAGCATTAATTCCTCCATCTCTAATAATATAAATATCAATTTGATTTTCTAGGTTAGCTGCTTTAAATACTGGTTTAAAAACTTTATTTAAAAAATTTTCTGTTTGTAAATCTCTAATAATATTTAATGCATAACTTGGAGTAGCAGAAAATAATAACAAAGATATTAATAAAAAAAATTGTATTTTCTTCATATATAATTATATTTTGTTGTATCAGTAATATAAATTATACTAAATAATGATTAATTCCAACATTTTTGTTTTTGATATTGAAACAATTCCAGATATTGAATCTGCTAAAAGTTTATTAAATTTACCTAAAAAAACAATAGATAAAAAAGTTCATCAAGAAATTGCAAAATATCATAATCCAGATAAACCAGCTGACGAAGTTTTCTTAAAAGTAGCTTTTCATAAAATAGTAGCAATTTCCTATGCAGAAATAGCCATAGAGCATAGTTTTGAAGAAGAAAAACTAACTTTAAAAACTTTAAGAAGTGGGGGAACAATTGAATCTAGCGAAAAAGAATTAGTGGAGAGCTTTTTTAAATATATGGAAAATAAAAAACCAAGATTAGTGTCTTTTAATGGCCGAGCCTTTGATATTCCAGTTTTGAAATATCGTGCGATGAAATATAATATTAAAACTAATATTTATAAATTAGGCGATAAATGGAATGGTTATGGTTGTAGATATAGCAAGGATTGGCACACTGATTTGCACGAGACCCTAACAGATTTTTATGCATCAGGAAGATTAAAATTAAATGAAGCTTGTGCAGTTTTTAATTATCCAGGAAAGTTAGATATTGATGGCTCAACAGTTTATGATCTTTATAAAAAGAAAAAGCTAAACGAAATTAGAGATTATTGTGAAACAGATGTATTAAATACATATTTAGTATATTTAAGCTATGCCCTTCATAATTCAATAATCAGCAATGATTCTTATGATTCTGCTATAAAACAAATAAAAGATTTTTTGGAAGAAAATAAAGATAAAATTCATTTTAAGGCATTTCTTAATAAATGGCAGGAACTTGAAGGTGAAAAAGAGGAGGAGGAAAAAAAAGAAGATTAGAAAGTTTAAATAGTATTATAAAGTGGTTCTATGCTACTTTATAATCCAAAAACATACCTTGTTTTGTCATAACACCCTACATAAATTATTAGGCACTGCAACATAACTATAGATAAAAGTTAAGATTAAGATATTTTTTATAGAATAACAGATTTAAACTAGCATAAATCATATCAAGGGAGTTGGAAAATAGTACAATAAGTGATTCAGATAAACAAAAAAAGTTCTTTAGAGGATACAATTACTGCTATAGTAATAAAATATAACTTAACAAACCAGCAAAAAGAAACATTGAAATCTAACATTCCTAAAGGGCATATCACAACAACTTCTTCTGAACTTTTAAATGAATTATTTAAAAATACTGATTTTCTAAATAATAATTTAGGTGCGACTATTTACTAATTCATTTCTGAACATATCCATATCATTTCCTGTTTGGTGAGTTTTGTGTAACATTTTTGCAAGGTTTTAAGAGTTATTGGTAAAAAGCTTGTGTTTTTACTATGCAAATTATACAAAAAAAACCTTATACTGCAAGGCTTTTTATAGTTTTTTAGGGACGACTAATTAGCGGTCAAAGGAGCAAGTTTAACTTTTGTCCTTTTTTATTTCTATTAAAAAACAGAAGTTAGATTTTACTCCTTTGATTTCTAATCTCCTTTGATTAGCAATTCTAAAAATAATAATTGCAAGGAAGTTAATACAGATTTAAGTCTTATTATATTTCTTCTACCAGAAAAATTATGTTTTGTGGTGTTGTTTGCTAAAGAAATATATACTAAACCTACTTTTTTGTTGCTGTTATCTCTTGAAGGGCCTGCTATTCCTGTTATAGCTAGGCAATAATCGCTTGAAAAAAGTTTTTTGCTATTTTGGGACATTTTTTCTGCAGTTTCTTTACTTACTGCACCATATTTATTTAAAATT
Organism: Rickettsiales bacterium; assembly: GCA_965222515.1. GTDB lineage: Bacteria > Pseudomonadota > Alphaproteobacteria > Rickettsiales > JABIRX01 > CBDCUE01. The sequence continues at coordinate 2,890 of CBDCUE010000013.1, read as the reverse complement.
TCTTTTGAAATGTTAAGATTTTTTTCTTTTACTTGATTAGAATAAACAATAATTCCTCCTAAAAAGAATTTTGAGGAACCAGAATATTTAGTAAGGTAACTAGCAAGCAATCCTCCTGTGCAAGATTCACAAACAGAGATAGTTTTTTGTTTTTCTATGGCAATCTTTGTAAGTTTTTTTGCTAAAAGATTAATTTGTAATTTAAGAAATAATTGAAACATAAATGACAAAAGTAATAATAGTTAAAATGGCGGAGAAAAAGCCTGCAACTATATCATCTAGCATAACTCCTATCGCTCCTTTGATGTTTTTATCACAATAACCAACTAAAGATGGTTTGGCTATATCAAAAACTCTAAATAATATAAAAGAAACGGCAATTACAAAATAGAAAAAAGTTGTAGTTAATTCTGGCCATACCAAGATTAAGAAGTGAACACTGAATAATTGAGCTATATATTGACCTACATATTCATCAATAATTACTTCTTGAGGGTCTTTTTTGTTGTTTCCTTCTACATATAAATGAACTGTTACAAAGGCAAGAAACATTACAAAAGCAAGATATTCGTAATAAACAATAAAGCCTCTTGTTAATAGGGAAATATATATTGTAAATTCTATTGCTGCAACTAATGATCCTAAAGTTCCAGGGGCAAAGGGGCTTCTACCAATGTTAAAAATTGTAACTATTAAAGAAATAAAACTCCAGTTTTTATATTTTGGTTGTTTTTGCATTTTACTCATTTTTATTTTTTTATTTAAATCTTATTATTATTCTGCAGGTTAATTGATCGCCATCAGAGCTTTTATAATGAGTTTCTATTGACTCAGAATCACCAGAAACACAATTGTTACCAACATCATCAAGAGCAGTTACAAAGCCATTATTAGGGCTTCCATCATCAATTTTATCATCTATAATCTTTGCCTGCAAAGATGTCAATATTTTGTCATTTTCATCAATCCTAAATTTTGATATTTTTGCTAATACAATAAAGCTTCTAGCAAGCTTTTTACTGCCAAAACTATTAGTAAAATATGGATGATTGCCATTATTATAGCTGTTTAAACTTTTTAGGTAAAAAGCTAATTTTTGTTTTCCTTTTTTAAAAATATTTGAAGGATAATATATGCCATTATTGCATATATCATTTGATATTTGGGCAAAGCTATCTAGTGGTTTAGATAGTAGAATATCAGCAAGATATAAATGAGCAAAAGCATTGTTTTCTGTGCTGTCTATTACTCCATTACCATTACCGCTTTTGCAATTATTATCCAGTCTAGAAGCATTGGTATAATCTCCAGGAAGAGCTTGATATAATTTAGTAAATTGAGAAATAGAAGATTTTATACTACTTATTTCTTCTGTTAATTTTATTAATTTGCTTTGTTCTACCAATTTTGCTCCTTGAGAAACAATGGTAATTAAAAGAGCTATGGCGATAATTACAATAGATAATTCTATTAAAGAAAATGCACTATTTGTTTTAAAAGACTCTTTTTGCATTTGATATAAGAAAAAGTGGTGTGCCCGAGAGGATTTGAACCTCTGACCCACAGCTTAGAAGGCTGTTGCTCTATCCAGCTGAGCTACGGGCACAAAATAAGATTTTTTTCTTTTTTATAAGCAAAATAACCATTATAATCAAGTTTTTTATTAAAAAACTAAATAATAATTTAAAAAATGGAGATAGAAGAGCTGTTAATTGCCACTGGTAACCAAGGAAAATTCAAGGAATTTACAGAATTTTTTAAAGATTATAACATAAAAGCAATTTCAACAAAGAATTTTAATGTTATAGAACCAGAAGAAACAGGTCAAAGTTTTAAAGAAAATGCAATTATTAAAGCAGAATCTTATGCAAAACAAACTAATTGTTCTGTAATTGCTGATGATTCTGGCTTATGTGTAGATCAGTTAGATGATAAACCAGGTATTTATTCAGCAAGATGGGCAGGAAAAGATAAAAATTTTGTGTTTGCTATGAAAAAAATAAAGCAAGAATTGTTAAATAGAAAAATAAATTTAAACCAAGTTACGGGATATTTTATTTGTATCTTAGTTATTTATTTAAAAAATGGCAAAAATTATATTTATGAGGGTAGAGTGAATGGAAAAATAACATTTCCTCCAAAGGGAGATATGGGTTTTGGCTATGATCCGATTTTTATACCAAATGGTTATGATAAAACTTTTGCTGAACTATCAAGTGATATTAAGCAAGAAATATCACATAGGGCTGTTGCCTTAGAAAAAATGAAAAGGGATTTCTTGAAAATATAATTTTAATATATTATAAGATGGTGGTCAGAGGCGGGCTCGAACCGCCGACACAAGGATTTTCAGTCCTTTGCTCTACCAACTGAGCTACCTAACCACAACATCTTAAAAAGTTAATTGCTTGCAATATAAATACTAAATATTAAAAGTGAATAAAAAAACCAAAAATGAATGAAATAATTATAGATACTTCTTTTAGTGTAGTAAATTTAGCATTAAAAAAACAAGATAAAAAAATTTATCTTAAAAAAAACATTATTTTAAATAAGCAGGCAGAAAATTTAGCTTATGAATTAAAAGAATTGTTAAAAGATTCAGATTTAGAAACAAAAGATATCAATCAAATATATTGCATTGTGGGACCTGGAAGCTGGACAGGTATTAGGGTTGCCATTGCTTTAATAAAAGGATTGATGTTAGTGCATAAGAATATTAAAGTTTTATCAATATCTAGTTTTATGTTATATGCTATTTATGTAAAAAATATCAAACAAAAAAACATTAATATTTTGATTGATTGTGGTAAAAACAAAGAGGAGTTTTTTTATTTAAAACTTAATAATAAATTCAAAAAACTAACTAAAGAAAGGGTTGTTTCTTATC